>CACCEJ010000011.1 GCA_902545035.1 uncultured Pelagibacteraceae bacterium | reverse complement strand
CAGAAAAGAGCTGAAAGTTTGTAATATTAAAATAATTTTTAAACAACACTCAAAACCATTTTAAGAGCCTGTTTTACTGTGGCTTTTTGAATAGAAATCCTTTTTCTGTTTTTAAACATATTTCTCTTGACTATTATTTTGCCTTCTTTTTTAAGACCAATGTAAACTAATCCAACTGGTTTATCTTTTGAACCTCCACTTGGACCAGCAACTCCGGTAATTGAAATAGAAATATTTGATTTACTTATTTTACTAAGATTTTTAACCATAGATACGCAAGTTTCATAGCTAACTGCTCCGTATTTATTAATAATTTTCTTCGGAACTTTCAGCAATTTTACTTTTGCATTATTTGAATATGTTACCAGTCCCATTTTGAAAACTTTTGAAGATCCACTTACAGAAGTTATAGAACTAGCTAAAAGTCCACCAGTGCATGATTCAGCAAATGATAATGTAAGTTTCTTTTTTTTTAATAATTTAATAATATTTTGTGACAAAATTTTCATGAGGTAACAATCATATAGAAAACAAGAATTGCAACTACATACAAACCTGCACAAACATCATCCATAATATTTCCAAAGCTATTCTTAAAGTTTTTATCGTAGTAACTGACAGGATAAGGTTTGGTTATATCAAAAATTCTAAAAAGCACGAACATTATGAGGTAGAATATTAATTTCTTACTTGAGTTATTTGGTTCATCATGGGCTATTTCATAAAGGCAGATTGGAATTGATTGACCAATAAACTCATCTATTACAATTTCTTTTGGATCTTTATTTGTTAGGTCTTTTATATAAATGTTGACAGAAAATAAGGCAATTATGAAAATACCAATTAAAAAAAACAAAAAAAACTCTGCTGATACTAAAAAAAAATTAAATAATATATATAAAAAAAGAACAGTAATTAATGATGCATAACTTCCCGATAGACCTGGTAGTTTTCCTATTCCAAAAAGAGTAACAAACAAAAAATTTATTTTTTTAATCATAAAAATTTAATGAAACTATTACTTCACATGCAATAGCCTTTTCTTTTCCTATTAAACCTAATTTTTCAACTGTTTTACCCTTTATATTAATCTGATCCATCTTGATATCTAGTAAATTGGATAGTGAAGATAGAATTTTCTTTCTATATTTTGACACTTTTGGTTTTTCACAAATTAAATTAATATCTAAATTATTTATAAAATATCCTTCCTCTTTTAAAGTTTTTAAAATAGGTCTAAGCATTTTTGATGATCTTATATTTTTAAATTTATTTCTATTACTTGGAAAAATTGTCCCTATATCTTTTTTTCTCATACATCCAAGTAATCCATCTATTATAGCATGTAGGATTACATCACCATCAGAATGTCCTTGTAGTCCAGAATGGAAAGGTATTTTAATACCTCCAAGATATAATTTTTTGTTTTTAATTAATCTATGTATATCAAACCCAATACCATAAAAACTTTTTGTTTTTATCTTATGCAAGTCAGATCTTGTTGTTATCTTAAAATTATTTTCCTCACCTTTTATAAAATTAATTTTTTTGTTATTGTTTAAAAATAATGAGGCTTCATCTGTAACTAAATCCTTATTATTTTTTGAAAGTATGTATAAAGATTTAAAATTAAAACATTGTGGTGTTTGTGTAAACAATAAGTTTTCTCTTTCAATATTTTTAAGTTTATTTCCCTCCCTGTATTTAATCGAATTATTCGTTTTTAAAAAAGGCACTACTGCCTCATTATATTTAAGGTTTTCTTTAAGTTTTTTTAGGAGTTTTATAGAAAAATGTGGACGTGCAGCATCATGAATAAAAACATTTTTATAGTTTTTATTTTTAATAAATTTTAGTGCCTTCAGTGATGATTGATATCTTTCTTTACCACCCTTAATTATTTTTATAGATTTATTTTTTATATTTTTTATTGGCTTATTTGAGACAATAATTATTGATTTAAAAAGTTTTGATTTTATTGCTTTATCAACAGAGTGCATAAATAAAGGCTTATTTAAATAATTTGTAAATTGTTTTAGATTATTTGATTTAAATCGCTTACCTTTACCTGCAGCTAGTAGTATAAAACAATTACTCATGATTATTTTTAAATTTTTTGTAATATATTTTTAAATTATGTTTGCCTTGTTAAAAAGAAATTTGTTTATAATATTTATATTTTTATTAACTATTTCTCTAGCTTTTCTTACTTTTTTAACATTTATTGATAAGAGTTTTATTAAGCTTAATGATGAAAATCTTGAAATTTTACTTATTTCTAACCTTGTTCTAGTTCTTATATTTTTTGTTTTAATTTTTATAGATATCAGAAACTCAATTAAAAATAATATTAATGTCCGAGGATCTGTCGCAAATAGAAAATATATTATATTTTTTGGTCTCTTTACATTAATACCTTCACTTTTGATCGCAATATTTTCATTATTTATCTTTTCATTTGCTCTTGATAAATATTTTGATAAACAAATTAGAACAGCTGTCAATAATTCATATGAAATAGCTAGAAACTATGTTGATGAAAAAAGAAATAAAATTGAGTCTGAAATTATTCTAATAGCATTTGATTTAAATAAATACTATGACTTATATAAGTCAAATATTGAAAGATATCAGCTTATTTTAAATACTCAGAGGTATTTGAGAGATATAGATCAACTTCATTTAATTGATAGTTCAGGCAATTTAATTCGATCTGCCGCAGACTCAACATATAAAAAAATAGAAATTAAGGCTATGGAGATGGTAAAAAATGATGATAGACCATTAAAGATAATAAATACATTTGAAAATAAGTCTGCTGCAGTTGTGAGACTTTCTAACTATGATGATACATTTCTGTATGTAGTTAAATTTATAGATAAAAATATCTCAAATTATTTGATTAAATCTGAAGAAGCAGTTAATTTTTATTATACTGTTGAAAATCAAAATTTAGGTATAAGGATATCTTTTGCAATCATATATGTTACACTTGTTACTCTTTTACTATTCCTATCAATAACAATTGCTATCAGATTCTCTTCTCGTTTCTTTATTTCAATAAATAATTTAATAACAGCATCTGAAAATATTGGCAGAGGTAATCTTGATACAAAAGTTCCAGATTTAAAAGCTGACATAGAAATGGAAAGACTAAATAAAAATTTTAATTTAATGATTGAAAAGTTAAAAAATCAGCAAGAAAAGTTACTTACTAATGAAAGACATGAGGCTTGGGAAAATGTAGCCAGAAAACTTGCCCATGAGATTAAAAATCCCCTGACTCCAATACAACTTACAATAGACAATCTTAAAACAAAATATCTTCCAAGACTGGAAAGTGAGACACAAGAAAAATACTTAAATAATTTGAAAACTATTCTTAAACAAATAAAACAAATAGAAAATTTAGTAAATGAATTTTCTGATTTTGCTAGAATGCCAAAGCCTTTGTTTAAACCAAACAACTTAAATTTGGTAATAAAAGAAAATATTAATCTAGTTAGTAAATTCGATAGCTCAATATCTATCAGGTTGATTAACCATCTATCGAAAGATGTTATATTAAATTTTGATAACGAACAATTTAATAGACTTTTTTTTAATTTAATAAAAAATTCTGTAGAAAGTATTCAAGAAAAAGTTGAAAAACTTAATAAAACAGACAAAAATATTGATATAGAAATTAGACAAAGAAGAGACTATATAAACATTAATATTAAAGATACTGGAATTGGATTTAGGAATAAAAAAACTAAAGATTTAATAAAACCTTATTTTACAACAAAAGAAAAAGGAACTGGATTAGGATTATCAATAGTAGACAAAATTGTTAGTGATCACGAAGGATCAATTAAATTTTTAAATCATAAAAATGGCGCAAAAATTCAAATTATAATACCAATTAAAAAATAATGTCAGCTGAAATATTAATTATTGATGATAATGCAGACATCAGGTTTATTCTTGATGAATTAATTAAAGACTCTGGATATCAAACTAGACTTGCAGCAAATTTTAATCAGGCGTTAACAGAGATTGACAAAAAACTTCCTGATGTTGCAATTATTGATGTCAAACTTGACAAAGGTGATAATGATGGAATTTTACTATTAAATCATATTAAAAAAAAAAATTCAGATTTACCTGTAATAATGATATCTGGTCATGCTAATATTGAAATGGCTGTTAATTCCCTTAAATCGGGAGCATTTGAATTCATTCAAAAACCTTTTGATAAAGAAAGACTTCTTAATTTTATAAATAGAGCAGTTGAAAACTTTAATTTAAAAAATGAAAATAAGAAATTAACAACAAAACTATTTCATACTTTTGAATTAGTTGGAAATAGTGCAAATATTTTATCTATAAAAGATCAAATTAATAAGTTGTCAAAATCTGAAAGTAGAATTTTTATTGAAGGCCCAACAGGATCTGGAAAAGAATTAATTTCAAGAAAAATTCATAAAAATTCTAAAAGAAGAGATGGACCTTTTGTTGTAATTAATGGAGCACTATTGGATGCAAAAAAGTATGAATTAGAATTATTTGGCGAAGAAAGAAATGATGGATCTATTTTTTATGGTGGATTAGAAAAAGCTTCTGGTGGAATTCTACTGATAGATGAAGTAACAGAAATACCTCTTGAAACGCAAACAAAAATTTTAAGAGTGGTAATTGAGCAAAAATTCAAAAGAATAAACAGTAACCATGATATTAAGGTAGATGTTAGAATCATCTGCTCATCAAGCAAGGATATAAGTAAAGAAATTAAAAATGGTAATTTTAGGGAAGATTTATTTCATAGATTAAATGTGTTTAATATTAAAATTGACCCTCTTAATAAGCGTATTGAAGATATTCCAATCTTAACAGACTACTTCATAAATAGTATCTGTGAGACAAATAATTTTAAAAAATTTAAAATTAAAGATAATAATTACCTGCTTAATTATGATTGGCCAGGAAATGTAAGAGAATTAAGGAATCTTATAGAAAGAATTGCCATATTGTCACCAGGTGATGATAATGAGAGACTGATGAATATTATTAAAGAGTCATTATCAAGATCTCTAGAAAAAGACTTTTCTGTAACAGACACATTGACAGTTCCGTTAAAAGAGGCAAGAGAAAGTTTTGAAAGGAAATATTTAGAGTCTCAATTAAAAAAATTTAGTGGCAATATCTCTAAAACTGCAAAATTTATAGGCATGGAAAGATCTGCGCTGCACAGAAAATTAAGATTATTAGGAATAAAGGATTTAAACTAATGAATATTATTATTTGTGGAGCAGGTAGAGTAGGTTTTACGATTGCAAAAATGTTAATTGAGCAAAATCACTCAATTACTATGATTGATCAATCAAGCGAGGATATTCAAAAAATAAATGAAACTTTAGATATAAAAGCAATAGTTGGTAAAGCAACTTCACCAGCTATATTAGATAAAGCGAATACAAAGGATGCAGATATGATTATAGCCGTAACTAGGAACGATGAAATAAACATGTTAGTTTGCCAGATTGCATATTCATTATTCCAAGTTCCAAAAAAAATAGCCAGAATTAGATTTCAAGAATATCTTGATCCAAAATATTCAGGTTTATTTAATAGAGAAAATCTACCTATTGACTACATTATTTCGCCCGAAATTGAAATTGCAAAATCTATTCAGAGAAAATTAGAGGCTCCTGGAGCTTTAGATAATGTTCCTTTTGCTGAAAATAAGATTCGATTACTAGAAATACTAATAGATAAAAAATGTTCGATAAAAGGAATTAATTTAAATGAGCTGACAAAAAAATTTCCTAAATTGAATGCATACATTTTAGGTGTCATTAGAAATGATAAATTTATTATAATGAAAAAAACTGATCAACTACAACTTAACGACAAGGCGTATGTTGTTGTGAATAGCGCTCAAATGCAAGAGACATTGACCGTATTTGGACACAATGAAAAAATTTCAAATAGAATGTTAATTGTTGGGGGAGGCAATATTGGTTTTAACCTAGCCAAAAATATTGAAAAATCATTTGATTCAGCGAGAGTAAAAATAATAGAGAAAGATAAAGTTAGAGCTGAATATATTGCTAATGAATTAAATGATACGATTGTCATTAATGGTAACGGTCTTGATGAAGATGTTTTGGATGAGGCTAATATTGATGAAGTTGAAACTGTTTTAGCTTTAACTAATGATGATGAAGATAATCTAATGGTAAGTGTAATAGTAGAAAAATTTTCAAAAGATAAAAGAACAATGGCCTTAATAAATAAACCAAATTACTCTTTACTTCAATCGTCTCTTAAAATTGATGATTTAATTGATCCAAGAATGAGCACAGTATCAAGTATTTTAAAACATGTTCATAAGGGCACTATTGAAAATGCATATACAATATCAAATGGAGAATATGAAGTTATTGAAGCTGATATAATAGATACATCGGAATTAATAAACAAACAATTAAAAGACTCTAATTTTCCTGATGAAATAAGAATTGGAGCAATATTAAGAGATAGCGAAGTGATCATACCAAGCTCAAGTTATACATTTCAAAAAGATGATACTGTTGTTCTTTTATCAAAAAGAGATCAATTACCTATTGTGGAAAATATGTTTAGAATTAGTTCAATCTAATTTTAAGATGACAAAATTTAGTTCAATTTATATTGGTTCGTTTTTATTTCTAATAAGTATTTTTTCTTTTTTTAATATTATATATTCGAATTATTTTGATATTTTTTTTAATATTGAAAATTATATTTTTACTTTAGTCATAAGTATTATTTTAGGAGTTATTCTTTTATATTCTAATTGGTCAAATGTTAAAAAAATCACCCTTTATGAAAAAATATTTACTGTTTTATTGGGTTATATTTTGTTTCCTTTAATAATTTCAGTGCCCTATTTTTTTGGGATTAAAAATATAAGTTTCATAAACGCTTATTTTGAGGCAATCTCAGGATTTACTTCAACAGGCTTTACTATTTTTGAGAATATAAAACAATTAGATGAAAGTTTAATTTTATGGAGATCTACCTCCCAATGGTTTGGTGGAATTTATTTTCTTTTTTCAATTTTATTATTGATTGATATTTTTGACAAAAATCTAAAACAATCTTTTACAGAATATTTATCTTTTAACTATAATGAAATATTAAAACAGTCATTAAAAATTATTATTATTTACTCTATTTTAACATTGATTATATTTTTTCTTTTTAAAACTATAAATTTAAGAACTTTCGATGCATTTAATTTGTCTTTGTCAATAATTTCCTCTGGAGGTTTTTTACCTGTTAACAGAATTGATTATTTATTTCAAAGTGACATAAGCAAAGTTATTTTATCGTTTACCATGATTTTATCATTTTTTAGTCTTTTCTTGTCTTATAATCTTTTATTTTATAATAAAAGAAAAATTAATTTTTTAAGTGAAGATTTTAATCTTTTAATTTATTTATTAATCCTAATTTCTTTTTCATTTGTGTTTCTTAATGTAAGTAACAATTTTCCAACAATTTTAGTGGCTGTAACTAGTAGCGTATCTAATATTGGAATTTCATTTTTAGATACTCCAAACAATCTAAAATTTGTATTTTTTATAATGGTAATTATTGGTGGTTCTTTTTTTTCAACAAGCTCAGGTCTCAGAGTTATTAAAATATTAAGTTTGATTAAATATTCATTAAACAATTTATTGTCCCATACTAAACCATATCAAATATATTCGAATAAAGTTATTTTAATGAATAAAAATACAGAAAAATTAGATATTGATAAGTATTTTTTTTCGATAATTATTTTTATTATATCTTTATTTTTGTTGACACTACTTCTCACACTTTCTGATATCCAATTTGAAAATTCGTTCAAGCTTTCAATTTTGACAATAATGAATACAGTCAATTCAAGCATGTACGATATCTCTAATTTTGATTTTCACAGTCTTTCTATTTTAACGAAGATTTATTTAATAATTTTTATGATTATAGGTAGGGTAGAGTTATTAACGATATTAATATTATTTAAAAAATTTCTTTTCAAAAATTAAATTAGTATTATAAAGTTATCATCTTGCGCCCTTAGCTCAGCTGGATAGAGCAACGGTTTTCTAAACCGTGGGTCGGAGGTTCGAATCCTTCAGGGCGCGCCAGAACAAATTGTTCAATATTGGTGAGGTATTTTTACAGTTGATGGTTGTATTAGTTTCTGCTTTACTCAAGCATTCAAAAATTACATTTTGAATATTTTGTTAACAAATAAATAAAAGAGGAAGAAATAATGTTTAAATTAGTAAAACAATTGACTTCTTTTGTAGCAATGTTTGCTGTTCTATTTGCATTTTCGACAGAGACAATGGCTGCAAAGAAATCAAAAACTCTTGAGAACACGAAAAAAAGAGGATTTGTAAGATGTGGTGTTTCTCAAGGTCTACCTGGATTTTCAAATGCAGATGAGTCTGGAAATTGGACAGGAATAGATGTTGATGTATGTAGAGCTGTTGCTGCTGCTACATTAGGAGATGCAACTAAAGTTAAATTTACTCCTTTAAGTGCAAAAGAAAGATTTACAGCACTTACATCTGGTGAAATCGACATTTTATCAAGAAACACTACTTGGACTTTATCTAGAGATGCTGACATTGGTTTGACATTTGTTGGTGTAAATTTCTATGATGGACAAGGTTTTATGGTAAGAAAAGGTTCAGGAATTAAATCTACTAGTGAGTTTAAGAACGGTACATCTGTTTGTACAAACTTAGGAACTACAACTGAGCTTAATATGAGAGACTTCTTTGACTCAAGAGGAATATCTTACGAGCCAGTAGTTTTTGAGAAGGCTGACGAAGTCGTAGCTGCTTATGATGCTGGTAGATGTGATACTTACACAACTGATAAATCAGGTCTTGCTGCTCAAAGAACTAAATTATCAGCTCCAGACGATCACGTAGTTTTACCAGAGACTATTTCAAAAGAACCACTAGGACCAGTTGTACGTCAAGGTGATTCTGTATGGGAAGATATAGTTAGATGGTCACTAAATACTATGATTGAAGCAGAAGAGTACGGTGTTAACTCATCAAATGCTGACATGATGAAAACTTCAAACAATCCAGCTATCAAAAGATTAGTTGGTGCTGAAGGTGAATTAGGTGCAGCATTTGGTTTAGATAATGACTGGAACTTAAGAATTATCAAACAAGTTGGTAACTA
Organism: uncultured Pelagibacteraceae bacterium; assembly: GCA_902545035.1. Lineage (GTDB taxonomy): Bacteria > Pseudomonadota > Alphaproteobacteria > Pelagibacterales > Pelagibacteraceae > Pelagibacter. The sequence goes on along the minus strand of CACCEJ010000011.1, from coordinate 17,243 downwards.
CGGTGAAAGCTACAAAAGAAACATAGCTGATACTGGAATTCTACCTGACAGAGGTCCAAACGAATTATGGACAAAAGGTGGAATTTTATACGTACCACCAGCAAGATAATTTTATTCTAAATTACTTAAAAAGGGCTAGATATTTCTAGCCCTTTTTTTTATATAGACTCTGATGAACAACATTATAAAAAAATTTTTACCTCAGATTTTAGCTATACTCTTTGTTGTTCTTATATTTGGTTTTTTAACAATTAATGCCCAGACAAATATGGATAATAGAGGCATTGATTTTGGGTTTGGATTTTTATCTCAAGAATCGTCTTTCGATGTTCAATTTTCTTTAATTGAATATAGTGGATCTGACTCCTATGCTCGGGCTTTCCTAGTTGGACTTTTAAACACTTTATTAGTTTCTTTTATAAGTATAATTTTTTGTACAATACTAGGGGTTATAATTGGTGTAGCGAGATTATCTTCTAATTATTTAATTAAAAATTCAGCAGCATGGTATGTGGAATTTTTTAGAAATATTCCATTATTGTTGCAAATATTCTTTTGGTATTATGCGGCTTTGAGAGCATTACCTCTTCCAGAAAAAGCTAATGCATGGTTTGGAGTGACCTATATGACCGTAAAAGGTTATTACATACCATCAATGGTATGGGAAAATTTGAATGTATTTTTATATTGCGGTCTAGCTGCAATAATTTCAATTATTGTATTAAGAAATTATGCAAATAATTTGAGAGATACAAAAGGTAAGCAAATCCCAGTTTTTTTGTATTCTATAGCTATATTAATTGTTTTACCACTTTTATCCTTTTTATTTGGAGGTGTGTCTTTAGAATTTGAACTTCCACAGCTTAAAAAATTATCAAAAATTTCCTATATTTATGAAGGTGGAATTAGTTTACCCCCTGAATTAATAGCTTTAGTTTTGGCTTTATCTTTATACACCTCTACATTTGTAGCAGAGTGTGTAAGAGCTGGTATTGAAGGTGTAAGCAAAGGTCAGAAAGAGGCTGCAGCCTCTGTTGGTTTAACGCCTAATCAAGTTTTAAAACTAGTTATTATGCCTCAAGCTTTAAGAATTATTATTCCACCAACAACAAACCAATATTTAAATTTAACTAAAAATTCGTCTTTAGCAGCAGCTATTGCTTACCCTGATTTAGTTCTTGTATTTGCAGGAACAGCATTAATGCAAACAGGAAAAGCAATTGAAATTGTTTCAATAACAATGTTAACGTATCTTACAATTAGTCTAACCATTGCAGCAATAATGAATTGGTATAATAAAAAAATTGAAATTAAAGAAAAGTAAATAATGCAAGCTTTAAATTTTTTAAAACCTAACAGAGACAATATTAAAAATTACTCTATTGTTGGTTCTGCTTTAATTTTAATAAGTTTAATTGATGTAATTTCAAATGCTTTTCTTAAAACAAATTTAACATCTTTTTTACCTGGTTCTTTAACCACTTTATTTCCTTTAATCTTAGGTTTGATCGGATTAAATATGATGAGAATAGATTACTCTGGAAATAAAACATTAGACTTAATAAATAAAAACATAAATACGAATAATTTTAACGCTCTATTAACTTTATTAATACTTTTTTCTATTATAAAGGCGTTACCTCCATCTTTAAGTTGGATGATTTTAGATGCTAATATTTCAGGTGACTCAAAAGATGCATGTACTGGCACAGGAGCTTGTTGGACCTATATTAAAGTTTGGTTTAGAAGATTTATGTATGGAATGTATCCAAATGAATTTCATTGGAGAATTAACACTGCATTCATTTTAGTTATCGCACTTGGATTTGTTGGTTACTTTATGAAAGAAAATCTAAAAAAATATTTAGCGTTATATTATGTAATTATTTATCCGATAATTGCTTATCTAGTTATTTATTATTTAATCTCAGGTGGATCATTTGGTCTTCAATGGGTTGAAACAGGTGCTTGGGGTGGTTTATCACTTACTTTTATCGTTTCATTTTTCTGTTTAATTTTTTGTTTCCCTTTAGGAATGATATTTGCGTTGGGAAGAAGATCTAATCTTCCGGTAATTAAATATATATCTATTTGTTACATTGAGTTTTGGAGAGGAGTTCCATTAATTACTGTTTTATTCATGTCTTCTGTAATGTTTCCAATGTTTTTACCTGAAGATTTTTTTATGGATAAATTGGTAAGAGTAATTATTGCAATTACACTATTTGAAGCCGCCTACTGTGCAGAGGTTATTAGAGGGGGTTTACAATCATTACCTAGAGGTCAATACGATGCAGCAAAATCTTTAGGAATGGGTTACTGGAAAATGCATATTTTTGTAATTTTACCACAAGCTCTAAAATTAGTTATACCTGGAATAGCAAATACGTTTTTAGCATTAGTTAAAGATACGCCTTTAATATTTGTAGTCGGATTAGCTGAATTAGCAGGGATGCTTGCTTTAGCAAAAACAAATCCAAAATGGTTAGGTTTTGCAATGGAAGGATATATTTTTGCATCAATAATATTCTGGATTATATGCTATGCAATGAGTAAATATAGTTATAACTTAGAGGCCAAATATAAAACTGAAAGATAATATATGTCAGATCCAATTATAAAAATTCAAAATATGAATAAATGGTTTGGTGATTTTCAAGTTTTAAAAAATATTAATTTAGAAGTCGAAGCAAATAAGAAAATTGTAGTATGTGGTCCATCAGGCTCAGGTAAATCAACATTGATTAGATGTATCAATAGATTAGAAGAGCACCAGGAGGGTGATATAATCGTTGATGGAAACGAACTATCAGAAAAAACTAAAGATATTGAAAAAATCAGAGCTGAAGTTGGTATGGTTTTTCAACAATTTAATTTATTTCCACATCTTTCAATTTTAGACAATTGTACACTCGCACCTATTTGGGTAAAAAAAATGCCAAAAAAAGAAGCTCAAGAATTAGCGTTAGATCAATTAAAAAAAGTTCAAATAGATGATCAAGCTAATAAATTTCCTGGACAACTTTCAGGCGGTCAACAACAACGTTGTGCGATTGCAAGAGCATTATGCATGCAGCCAAAAATTATGTTATTTGATGAACCAACATCAGCATTAGATCCAGAAATGATCAAAGAAGTACTTGATGCAATGGTAAGTCTTGCAAAAGGTGGAATGACAATGATTGTTGTTACACATGAGATGGGTTTTGCCAAAGAAGTAGCTGATGAGGTTATTTTTATGGATGAGGGCATGATTATAGAGAAGGCCGATACAAAAGAGTTCTTTGCTAATCCAAAGAGTGACAGAACAAAGCTTTTTTTAAGCCAAATTCTTTAAAATAATTCTAAACATTAGCTAAAAAGTTACTTGACAGGTTTAGAATTAATTAAAAAAACCAATTTTTTTAAAAATTATTTTACTTGCATAAACATTTCTATTTAGATTAACTCACAGTTATATTTTATTTAAAGAGGGGTCTTAAATGGAAGATAATTTTAATAAACATCTTGGAAATAAACTAAAGTTAAGAAGGTTAGCTTTAGGTTTAACCCAAACAAAAGTCGCAAAAGCAATAAATGTAACATTTCAACAAATACAAAAATATGAAAAAGGAACTAATGGTGTTAGTTCAATTAGATTATTACAGCTTTCTAATTATTTAAAAGTACCAATTAACTATTTCTTTGAGGATTTTTCTGAATATTTAATAAATCTAGAAAAGTCTAAAGAAGGACATATGAATGTAAACTATAACTTTTTAGTTAAAATTTATTCAGAGTTAACACAGGACCAAAAAACAAAATTTGCAAAAAACTTACAAATTTCTCAAATAAATATTACTAAGGCTGTATAATTAATTTGGCTCCTCGGGCAGGACTCGAACCTGCGACCAATTGATTAACAGTCAACTGCTCTACCAACTGAGCTACCGAGGAATATTTTTCTCACAACTTACTTTTTTTAAAACTTATCTCAATACTTTTTTTGGAGGCAACGCCCGGAATCGAACCGGGATACAAGGATTTGCAATCCTCTGCGTAACCATTCCGCCACGTTGCCATCAAATACAAAAATATTTGTTAATCGATCTTTGTATAATTCATTTTGATCATTAGTCTATAAATTTAGCAATGATTTTCATTATTGTTTATTAATTTGATTAATTTATAAAACAAATCAATGAGTTTTGATAAATATGAGCACATAAATGTAGAAAATAAAATCTACGATTATTGGGAAAAAAACCAGCTATTTAAACCTAAAGAAAATTCAAAAAAATTCTCAATTGTAATTCCTCCACCAAATGTAACTGGAAGTCTTCACATGGGCCATGCTTTAAACAACTCTATTCAAGATGTTTTAACAAGATTTCATAGAATGAATAATTATGAAACTTTATGGCAACCAGGAACAGATCACGCCGGTATTGCAACCCAGGCATTAGTTGAAAAAAAACTTGCAAAAGAAGGTGTTAAAAAAAACGATTTAGGTAGAGAAAAGTTTATAGATAAAGTCTGGGAATGGAAGAATGAATATGGAGATATAATAATTAATCAACTTAAAAAACTTGGATGTTCATGTGATTGGTCACGTAATGCATTCACAATGGATGAAAATTTATCTAAGTCAGTCATAAAAGTATTTGTTGATCTTTATAATAAGAAATTAATCTACAAAGCAAAAAAACTTGTAAATTGGGATGTTGTTTTAAAAACAGCAATATCTGATTTAGAAGTTGATCAGCGTGAAGTAAATTCTCAACTTTATTATATAAATTACCCTATAGAAAATTCTGATAAATTTATAACAATTGCAACAACAAGACCTGAAACTATGTTGGGAGATACTGCAATAGCTGTAAATCCTAAAGATGATAGATTTAAAGATTTAGTAGGAAAGTTTGTAATTATTCCTTTAGTGAAGAGAAAAATAAAAATAATAAAAGATGATTATGCTGATCCTGAACAAGGAACAGGAGCTGTAAAAATTACTCCAGCTCATGATTTTAATGACTATGATGTAGGTATAAGAAACAAGTTAGAAGTAATTAATATATTTACGCCTGATGGAAAAATAAATGACAATGCACCTGACCCATATAAAGGTTTAGATAGATTTGCTGCAAGAAAAATAATTTTAGAACATCTTGAAGAAGGTAAGTTTTTACAAAAAATAGAAAAGTTAGTTAATAAAGTTCCTTATGGAGACAGATCTAATTCTATTATTGAACCTTATTTAACAGAACAATGGTTTGTTGATGCTAAAACTTTAGCCATTAAAGCAAAAGAAGTAGTTAATAATGGTAAAACTAAATTCTTTCCTGAGAACTGGTCAAAAACATATTTTCAATGGATGAATAATATTGAGCCTTGGTGTATTTCTCGTCAATTATGGTGGGGACATCAAATTCCAGCATGGTACGGACCTGATGGAAAAATATTTGTAGCTGAAAATGAGGATGAGTGCAAAAAACAAGCAAAAGAATTCTATTCAAAAGATGTGGAATTAAAAAGAGATGAAGATGTTTTAGACACTTGGTTTTCATCAGGTCTATGGCCATTTGCTACTTTAGGTTGGCCAGAAAAAACTCCAGAAGTTGAAAAATTTTATCCAACAAGTGTTCTTGTTACTGGTTTTGATATTATATTTTTCTGGGTTGCTAGAATGATAATGATGGGAACTCAGTTTTTAGATAAGGAACCTTTCAAAAATATATATGTTCACGCTTTAGTTAGAGATGAAAAGGGTCAAAAAATGTCTAAATCAAAGGGAAATGTAATTGATCCTTTAGAGTTAATTGAGAAATATAGTGCAGACGCTTTAAGATTTACTCTTTTGTCAATGGCATCACCAGGTAGAGATGTAAAATTATCTGAAGACAGGGTTAAAGGTTACAGAAATTTTTTAAATAAAATATGGAACGCTAACAATTTTTTATCACAAAATAAGTGTGATTTTGGTGATGTGAAAAAACCTGAAAATATAAAATTAACAATCAATAAGTGGATACTATCTGAGCTTGTAAAAGTTAAAAACGACACAGAAAATAGTTTAAAAAACTATAGATTTGATGAAGCAGCTAAAATTATTTATCAATTTGTATGGCATTCATTTTGTGATTGGTATTTAGAATTATCTAAAACAGTTTTAAACTCTGATAATGAGGAAGATATTAAGGAGTTAAGACAAACATCAGCATATGTTTTTAAGGAAATTTTAATAATACTTCATCCATTTATTCCATTTGTAACCGAAGAGATATGGTTAAGTAATAAGCTAGATAAAGATGGAAAAGATTACTTGATGCATGCCAATTGGCTAGAAGATGATTATTATGAAAAAAAATCGTATGATGAGATAAATAATATCATCAATTTTATTACATCAATAAGATCATTTAAAAATGAATTAAATATAAGTCCTGGATCATTTATTGAAATTTCAACAGCAAATACTAACAAAGAATATAAAAACTTTTTATCTTCTAATGAAAATATAATGAAAAAAAATGGAAGAATTAAAAATTTTCATGAAAAAGATTTAGACAAACCTTCAGCAAGTATAGTCATAAGTGGTGAGTTATTTAAATTATATTTTGATGAAGATGTTGATTTAAATATGATTAAATCAACATTAGAAAAGAAAATTACAAAAATTAGTGAAGAGATGAAAAAAATTGATGTTAGATTGTCAAATAAATCCTTTGTAGATCGTGCACCACAAAATATAGTAGAGCAGGAGAAAAGCAACTTTGCTAATCTTGAAAAAGATGTTAAAAAAATAGAATTAACTCTAAAAGGTTTATAATGAAAAAATTTAATAAAAAGAAATTACCAAGTAGACACACAACAATAGGTGCAGATAAAGCCCCTCAAAGATCATTTTATTACGCAATGGATTTAACAGAAAAAGATGTAGCAAAACCATTTGTTGGTGTTGTTTCAACATGGAATGAAGCAGCTCCTTGTAACATAAATTTAATGAAACAAGCTCAATCAGTTAAAAAAGGAGTTAAAGCTTCAGGTGGAACTCCAAGAGAATTTTGTACTATTACAGTAACTGATGGTATTGCGATGGGTCATGAAGGAATGAAGTCATCATTAATATCAAGAGATGTGATAGCAGACTCAACTGAACTTACGGTTAGAGGACATTGTTATGATGCATTAGTTGGATTAGCAGGCTGTGATAAATCATTACCTGGTTTAATGATGTCGATGGTACGTTTAAATATTCCAAGTGTATTTATATATGGTGGATCAATTCTACCTGGGAGATTTAATGGAAAAGATGTAACTGTTGTAGATGTATTTGAAGGTGTTGGAAAATATACATCAAAAAAAATGACAGCTCATGCATTAAGAAAATTAGAATTAAAAGCATGTCCAAGTGCAGGTGCTTGTGGTGGACAATTTACTGCAAACACAATGGCATGTGTTTCTGAAGCAATAGGATTAGCTTTACCTTTCTCAGCAGGAACGCCAGCGCCATATTTAGAAAGAAATAAATATGCAATAGACAGCGGTAAAGCTGTAATGAATTTATTAGCAAAAAATATTAGACCTAGAGATATAGTTACAAGAAAAGCTCTCGAAAATGCAGCAACAATTGTTGCAGCAACAGGTGGTTCTACAAATGCAGGTTTACACTTGCCAGCTATCGCAAATGAAATTGGAATTAAATTTGATTTAATGGATGTTGCAAAAATATTTAAGAAAACTCCTTATCTTGCAGATTTAAAACCTGGTGGAAAATATGTTGCTAAAGATATGTGGGAAGCAGGAGGAGTTCCAATGTTATTAAAAACTCTAATGGATGGTGGTTACATTCATGGTGATTGTATGACGGTTACAGGCAAAACCATGAGAGAAAATTTAAAAAATGTTAAATTTAGAACTAATCAAAAAGTAATGAGATCTTATCAAAATCCAATTTCACCAACAGGAGGAGTAGTTGGATTAAAAGGAAATTTAGCTCCAGAAGGTGGAATTGTGAAAATAGCTGGTTTAAAAAAATTACAATTTACAGGAAGAGCCAGATGTTTTGATAATGAAGAGTCTGCGTATAAAGCAGTAATAAACAGAAAATATAAAGATGGAGACATCATTATAATTAGATATGAGGGACCAATAGGAGGTCCTGGAATGAGAGAAATGCTTCAAACAACTGCAGCAATCTACGGTCAAGGAAAAGGGGAGAAAGTAGCCCTTATTACGGACGGTAGGTTCTCTGGGGCTACCAGAGGCTTTTGTATCGGTCATGTGGGCCCTGAGGCCTCCGTAGGCGGTCCTATAGCCCTTTTAAGGAACGGGGATATCATCGATATAGACGCTAAAAAGGGCACAATTAACGTAAGACTTACAAAGAAGGAATTAAGTGCAAGACGTAAAAAATGGAAACCAAGAAAAGTGAATTTTGGTAATGGTACATTATGGAAATATGCACAAACTGTTGGACCAGCTTATAAAGGTGCACCAACTCATCCAGGTGGTAAAAACGAGGTTAGAACGTACGCTGATATTTAATGAAAATTAGACCTGTAATACTTTGTGGTGGCGCAGGAACAAGACTTTGGCCAGATAAAAAAAAACATCAAGCAAAACAATTTATTGATTTTGGCGGATGGAGTTTAATTCAAAAAACTTTAGAAAGAGTAAATAAACCAATTTTTGATTTTCCTATAATCAGTACAAATTTAAAATACTTAAAACAAGTCAAATTAGCTTTAAATAAAAGTAAAATAAAAAAGTTTAAAATAGTTTTAGAACCAGCTAAAAAAAATACCGCACCAGCAATATTAGCGTCTGCATTAATAAAGGATATTCCATTAGAGCAACCATTAATGTTTTTTGCAGCAGATCATTTAATTGAAAGATCTTATATTTTAAATAAATCTTTATTAAAAAATAAACCAAATTTAGATAATCAAAATTTATTTATTTTTGGAATAAAACCTACAAACCCATCAAGTGAATATGGATATTTTTTAACTAAAAAAAATAAATCCATAAATAAAGTTACAAAATTTATTGAAAAACCAAAATTATCAAAAGCAAAGGAAGTAATTAAGAAAAAAGGTTACTGGAATTCTGGCATGTTTTATTTAAGAAAAGACTCAATAATCAATAACTTTAAAAAATATCAAAATAAAACTTACAAAAGTTGTGTTGAAGCGATTAAAAAAGGCAAATATAAAAATAACACTTATTACTTAAATAAAAGAGCTTTTGAAAAATCAATCGAGAAATCTTTTGATTATGCAATTCTAGAGAAAACCAAACAAATTAACGCTATCAAACTAGACATTCCTTGGTCAGATCTTGGTAGCTGGAAAGAAATTTTAGGGATGTATGACAAAAATAAAAACAAATATATTAAGAAAAAAAATGTCTATTACCGTCCATGGGGTAGGTATACCAATCTATTTGAGGGCAAAGAGTTTTTAATTAAAGAGTTATACGTAAAACCAAAAGGCATTTTAAGTTTACAAAAACACCATCATCGAGCTGAACATTGGTTAGTTACAAAAGGTAATCCAAGAATAACTTTAAATAAAAATATTATTAATAAAAAACCTGATGAGCATATATTTATTCCATTAGGAGCAATTCATAGAATACAAAATCCTGGAAAAAAACCTGTAAAAATTATGGAAGCTCAAGTTGGTTCAATTCTAAAAGAGACTGATATTGTTAGATATCAAGACATTTATGGTAGAGCAAATAAACTTTAATTAAATTGTAATAATCTATAAATATTTTTGTCATCAACATTAATTATAAAATTCTAATAAAATTTTAAATTATAAAACATCTTTATTTCCCCTTAATTTTAAAATTTTGTTGATTAACTACTTTCCCCTTTTTTAATTACAAAAAGGGGAAAGAAGATTTAGAAATTAATTATTTACAGATGCGGAACTCTCGATAGTCTTCTTTTTAGCTAGTTTTTTGTTTTTTTTTTCAGCAACTCTTTTTTCAATACTTGCAATTTTAATATTAATTTTAGATAATTTTTTTTCTTTTAAATTGATCTTATTTTTAAGTTTTTCTATTAACTTGATAACCTTTTTTTTTCTTTTTTCATTTTTCTTTAACTTTTTACTCATAATGACCTCCTGTGTAATTTTATAATAATTATATTTAAATTAAATATCTTAGTAAAATGATTTTTTGATAAATTCTCTTATTTAAAAGTTATGCTGTTAATATGTTAAAATATTTTCCTGATTTCCTTAATTCTACGTTATCACAATATTGATATTTATCACCATCAATTTGAATTGGAATTTTTTTCCCTTGTCCATCAATTTTTAGCTCACTGGAATAAGATGTTATAACACTCGTAGACTTCGATAAATCTCCAAAAAAAATAATCAAATAAATATAATAAAGTATTTTTATTCTTGTAAGGTCTTTGAATACATAAGTAATAATTTTGTTATCAAATATATTTGTTTTATTAATTTTGTAGTGACCCGCATAATAATTGGTATTAGAACATAACACCCAGTCAGCTATATGATTTTGACCATCTATGTTAACTTTTAATTTTTGATTTTTCATTAACAAAAATTTTTGCAATCCTTTATATCCAAAAATAATTTTACCTAAAAGTTTTTTTAGAGAACTATTAATTGAATGGACTATCGTTGCATCCCAACCTATGCCTGCCATTAAAATAAAATAATCATTATTGATTTTTACTAAATTAGTTTGTTTTAAATTGTTTGATTGTAAAATTTGAACAATTTTACTTATTTTTTTACTCATATTTAGTTCAGCTTGAAGTAAATTAGCAGTTCCAGCTGGTATATAACCAATAGCAAAATCTTTTTTTGGAACAAAATTATTTTTTATAAGTTTGTTTATTGCAAATGATACTGAACCATCGCCTCCAGCAACTACAAGTCTATCTATATTTAACTTAGAAATATTTTTAAATACTGCCTCTGCTTTATCCACGCTCTCAGTTTCAAAAAAAGAAACATCGTTATACTTAGAAAGTTCATCAGAAATTTTTTTTATAAATTTAGATTTTCTGCCAGAGGAAGCGTTTTTGTTGTAAATAATGCAATATTTCATAATAAATTTTAATATTTCCTTAACAATACTATGGCACAAAGAATTAAACGATTCTAGTGCAAATTGAATTAAAAAAAAAGGATTAAATGAAACCTATATTAAAATACAAAAGTATATTCATTTCAGATGTGCATCTTGGTACTAAAGGTTGCCAAGCAAATAAATTGCTTGAATTTTTTAAAAATACAAGATCAGAAAAACTTTATTGTGTAGGTGATATAATAGATGTTTGGGCACTTCAAAAAAATTTTTATTGGCCACAAGAACATAATGACGTAATTCAAAAAATATTAAGAAAAGCAAGACATGGAACAGAAGTTTACTACGTTATAGGTAATCATGATGAAGTGTTTCGAAAATTTATTCCTATGCATTTTGGACAGATAAAAATGATCAATAGAGTAATTCATCAGTCTGTTTTAAATAAAAAATATTTAGTTGTTCATGGCGATGCTTGGGATGGTGTTATGAGATATGCCAAATGGTTGTCGAAGTTAGGCGCAATAGCCTATGAAATGCTATTGAAATTAAATGTAGTGATTAACTTTTTTAGACGTCTAAGAGGTAAAGGCCAGTGGTCTTTAGCAAAGTTTCTTAAATATAAGGTAAAAAATGCAGTTAAATATATGGGAGAGTACGAAAAAACAATCGCAGAATATGGAAAGAAAAAAAAATTTGATGGAATAATCTGTGGGCATATTCATCACGCCCAAAATGAAAATTATGATGGTGTTAATTATTTAAATTGTGGAGACTGGGTTGAGTCTTGTACTGCTTTAGTTGAAAATTTTGATGGAACGTTTGAAATAATTTATTGGGATAAATTAAGAGAAGAATTTTTAGATAGTCGTAATAATTCAGATAAAGAAGTAATTGAAACTCCAGGTCTGAAAAAGGCATCATAATGAAAATATTAATTGTAACAGACGCTTATTTTCCACAAGTAAATGGTGTGGTAAGAACTTTAAATGAAACAGGAAAAAAACTTGAAGCAATGGGTCACGAAGTTGAGTATTTAAATCCCCAACTTTTCTTCACTGTGCCTATGCCTAAATATAATGAAATAAGACTTTCTGTGAATATTTGGCCAAGAGTAAGCCATTTAATAAAAAAAATAAATCCTTCAGCCATACATATAGCTACCGAAGGTCCTTTAGGATTTATGGCAAGAAGATATTGTCTTAAAAATAATCTAAAGTTTACCACAAGTTTTCACACAAGATTTGATAAATATATGAAATTATATTTACCTTGGGTTCCTGAAAAATTATCACAGAAATTCCTAAGCAACTTTCATAACAAAGCAGAAAAAATTTTGGTTACAACCGAATCTATGAAAAAAGAACTAATTCAAATTGGAGTAGATGAAAGTAAAATGGTTGTTTGGACAAGAGGTGCTGATCATGGATCGTTTAAAAATCCAAAAAAAATCAATTTAGAATATAAAAGGCCTATATGGATATATGTAGGTCGAGTAGCTATTGAAAAAAATATTCGTGCTTTTTTAAATCTAAAATTAGAAGGAACAAAACTTCTTGTTGGTAAAGGACCAGATATTGAAAAGTTAAAAAAAGAATTTCCAGATGCTCACTTCTTAGGTGAAAAAACTAACGGTGAATTAGCTTCATATTTTACATCATCTGATGTTTTTGTCTTCCCAAGCAAAACAGATACGTTTGCAATTGTAATATGTGAATCCCTCAGTTGTGGTACGCCGGTTGCAGCATTTCCTGTTCCTGGTCCTAAAGATATTTTCAAAGATAGTGAAATTAATTGTTTAGATGAGGATTTAGAAAAATCTGCAATGAAAGCTCTAAAAGTTGAAAGAGAAAAGTGCCTAGAATACTCTAAAAACTTTACTTGGGATAAAACCGCAGAAATTTTTATTAATAATATCTACCCTAATTAAATAACTAAAATTTAAATAATTGCATATTAAATTTTTAATATGTTAATTATATACTTAACTTTTAGAACATCATGATTGGCTTCTTTGAAATACTATTAATCTGTGTAATTATATTTCTACTAATAATAATTTATTCAAACAGAAACAAAAAAAATACTGATGATAAAATTATTATCTCAAAGTATGAAAAGGATGATAGCAAAACATTTATATTAGATGAATTAGAGGATCAATTTATAGCATTAGATAAATTAAATATTATAAAATATGTCAATCCAAGTGCTGAAAAAAGATTTGGTAAAAATATTTTAAATACACATCTCGGCACAATTTTAAGGCATCCTAATCTAGATGAAAAAATCAGAGAAGTTAAGTTTTCAAAAAAAACTAGTAATTTAGATTTAGAAATAAATTTGCCTTCATATCAGTATTACAGAATTTATGTGATTCCTGGACCAACTGTAATTTTTACAGAAAAAGACTCTGTTGTTTTATTTTTAAAAGATCTTACTGAAATTTCAAAAGCACAAAAATTTAGAACTGACTTTGTTGCTAATGTTAGCCATGAATTAAAAACTCCTCTTGTTTCAATTAAAGGCGCTATAGAGACAATAGAGGGTCCTGCTAAAGATGACGAAATAGCAAAGATAAACTTTCTTAAAATAATCTCTTCACAAAGCAAAAGAATGGAAAATTTAATAAGTGATCTATTAATATTAAGCAGAATTGAACTCCAGGAGCATATAAGACCTGACAAACCAGTTAATTTGAAGAATATATTAACAAAAGTAAAAGATATTCATTTTACTAGCTTAAAAGAAAAAAATATTAATCTTGAAATGAATTTAGATAATGTAAGTGATGTTATTGGTGATGAAGATAAATTAATAACAGTTTTTTCTAATTTATTAGACAATGCTATTAAATACTCAAAAGAAAAATCAACTATAAATATATTAGCTTCTCCAAGCAAAGGGAAACTCATAACAAAAGGAATTAAAATATCTGTATCTGATCAAGGTATTGGAATTCCCGAGGATCAAATTAACAGGGTAACTGAAAGATTTTATAGAGTAGATGTTGAAGAGAGCAGGAAAGTTGGTGGAACAGGTTTAGGTCTTGCAATTGTCAAACATATAATTTCTCAACATAGAGGTGATTACGAAATAAAAAATCTTAATGGTAAAGGAACCGAAATTAACATTCATTTACCCAGTGAATTATAAACTTCATATAATTTAACAATTTTCACAATATAATTTAATTTGTAAATAACGGATTTTTTAAATAAAATTGTTAAATGAAAAAAATAATAATAAATTTTTTTATTTTTTCTTACTTATTTTTTAATTTTATATCAAATTCTTACTCTGAAGACTCTAATAAAAAAGACATTACAACACTTTTAAGAAACCAACAACTTACTGTATTTGATATTGGTATTTTTAGAATGAAAAATGACTTAGAAAATACGAAAAGCACTGTCAATAAACATTTTCCATCTGACAAAGTAAATGTTGATCATATCTATACTGAGGTTTTAACTTCATTCTGGAGAGATACAATTGATTTGATTGTATCAATCCCAATGAACAAAAACTTAAAAAAAGAAAATTATATGTCTGACATGCATAGATGTAAAAATATTTTCTTTTCTGTAAGAGATCATTTGTTAAGAAAACAAAATGAGAGTAATTATAATTTTAATAGGGCCTCAAGTTATATAATTACTACTTTTTCTACCCCCACAAGTTGGCCTTCATGGAAATATGATCAAAATCAAGTAAAAGACCTTATATCAATGATACAACTAGAAGTTACTTTAAGACCAACAAAGAGCTTAGCACTAAGTGAAAATGTCAGCCCAATTCGTTGTCGAGGAGATTTAGCTGCAGATAATGATACCTTAATCATTTCTAAAAAATACAACTAAAAAGTTACCTATTTAACAAAACTGTAACAAATTTGTAATACTAGAGTCCTCAATAAAATTTATTAAGCGAGTCGTTAATTAACTTTAATTCACGAAAGGATATTAAAATGAAAAAACTAACTATAGTTCTAGCTTCAATAGTTGCCATTTCTGTTGCCACTATTGCTCAAGCAAGAGATCAAATCAAAATAGTTGGATCATCTACTGTATTCCCTTACGCAACAAT
Organism: uncultured Pelagibacteraceae bacterium; assembly: GCA_902545035.1. Taxonomy (GTDB): domain Bacteria; phylum Pseudomonadota; class Alphaproteobacteria; order Pelagibacterales; family Pelagibacteraceae; genus Pelagibacter. Next base: position 2,090 of record CACCEJ010000011.1, on the reverse strand, counting down.
AGTTGCTGAAAGATTCGGGCAAACTGGATTTAAAACACCAGTAATCGAGTCAACTGGTACAGGTGGTGGTGCAAAATTATTTTGTGCAGGTGTAGGAGAAGCTCACCCTGATATAACAAATGCATCAAGAGCAATGAAAGATAAAGAAAAAGCTCTTTGCAAAAAAAATGGTGTTAATGAAATAGTTGAAGTTATTATAGGTAACGATGGTATTACTTTAGCATACAGTGTTGATGCTGAACCAGTAAACTTCACTAAAGAACAACTTTGGAAAGCTTTATCAAAACACTCAGTTGTTGATGGTAAATTAGTAGACAACATATACAAAACATGGGATCAAATAGACCCAAGTTTACCAAAACAAAAGATTTCAGTTATGATTCCCCCAGGAACATCCGGAACAAGAGATGCTTGGAATTCGTTAGTAATGAAAAAAGGTATGCCTAAAGAGGCTAAAGCGTTATACAAAGCAGGTTTCGAAGCTGGAAATAAAAAATATAAAAAACCACAAAAACTTTACAGAGAAGATGGTGCTGCAATTGAAGTTGGAGAGAATGATAGTTTAATTATTCAAAAATTATCTGAAGACAAAGAAATGTTTGGTTTCTTTGGATTTAGTTACTTCTTAGCTGCTAGAGATAAATTGCAAGCTGCAAGTATAGAAGGTGGTCAACCATCACTAGAATCTATCCAAGACTATAGTTATGCTGTTGCTAGACCATTATTCTTTTACGTAAAAAAAGCTCATGTTGGTGTAATTCCAGGATTACATGAATTTGTAAAAGAATTCACTACAACTAAAGCTATTGGTAAAAGAGGTTACTTAGCGGAAATAGGACTTGTTCCACTTGATGCTGAAACTTACAGAACAGTTAGAGATAATTCGAAATCTCTTACTGCAATGTCAATGGAGTAATATAATATTTGTTAATAAACTCAAAAGGGGCCCTATTAAATGGGCCCTTTTTTTTGTATAAATCTAAAGGAGCCAATAATTGAATTCAGTAATATTTTTAACAATCGTTCTTTTAGCTTTATCCAGTTACTTCTTTGGAAGAAAAAAAGCTATTTTAATTCAATCTAACAAACGGTTAACAGCTCTTCCAAAATTTTATGGATACTATCTTGCTATATGGTGTGGCGCACCTGCTTTTCTTTTGTATGCTTTATGGTCGATATTTGAACCTAGCATAGTAAGATTTTTTATACTTAGTGATTATTCTTCGCAAGGACTTCTAGAAGGAGAGTTGAATTTATTTTATGAAAAAGTAAAATCACTTTCTCGAAACCAGTATTCAGGAGAACTTACTGCAGAGTTACAAAGATCAGCAGAAAAATATTTAAACTTTAGAGACATAGCAAAGTGGTCTAAGGTCGTTATAGTTTTATCATTATTAATTGCATCAACAGGTTATGCGTATACAAAGATTTCAAACAACACTAAAACAAGAGAACCAGTTGAAATATTTCTTAAAGGAGTATTTTTTTTATCATCACTGGCAGCGATATTAACAACCATTGGTATTATTTTTTCCCTTTTGTTTCAAACAATAGAATTTTTTCAAGTTATCCCACTATTTGATTTTGTATTTGGAATGCACTGGTATCCTGCAAAAGCTTTTGTTCGAGATGCAAGTGAAGCACTTGATCCATCAATGTATAGTGATACTTTTGGTGCAGTTCCGATATTTGCAGGCACCTTTTTTATAGCTTTGATTGCAATGTGTGTTGCAATACCAATTGGTTTGTTAAGTGGTATATATATGGCGGAATATGCGAGCAAACGTTTAAGACAATATGCCAAACCTGTCATTGAAATTTTAGCAGGAATTCCAACTGTTGTTTATGGTTTTTTTGCTGCTTTAACAGTTGGACCTTTTTTAAAAGACCTTGGATTATCATTAGGACTAGAGGTGTCAGCAGAAAGCGCACTGGCAGCCGGTGGTGTTATGGGAATTATGATTATTCCATTTATATCAAGTTTAAGTGACGACGTAATTACAAGTGTTCCTCAAAAGTAAATGCAAACATTTTTTTTAATTCCATAATTTGATCCTCACTTGCATCTGGATCGAGAGTGATAAATGTTT
>CACCEJ010000010.1 GCA_902545035.1 uncultured Pelagibacteraceae bacterium | reverse complement strand
TCTCTGAAATTTGCATAACATCTTCCGCTTCAATCTCAAATGATAAAAATTTAGAAAAAGAAATTGAGATTATAAGTTCAAAAGCTGTTGGGAATAAGTGCCCAGTTTGTTGGAAAATTAGAGAAAATATTTGTGAAAGAGATGGTAACTGTCATCTTTCATGAAAAGTGAAAATATAAAAAAAATAGCAATAAGTATTTTCATTTTATTATCCATTTTCTTATTAGACAGAATATCAAAAATAATTATTTTAAACATACTAGAGGAAACTGGGCGAGTGGATATTTATATAAACTCATTTTTAAATTTTTATTTAGTTTGGAATAAAGGAATAGGTTTTGGATTATTGTCTTCAGATCAAGATTTTTTTTATAACATAGTCACTATTTTAATTGTGTTAATTAATTTTATGATAATTTATCTATTATTTAAAGAAAAGGGATTAAAGTATTATTTTTTAGTTATTATTTTAGGAGGTTCGTTAGGTAATTTATTTGATAGAATATATTATAGGGCAGTTCCTGACTTTTTTGACTTAAATTATAATGGATATCATTGGTTTATTTTCAATGTTGCCGACATATTTATAACAATAGGCATTATTTTGCTTATTTTGGCCGAATTAATAAGTTATAAAAAAGTAAATGAATAAATTCTTTAAATTTTCAAAATTATTATTACTCTTATTATTTTTATATTCATGTAGTTCAGTGGGAGAGGCTTTGCAAGGAAAAAAAAGATCAGATCAAGGCGATGAATTTTTAATAGATAAAAAAAATCCATTAGTTATGCCACCTGACTTTGATAAATTACCTAAACCTGGAGAAGCTAATGTAAAATCTACCAAGGATATTGAAAATGATCAATCTAATATAAAAAATTTACTTAAGAATAGTAATGATCAAAGTATTTCTAATACAAGTGAGTCAACATCTATTGAAAGTTCTATTTTAAAAAAAATTAAGTAAAAAATGTTTTCAAAAAACATAATTTTTAAAAATTTCCAATTAAAAAAAAATATAAAAAATATAAAAAATATAAATAAAATTTTAAAAAAAGAGTTAAATTTAAGTTCCTCATTACTTAATTCTTTTACAGCTGATTACAAATATAGTTTTAAAAAAAATATTATTAAGAAATATAAAAATTATAAAAGTATCAATTTAATTGGAATGGGTGGTTCAATATTAGGTGCCGAGGCAATTCATGATTTTTTAAAATTAAAGGTTAAAAAAAAAATAAAATTTTTTAACAATTTAAATAATCAAATTAAACTTGAACCAAATGGCAAATCTGTAAATATAATAATTTCTAAATCAGGGAATACGCTTGAAACAGTGTCAAATTTAAATTTAATTCTTAAGTCTCAAAATAAAAATAAAAACATAGTGATTACTGAGAATAAATCTAGTTTTTTAACTTCGTTAGCAAAAAAATTAAAAGCAGAAATAATTGAACATAAAAATTATATTGGAGGAAGGTATTCCGTGTTGTCCGAAGTAGGAATGTTACCTGCTCAATTGTTGGGCCTAAATGAGGGAAAATTTAAAAGATTTAATAATTTAATTAAAAATAAAACTTTCTTAAATTCATTAACTAACAATGTAAGTTTTATATCAAGATGTGTTTCAGAAGGAAAAAAAAATTCTGTAATTTTAAATTATGACGAAAGTTCAGAAAACTTATTTAAGTGGTATCAGCAATTAACAGCTGAGAGTTTAGGTAAAAAAAATAAAGGTATTTTTCCCATCATATCGTCTATGCCAAAAGACAATCATAGTTTACTGCAGTTATACTTAGATGGGCCTAGAAACAATTTTTTTACATTTTTTGGAGTTACAAATGAAAAAACGAATAAATTAGATAATAGCAATTTATTTGGTAAATTTTCGACTTTAAAAAATAAAAATTTGAGTCAAATCATTCAGGCTCAAAGGCAAGCAACCCAAATAGTTTTCAGAAAAAAGAAAATACCATTTAGAAGTTTTGAAGTTCTGAAAAGAAATGAAGAAACTTTAGGAGAGCTTTTTTCTTTTTTTGTGTTAGAAACAATTTTACTTGGAAGAGTAATGAAGGTAAATCCTTATGATCAACCAGCAGTTGAACTAATAAAAACAGAGACATCAAAAATACTTAACTAAATTAATTTACAAAAAAATATTTTTGATAAACCATAATTTTTTTCATCTATAACATTAAGATATTGTGAAATGTTATCCTCTGATTTCTTGTTTCTATGAATTACTAATAAAGAATTTTCATCTGCAACTTTAAGTTTCTTTATTTGGTCTATTAAACTTTTTATTTTCATATCTTTAAAAGGAGGATCTAAAAATATTATATTGAATATCCTATCCTCTAAGTTTACCTCTTTTAAATTATAAGCGCTATAATCAAACACTATACTTCTGTTTTCTAATTTTAGGTTAAAGATATTCTGTTTAAGTATTTTTAATGAATTATGGTAATTTTCAAAAAAAATTACTTCTGCCGCTCCTCTCGACAAACATTCAATTCCAAAAGATCCAGTACCAGAAAATAAATCTAAAACTTTTGAATTATAGATTTCTGTCGATAATTTGTTTGAGTGATCTAAGATATTAAAAATTGACTCTCTTACCATATCTCTTAATGGTCTTGTAGATTTATCTAATGGAACTGATAATTTTTTTCCTTTGAGTTCCCCTGAAATAATTCTCATTTATCTATAATTCTAAAACCAATGTCTCTTCTATAAAAACCATCTTCCCAATTTAATTTTTCAATTTCATGGATAACCGATTCTCTTGATTTTTTTAAATCATCAGAAATACTTACAAAATTTAGCACGCGTCCTCCTGTTGCATAAACTTTGTTATCAATCATCTCAGTACCAGCATGATAAATAAAAGTATTATTATTACTTGTAATTTTCTCTAAGTAGGGAATTTCAACATTTTTTTTATATGTATCTGGATATCCATTAGAGCAGAGCACGATACACATGCTTTTTTGATCTTTCCAGCCTATTATTTGATTTTCTAAATTTTGTTCACAACAAGACATAATTATTTTTAAAAGATCTGTTTCTAATAATGGTAAAATTGTTTGACATTCTGGATCTCCCATCCTTACGTTATACTCAACTAAATATGGATTATTATCTTTAATCATTAGACCAACATAAAGAAATCCCTTATACATTTCCCCCAAATCTTTAATTGCCTCAAAAGTCGGTTTTATTATGCGCTCAATAATCTTTTTGTCCAAATCTTCATTTATGAGACCTGAAGGGGAATATGCTCCCATACCACCAGTGTTTTTACCCTTGTCACCTTCTCCAACTCTTTTATGGTCTTGAGCAGTATTAAATTTTTTAAATGTTTTACCATCTGAAACTACAAAGTAGCTCATCTCCTCACCTTGAAGGAATTCCTCGATAAGAACTTGATTAGCTAAACCAAATTTTCCATTAAAAATTTCATTGACAGCATTTTTTGCACTTTGTGTATCCTCACAAATATAAACACCCTTACCTGCTGCCAAACCATCTGCTTTAACAACTAATGGCTTATTTGCCTCTTCTAAATATTCTTGTGTTTCCTTTGGAGAATTAAAAACAGCGAATTGTGCAGTCGGAATATTATATTTATTACATATTTTTTTTGTAAATATTTTAGAACCTTCGAGTTGTGAAGAAATTTTGTTAGGCCCAAATACTTTTATCCCTTTTTTAGTAAGAAAATCAACAACTCCTTCAACCAGAGGTTTCTCTGGGCCTACAATTACCAAATCTATTTTATTATTCTCAACAAATTTTCCTAATTTATCAAAATCATGAATATTAAGATTTACATTCTCAGCAATTAATTTTGTTCCAGCATTACCTGGTACACAATATAATTTATTGACTATAGAAGATTTTGATATTTGATCAGCTATAGCATGTTCTCTTCCACCATTCCCAAGAATTGCAATTTTCATATATTCAAATATATATCCTATAAATCATGAACAAGTTAGCTAAATTAAAATATCTTCCAAATAATTTTGAAATAATTGAGGAGGGTGATCATGTGTTGTGTGCAATTTCAGGAAAAAAAATCCCTTTAGAAAAATTAACTTATTGGAATGTTGATGAGCAAGAGGCTTATTATTCTTATATTGAGGCTTCTGTTAAAAAAGAAAATTGACTTAATTATCTTTACTTTCTCCACCTATCATGTGTCCAAATCCATTGATCTGGATTTTTTAATATCATTTTCTCCAAAATTTTATTTAAGTGTATAGATATTTCTTCATTTGACTTTTCAGAATTTATTACAATTGGTTGAGACACATACATTTTGAAGTGGTATTTTTTAATTCTCTCAATATAAATTGGGACTAAATTACACTTATATTTTTTAACAATTTGTGCAGGTATCGTTGTAGTAGATGCAAGATTTCCAAAAAAATTTATTTTTATTCCTTCAGTTACTCTCTGATCAATCATTAGTGCAATTGAATTACCTTTTTTAAGGTTTTCTAATATTTGCCTTGTTCCAGATCTTCCCTTTTTTATTTGATTCTTACAAATATAATTTTTTCGAATATGTTCCATATTTTTATTTAAGAAAATATTATTTAAAGGTCTGTATATTGCAGCCAAATTTATCCCAGATTTTTCGATTTGCATTGCCATTAATTCAAAATTATTGAAATGGCCTGAAATAAAAACGACTGGTTTTTTACTATCTTTAATTTTTTTTAAATTTTCCTCTCCATCAATTTCAAGATATTTTTCAAGCTTATTTTGTCTGAAGTCTTTTAAAAAAGGATACTCACTTAAAATTCTACCATAATTCCCTAGTACATTAATGGCAAATTCATTTTTACTATATTTGATTGAAATCTTTGATTTCTCTAAATTGTTTATAATTGATTTTTTGGTTCTAAAAATATTTCCAAAAGTTGCACCAATGAAAAAACCTAAGCTTGAGGCAGACTTGTATCCTATAGTTTTAAATATTATAAAAAATAATTTTACTAAAATAAATTCTAAAAAATAAATTACTTTTTTCATATTTTTTCTTTTAAAAATTTTAAAAATTTGTTTAGGTTCTTAATTCTTAGCTCTACTTTCAAGAATTTTATATTTCTTTTATTTTTATCCGATAGTCTTTCAAAATCCTTCTCTGTAGTTATGATTTCTAAGTTTTTTTCTTTTGCTTTTTTTTTAATTTTGTCAATTTCACTTTTTTTTATGTCATAGTGATCTGGAAAAACTATTTTTTCTACTATTTGAAAATTAAATTTTTTTAATGTATTTTCAAATTCATGTGGATTTCCAATTCCACAAAAAAATAGATATTTTTTTTTCCTATTAAATTTATTTAAATTTAATGGATAATAATTTGTGTAAAAAATATTTTTATTAAAATTTTTAATGTTGTCAGTTAAAATTTTATTTCTCTTTTCACCATTTATAAAAACTGCGTCATAATTTGTTAATTCAGAAATATTCTCCCTAAGCGGACCTGCGGGTAAAAGAAAGCTATTTCCTAAACCATAACTTGAATTGAAACAAACAATTGATAAATTATAATTGATTTTTTTTTCCTGAAGACCATCATCAAGTATTGCAACATCAAAATTCTTATTTTGAGCTTTTAATAAACTATCTGTTCTCTCAAAGTTGCTAATAACTTCTCCATGTGAATTTAACAGATTTCTTTCATCTAACTGATCAAAGTATTTCTTCTTAATAAAAACTACTTTAAAATTTTTCTTTAAAATCTCATACAATTTAATACTCAATGTCGTTTTCCCAGTTCCACCCACATAAATATTCCCTACACATATTGATTTTATTTTGAAAGTTTTTTTATTTAAAAAAATTTTTCGGAAATTTAAAGTGAGAGTAATTAATGAAAATGGCAAAAGTAAAAAAGAAATAAAATTTTTTTTTTTCCAAAAATATGGTTTTTTTAATTTCATTTAAATAAATTTTTTGATTTCTAATAAATTCTTGGTAAGTATTTTATCTCCAATAACTTTTAATTTATTTCTTACATCAGTATTTTGATTAAAATCTATTCTTTTTTGGATTATTTTTTTCATTTCTTTCATTGTATTTACTTTTTTTGAGATTTTTAAAAAATTTAACATTTTATAAACTTCTCTAAAATTTGATATGTTTGGGCCATGTAAAATATAATTACCTTCTCTAGCAGGCTCAAGAGGATTTTGGCCCCCATGTTTTATAATAGAACCTCCAACAAAAGTTAATTTAGACAAGAGGTAAAATTTGGTAGCTTCACCATAAGTGTCAACTAGATAAATATCTGTATTTTTTTTAATTTTTTTATTTTCTGAGTGTAACTGATAGTTCAATCCAATACTTTTAAGATCATCAATAATATTTTCTATTCTATTTATATGTCTAGGAATAATAATAGTAATTAAATCTTTGATCTCTGATTTTAGCTCACTATGCAATCTTCCGATAAATATTTCTTCATCTTTATGTGTACTTGCAGCACACCAAACATTTCTTTTGTAAAATTTATCTTTTAAATTATTTGCATAATTTTTTTTTCTGGTGTTACCAAAATATTTTAAATTGCCTGCAATTTTTATATTCTTTACTCCTAGTAAATTAAGATAGTTTTCAGTCTCACTATTTTGTGGAAGTGCGAGTGTAATTTTACTAAAAATATTTTTTGAAAAATTTGGAAAAAATTTCCATCTTTCGTAAGATTTCTTTGTTATTCTTGCATTTAAAAGAATTAAAGGAATTTTTTTTCTGTGAAGGTTTTTATACATGTTTGGCCAAACCTCAGAGTCTACAAAAATAGCTATTTTTGGTTTCCAATAATTAATAAAGGATATAGTTAAAAAATTTATATCTAAAGGATAATATTGATGAACTGTTTTTTTGAATTTATATTTTAAAATTACTGAAGCAGAGCTAGTGGTAGATGATGTTAAAAGAATTTTTTTAACATTTTTATCGTTTTCTAAAAATTTAATTATTGGAATTATACTTAATACTTCACCAACACTTGCTCCATGTATCCAAATTGTTTCTTTGGTATTTTTTTTTGAAAATAAACAAAATTTTTCTTTAAATCTTTTTCCATCCTCCTTCCCTAAAAAAAATCTAATTAATAAAATTAATGGAGAAAATAATAATAAAACTAAATTTAATAGATTATATACAATAAACATTAATTCTTATTAATTTGTTTATTATAAAAATTTTTATAAGTTTCTGAATTTTCAAGCAATTGTTCATGATTACCTGAGTCAACAACAACACCTTTGTCCATTACATAGATTTTATCTGAATTTAAGATTGTTGAAAGTCTATGAGCAATTACTACAGTAGTTTTATTCAATGTAAGTTTATCTAATGCTTTCTGAATCTTTTCTTCTGTTTCAGAGTCTAATGATGATGTTGCTTCATCTAAAAGAATTATTTTGCTATCTTTAAGAAATGCTCTTGCAATTGAAAGCCTTTGTTTTTCTCCTCCAGATAATTTTACACCGTTCTCACCAATCATAGTTTGATACTTGTCATTAAGTTTTTCTATAAAATCAGTGCACATAGAGAGCTCTGCTGCTTTATAAATCTCATCGTTATTTGCATCAGGTTTCGCATATTTTATATTGTTAAAAACTGTATCGTCGAACAAAGTCACATTTTGATCTACTATTGAAATTTGTTTTCTTAGTGAATTCAAATTAATTTCTTTGATATCTTGTCCATCAATTTTTAATATTCCTGATTTTGGATCATATATTCTTGGGATCAAATTTAACAAAGTAGATTTTCCAGATCCACTTTGCCCTACTAACGCAGTCATCTTACTTCCAATAATTTTTAAATTAATATCTTTTAAAACTTGATTTTCAACGTTCGATAAATAATTAAAATTTACATCTATAAGTTCTATCTCACCATTTTGTAAATTAATTTCTTTTTTATCATTATTAGATTCAATTAAATTTTTTGAGTCAATAATTGGCAGTATTCTTTTTCCTGCTGATAAACCTTGTCCTATACCAATATTAATAGTGGCTAAGGACCTAACAGGTTGATATGCTAACATCATTGCAGCTAAAAAGGAAAAAAAATTATTTAAACTTAGTTGATCATTCATTATTAATTTTCCAGAATAAAAAATCAAAATAGCAATCATAATTCCAGTAAGTATTTCCATTATAGGGGTAGCTCTAATGAATACTGTAGAGATTTTTATTTGTTTTTCTTTTAAATCATTAACAAACTTTTCAGATCTGTCATTTTCAAATTTTTCTCTTTGAAAAATTTTAATTATTTTGTGATTTTTAAATAAATCAATTAGATATTTATTTAAATCACCTGATTTTTCCTGAGCCTCTGTAGTTACCTTACCCATTCTTTTACCTAGTCTTTTTGCAGTTAGTGACGCTAGTGGTATCATAATAATTGCTATTAGAGATAATCTCCAATTTTGAAAAAACATAACTGTTAGTAGACCAATTAAAGTGAAACCATCTTTAAAAAAATTTAGAAAAGATGTGCTTAACATCATAGTTATTTGATTAACATCAAAGTTTAAATTTGATATATATTTTCCTGTATGTTTATTTTCTATATACTCTGTGTCTGCTTTAATGAATGAAGATAACATATTCATTTGAATTTTTTTCTTAACTTCCTCAGCAACATTAATCATTAAAAATTTTGCCATATAAAGAGAAATTCCTTTTGTAGCAAATGCTAAAATTATCAAAAAAGGAATAAGTAGTAATAAACTTTGATCCTTATTTAAAAATATTTTATCAATAGCAGGATCAAGCAAATATGCAGTTGCAGAGGTGCTGCCCGCAACTAAAATAGAAAAAATAACAGCAAGTAAAATTTTACCAATATAATATTTTGTATAATCTTTGTATAATCTTTTTAGAATTTGAATATTGGACATTAAATTAATTTACCTATTAAAATATTAATAAAAACAATTAGCCCTAAAAAATTATTACTTTTAAATTTATTAAGGCACTCAGATGGATTTTCAACATTAAGATTTTTTATTTGATAAATTATTAAATGTAAAAAAATAATTATCAAAGTTATGAAATATAAAATTTTAAAATTCATTAGAATTCCAATTACTATTAATGTAACAATAAAAAATAAGTAACATAATGAAATAAATATTTTTGGGTTACTTTTAAATTTAATTGAGGTAGACTTAACTCCTATAATCTCATCATCTTTAATATCTTGATACCCATAAATTGTGTCGTAACCCAGTGTCCAAAATATGGCCCCAATATAAAAAATAACAGGGATAATGGATATACCATCATTTATTGATATCCAGGCTAAAACTAGACCATAATTAAACGTTATACCTAGAAATAATTGAGGCCAGTATGTAAACCTTTTCATTAATGGATATGTAAATGCTAATGGCATTGATAACAAAGCCATCAATATTGTGTAATAATTAAAATTGATTAAAACTAAAAATGCCAATCCACATAATATAGCTGAATAAATTATTGCAAGTTTAACAGATACTTTACCTGATGCTATTGGTCTATTTTTGGTGCGTTCAACTTTTCTATCAAAATTTTTATCAACAATATCATTTACAATGCATCCTGCAGATCTCATTAGCATTGCTCCAAGAATAAAAAGTAAAGAGTAAAAACAAAATTTTTTCAAGCCCGTACTAAAATCATAAGCAATAGTAAGACCCCATATGCAAGGCCAAAATAAAAGCATATATCCTATTGGTCTATTTAATCTTGTAAGTTCAATGAATAATTTAATGTTTTGCATAATAATTTACTTGTAAATAGCAAAGCAGAGTTTCATAATCAAATTGATTCGAATGAACATAGATTACACAGTAACTGCATTAATGTTTCCAGCAATTCCTCTAATAATGAGTGTTTATAGCAATAGGTTTCATACCCTTAGTGGACTTATAAGGAAAATTCATGATGAATATGTTTTCGAAAAACACACTCCACCAGAGTGGAAAGATCAACTTATAAACTTAAATAGTAGAATAGGAGTATTAAAGTTTGCCATCATGTCAGCAGCATTCGGTTTTCTTTTTAATATGCTTACTGTGTTTGCTCTATATTTAGATAGTTTAATTATTGCAAGAGTAATTTTTGGATCATGCTGTCTATCTATGATGATTTCAATTATTTTTTTTATCAGAGAAATACAAATTTCAGGTAAAGCTTTAAAACTTCATCTGTCAGATATGGATGTCCAGTTTAAGGAATAATTACTGCTGGTCCAGTGATCTTTCTTCCCTCTAAGTCCTTGTGAGCTTGTACAGCATCTTCTAACTTATATTTTTTATAAATTTCTATTTTTACATTTCCTGAGGAAATTTGTTTAAATAACATGCTTGCTGCCTCATGTATTTCATCACTATTAGTAAAATATTGATTCATTGCTGGTCTTACAAAATATATCCCTTTTGGTTGCAGAGATTTTGAAACAATTATAGGATCAAGTGCTCCAGATGCATTACCAAAAGAAACCATAGTGCCCCTTAATTTTAAACACTCAATAGATTTATCATAAGTTGATTTACCTACACCATCATAAACAACAGACACACCTTTACCATCTGTAAGTTGCATGACTTTTTTTGCAAAATCTTCCTTTGAATAATTAATTACTTCGTCACATCCATACTTTTTTGCTATCTCTATTTTTTCTTGACTTCCAACTGTTCCAATAACTTTTAGTCCTAAACTTTTCGCCCACTGACAAAAAAATTGTCCAACACCTCCTGCTGCTGCGTGAAATAAAACTGTTTCTCCCTTGTTTGGAACATATGTTTTGTGTAATAAATAAAAAGTTGTCATACCTTTTGTCATAGCACTCGATATAATTTCTAAATCAATATTATCAGGAACTTTAACAATATTTTTAGATGGATAATTTCTGTGAGTTGAGTAAGATCCTAATGGTGCTGCAGCATATGCAATTTTATCCCCAACAGAAAAATTAGAGACATTTGAGCCAATTTCTTTAATTATACCTGCGGCTTCCAATCCAATTCCTGTTGGCAGTTGAAGTGGGTATAAACCTGATCTATGATAAGTATCTATATAATTTAATCCAATAGAGACATGTTCTATCTGAACATCATTAGCCTCAGGTTTATCTAAAGTAATTTCTTCTAGCTTAAGAACTTCAGGACCACCTGTATTTGTTACTTTAATTGATTTCATTTTTACAAAAGTAATTTTATTTTACAAATGTACCTTTATGATAATCCTCGACTGCTTGCAAGATTTCTTGTTTAGTATTCATGACAAAAGGGCCACCCCTTGCAATTTGTTCGCCTATTGGTTTTCCAGCAATTAGGAGGAACTTAGCATTAGTTGAGCCATAAACCTTAAGTTTCTCACCCATTTCTAAAAGAATTAGTTTTGAATTTTTAATTTTTTGATGGTGCTGATTTCCAATTTTAATTTCTCCATTAATTAAATAAATAAATGAATTGTGAGTTGAAGGCAGATCAAAATTGAACTCTTTATCCTTACTTAATTCAATATCAAAATAAATAGGTTCAACATTATGTTTTTTTATAGGTCCTTGAGCTTTTTTAAATTTACCAGCAATGACTTTGACTATTTTTTCTTCATCTAGATGAGTTTGCATCTGATCAGCATCTATGTATATGTAACTAGGTTTGCTCATTTTTAGTTTGGCAGGCATATTTATCCATAATTGAAACCCATGTAACTTACCTTCTTTCATTGCAGGCATTTCAGAGTGAATAATTCCGCTTCCTGTTTTCATCCACTGAACATCTCCTGCAGTCATTCTACCTTCGCCACCTGTGCTGTCTTTGTGCTCAAAATCTCCAGCTAACATATAGGTCACTGTTTCTATGCCTCGATGAGGATGAGGTGGAAAACCAGCTATATAATCTTCACTGTTTTCTGATCCGAATTCATCTAACATTAAAAATGGATCAAAGTAATTAGGGTCTACACCAATGCTTCTTTTTAATTTAACCCCGGCACCGTCAGATGCTGGTATAGGTTCGATAATTTTTTTAACTTCAATATTCGACATTTTATTTTTAGAATTTTTTATCTAGGCTAAAGTCTTTAGTTCCATTTATAAAAATAAATAAAAAACCACCTGCTAAAGCTATATTTTTCAAAAATGATCCAAGTTGCATTTGGTCAGAAAAATCGTTGTGAAATATTACAGCTGTTGCAATACAAAATAAACTTAATAAACCAGCTGATATCTTTGCCCTATATCCTAGTATAATCAAGATTGGTCCAACTATCTCAAGTATTATTGCTGGAATGATTAAAATACCAGATACTCCAAAGCTCTCCATCCATTCTATAGTTCCATCATAATTCCCAATTTTAAATATACCATTGAGAAAGAACAGTGTTGAGATTAAAATTCTTGCGATGAGATCTAGAATGTTTGTCATAGTTATAAATTAGTATCTTGTCTAAACAATATCAAGCAACTGTTTAAGATTATTTATTACATTTTCTGGTGTGTAATCTAAATTATCAAAAATAGCATTATTTCTATTGACCCAAATTGCGTTAAAACCATAATTACCACCTCCAGAAACGTCCCAAGTATTTGCACTTAAAAAAGCAACTTCGTTTTTTTCAATATTGTATTTTTTAATTGGCATATCGTAAACTTTTGAATTTGGTTTAAAAATACTTACTTTTTCTACAGAAAAAATATCATCAAAAATATCATTGAGATTATTTCTATTCACTAATTCATCAAGAAGAGTAGGGGTGCCGTTTGAAAGTATTGAAAGTTTAAAATTTTTTTCCCTCAATAATTTCAGTGTTTCTTTTACCTCTGGGTATGGAGATAAAATTTTGTAAAGATCCAATAATTCAGTTCTCATATCTGGATTAATATTGAAAACTTTCATTGATTTATCAAGGCTATCTTCTGTTACTTTCCAAAAATCTTTATGCCTAGTCATTAAACTCCTAAGCCAAGTATATTCTAACTGAGTAGTCCTCCAATAATTTGAGAAATTTTCCCATTTAGTACCAATTTTATCTTTACACTTTTCAGCTGCAGAATTTACGTCAAATAGAGTTCCATATGCATCGAAAATTATTGCTTTAATATTTTTCATAAATTACCTTCTTAATATGAGCAATATTAGAATATTTTTCTCTGAAAGTTTATCACTTAATTTAAGTTCTACACTTGCCAAACCACAATCACATTATTTGACGAAAGTCATGCGAGTGAAAATTGGAGAAAATTTTTCTGTATTTAATAAAACTGGCGAATGGTTAGCCAAAATAGACAACATTGATGATGGAAAGGTAGAATTTAGCATTAACGAACAATTAAGAAAGAAAGAAAATCCTTTGGATATTTGGTTAGCATTTTCACCTATTAAATCAAATTATTCAAATTTTATGATTCAGAAAGCTACAGAATTAGGAGTTACAAAATTTTTCCCTATAATTTTTGATAGGACAATTGTTAGAAAAATTAATTCTGAAAGATTAGAAAAAATAATAATAGAGGCAACAGAACAGTCAAATAGATTAAACCCTCCGTATTTAGAAAAAACTCAAAATTTGAAAACTTTTTTAGAGAAAAATCAAAGCACAATGGATCTAATTTTTACAGATCTTAATTCTAAAAATAAAAAAATCGAAGTAGATAGAAAAAGCAAAAAACCTTTGTGTATTATCATTGGACCCGAAGGAGATTTTTCTGAGAAGGAAAGAGAAGCTATTTTAAATTTTAAAGATGTAAAATCAGTTAAGATCAATGACAATATATTGAGGTCAGAGACAGCAGTTATATCTTCAATATCAATTCTTAATTATATCTTAAATCTATAAATATTTATTAATCAATTTGATAGATTTTTGAATGTCATCTCTGTGAGAAATCTTGGCAATATATTTTCCATTTTTTAAAAGTATCACAGGTGAACTATGATCAATATTATAATCACCATTTTCAAAAAATATTTTTTGGCTAATTATTCCCCAAGATTGTGAAAGTAAAAAAATTTCTCCTGGATCTCCAGTAATTCCAACAAATTTATTATCAAAATTGCTGAGATAATCTTTTACTACATCAGGAGTATCTCTTGTAGGATCAACGCTAATAAAAAATACTTTTATATCTTTTTTTTTATTTTTCTTAATTCTATTCATAACTATATCCATTTTATTTAATGTCATTGGACATATGTCAGGACAATTTGTAAAACCAAAAAAAATTGCAGTCAAAGGTCCGTTAAAGGACTCTTGAGTTATAATATTATTGTTCATATCTTTAAGCTCAAAATCTGATCCTTTGAATGCTGCGACTGATTGATCTTTTTGTTCTTTCATTGATAAAAAGACAGGAAGCATTAAAAATAAGAATATAGTTAAGCATCCTGTTAATACTGCAATGGAGGTTTTTAATTTCATTATTGTAAAATTGTATATTGAGACTATATAAATAATATGTCTTTGATAAAGAAATTATTTGGCGCATTAACTGAGAAACCTTGGGAACAAAATCAAGCAGCAATAGATAGTGGTCACTCGGGCAAAACATTTGAAATATCAAATCAAATGTCTGCAGTAATAATTATATTTGGAGTAAGTACAACATTATTTAGTCTAATTTTCACTGGTTATCTTTATTCACTTCCACCTGAACAGGATACGACTTTTATTCTTAAAACAAATTTGCTTTGGATAAATACACTAGTATTAATTTTAGTAACAATATTTTTTAACAAGATAAGTAAAGATTTAAAAAATGGGATTACAAGTTCAATAAAAAAAAATTTAATTTACGTTGGTGGACTAAGTTATATATTTTTATTTCTTCAGTTAGCTCTTTGGTATCAATTAATGCAAACAGGAAATTTTGTTTCAACAAATACTTATTTCTCATCTTACTATTTCTTCACTGCACTTCATGGTATTCATTTACTTGGAGGACTATTTTTTTGGGGTAAAGTTAGTGCAAGAATTTTTAAATCACACGAGAGTGAATACAAAAAAGAGGAAAAAAGTATTAACGCACTTTCGTTATACTGGTTATTTTTATTTATTGTTTGGTTGGTATTTTTTACAATAATGTTTGCTTACAATGATACTGTTATAGAATTTTGTAAATCTTTAATTGCTTAGATTAATTCTAAAGAAATAAAACTAACACAGATCCAAACACTGCGATAATTATTAACAAAATGTTCACTGATCTAAGATACTTTTTTGTTTCAGGTTTAGCCTCTCCTTTTGAAAATCTTCCTGCTCCTAAAGAAATTACGAAATAGAAAGCTGAAACTAGGGCAAGTATCGTTATTAAAATACCTAATTTACCAAACATAAATGTATTGATTATATTAGTATAATTAATATGTTTTATGACATTTTGTCATAGGTATTTATAAAATTATTATTCTATACAGGCACTATGCATGCAGGAATTATATTTTTACTAGTCATCGTCGGATCAGTACTATTTCATATCTTTACACCTTGGTATTGGACAGACATAGCGTCTAACTGGAAAGGAATGGATGATACAATTACACTTACTTTCTGGGTAGGTGGTGGAGTTTTTGTTGCCGTTTGTCTATTCATGATCTATTGCGTTTTTAGATACCAACATAAAGAGGATAGAAGAGCAGAATATAAACCTGAAGACAAAAAATTAGAAAAAATTTTAACTTGGGCAACGACATTAGGAGTTGCTGCTCTGTTAGCGCCTGGACTTATAATTTGGAATCAATATGTGAATGTTCCAAAAAATGCAATCGAAGTTGATGTAATGGCATGGCAGTGGGGGTGGCAATACAGGTTACCAGGTAAAGATGGGAAATTAGGAACAACCCAAGTCAGGAACATTGCAGATAATAATCCTTTTGGTATCAATCCAGATGATCCATTTGGTAAAGATGACATAATGGTTGAAAGTGATGTAATAAATCTAGAAAATAATAGACCTGTCAAAATTTTACTAAGATCTGTAGATGTACTTCATAACTGGTATGTACCTCAGTTCAGAGCAAAAATGGACGCTGTGCCTGGAACAGTAACTTTTTATTGGTTTGAACCTAACAAAGTTGGAGAATATGAAGTTTTATGTGCAGAGTATTGTGGAGTTGGACACTATGCTATGAGAGGTGGTGTTGAAGTTCAAGATAAAGCTGATTATGAAGCTTGGTTAGGAGAACAAGAAACTTTCGAACAATTGTCTGCTAGATATGAAAAATTAAATGTAGATGGGAACAAATTAGCTAAAAAATAACAATTTAATAATTTAAAAAAATATATATATAAAGGATAAAAAATATGTCAGACGAATACGATAATAATAAATCTTATCAAGCACAATCATCAGAGGTAATGGATGGTTCAACAGGTTCAGTGAATCCTGACATAGATTATGTAAGACCATCTGAAGTTGGTGAACAAGAATTATATCACCCTCATAGCTTTATTGAGAAATGGGTATTTTGCCAGGATGCAAAAGTTATCGGGGTCCAATATTTTTTAACAGCAGTATTTACAGGAGTTGTAGGATTAATTTTATCTTGGTTAATGAGACTTCAGCTAGGTTTTCCTGAGTTAGCTGGTTTCATGACTGCAGAACATTATTATCAATTCGTAACAATGCATGGAATGATAATGGTAGTTTATTTTTTAACTGCATTATTCCTTGGAGGCTTTGGTAACTATTTAATACCATTAATGGTTGGAGCAAGAGATATGGTTTTTCCATATGTGAACATGTTAAGTTTTTGGATGTTCTTTGTTGCCGTTGCAGTTTTGATGGCAAGTTTCTTTGTGCCAGGTGGTCCAACAGGAGCTGGATGGACTTTATATCCTCCTCAAACAATTTTAGAGGGCACTCCTGGGGCAGGTATGGGAATTTTATTAATGCTTATTTCTTTATCTCTTTTCGTAATTGGATTTACAATGGGTGGATTAAATTACATGATCACAATTCTTCAAGCTAGAACTAGAGGAATGACATTAATGAGAATGCCCCTTACAGTCTGGGGAATATTTACAGCTACAGTGCTTGCAATGTTAGCATTTCCAGCATTATTGGTGAGTGCTATAATGATGACTTTAGATAAGGTTTTACAAACTAGTTTCTTCATGCCAACAATATTAAAAGCTGGTGAAGTTTTAGAATATGGTGGTGGAAGCCCAATTCTTTTCCAACACTTGTTTTGGTTCTTTGGACACCCTGAGGTTTATATTGTTGCGCTTCCTGCTTTTGGGATAGTTTCAGATTTAATTTCTGTTCATGCTAGAAAAAATATTTTTGGATACAGAATGATGGTGTGGGCAATTGTTGGAATTGGAGCATTAAGTTTCTTTGTTTGGGCACACCACATGTATGTTAGTGGAATGAATCCTTGGTTTGGTTTCTTCTTTGCAACAACTACATTAATTATTGCCGTTCCAACAGCCATGAAGGTTTATAACTGGATACTAACTTTATGGAGAGGAAATATAAGAATAAACGTAGTTATGTTGTGGTGTTTAGGCTTTATAGTAACATTTGTTAATGGGGGAATTACTGGAATATTTTTAGGAAACGTATCAGTTGACGTTCCATTATCAGATACTTATTTCGTGATAGCACACTTTCACATGGTAATGGGTATTGCACCGTTAATGGTAATTATGGGTGCAGTTTATCACTGGTTCCCATTAGTTGCAGGGAAAATGTTAGACGAGGGTCTTGGAAAATGGCACTTCTGGATTACTTTCTTAGGTGCTTACTCCATTTACTTCCCGATGCACTATTTAGGATTTATTGGAGTTCCAAGAAGATATTTTGAAATGTATGATAGTCCATATATGACATCAGCAGTGGGAATGAATGAATTTATTAGTATTGCAGCATTCATAGTTGGCGCTGCACAATTTATTTTAATCTTCAATATAATTAAAACATTAAAAACAGGTAAAAAGGCTGAGCAAAATCCTTGGAAAGCTAATTCACTAGAATGGTACACTTCTACTGTTCCACCAGAACATGGTAATTTCGGTGACAGACTTCCGGTTGTGCATAGATGGCCATATGACTTTAGTGTTCCTGGAGCTAAGGAAGATTATATTCCACAAACTACTGCTCCGAGTGAAGTAATACATACAGAAGTAGAAAAAACATAAGAGAAATAAATGTCTGAACCAAAAATAGACGGCTTCGAACTTAAACCAGGGTTTAAGGGAATGGCGTCTGACACAGCGTCAGACCAAACGATGTTCAAAGGTGTACATTGGGGTAAAGCTATGATGTGGATCTTTCTATTAAGTGATACTTTTGTTTTTAGTTGTTTTTTAATTTCATACATGAAAGGAAGAGGTTCAACTCCTGTCGAGTGGCCAAACCCTAGTGAAGTATTTGCACTAGAGGCATTTGGTGTACCTGTTCCGTTATTACTGATTGCTCTTATGACCTTTGTCTTGATCACCAGTAGTGGAACAATGGCTATCGCTGTTAAATATGGATACGAAAAAAATAGAAAAATGTGTGGATGGCTATTATTGGCGACTGCGCTCGGCGGTTTAACTTTTGTCGGAATGCAGGCTTATGAGTGGTCAAAATTAATTCATGAAGGTGTAAGACCTTGGGAAAATCCATTTGGAGCTGCTCAATTTGGATCATTTTTCTTTATGATAACTGGTTTTCACGGCTTTCACGTATCAATCGGAGTAATCTTTTTATTTATATATACTTATAAAGTGTTTGCTGGCCACTACGAAAAAGGCAAAAAAGGATGGTTCACAAAATTAAAGGGTGATTATGTAGAAATTGAGATTTTAGGTCTTTATTGGCACTTCGTAGATCTTGTATGGGTTTTTATTTTTGCATTCTTTTACTTGTGGTAAAATAAATTATGGAAAATACAAATAATATTGAAAAAACAAACAAAAAAGAGGAAGCTTCCACACATAAAATTGGAATTTATCTTTGGATTTGGACTTTGTTATTCGTACTCAGTTTTTTTTCTTACATGGTCGACTGGTATCAATTCCAAGGAATGCTAAGATGGTCATTAATATTATTCTTCATGTTTTTAAAAGCTGGCCTAATAATGGCATTTTTCATGCACCTGTTTTGGGAAAGATATGCATTGGTAAATGTTCTTTTATGGCCAATGACGGCTATAGCTTGCTTTATATTTTTAATGGCAGCTGAATTTCAGTATACATTATTTTCAAGACTATTTTATTTCGTAGTTGGAGGTGGAGCTTAAAATGGATGCATACGGATATTTAGCTTTCTTCTTAATTTTATTTGTTTTCTTTATTTATATTGTTTGGTTTGGTTACTCAGTTAAATTAGAAAATCAGAAAGAACAGGGAGATAAAGTCTCTATAAATCCTTATGATCAAATACCTTTGCGTAGAAGATTAATTGATAAGAAAAACAGCAAAGTAGGAATTTTTGATCTAGGAAATCATATCTTAATAGCGGGTGTTATATTACTTGTAATATTTGTTTCACTGAATGTTGAGTAGTAGTGACCACAAATACAATTAAAAAAAAATCAGTTTCAATAAGTTTTTTTTCTTACTTTAAATATCTTTTATTATTAATGAAGCCAAGAGTAATGTCTTTGGTTATTTTTACTTGTGCTGTTGGTTTACTAACGGCTCCAGTTTCAGTTTCTTTTCTAAATTCAATAATTGCAATTTTTTTTGTTACTATGGGTGCAGGTGCTGCGGGTGCTCTAAATATGTGGTATGAGGCTGATCTTGATAAATTAATGACAAGAACTTGTCTCAGACCAATTCCTACTGGAAAAGTAAATAGGGAGCATGCTCTTTTATTTGGTACATTGCTATCAGTTATTTCTGTAGCTGGACTTTATTATTTTTCAAATTTAACATCAGCTATACTATTATCTATAACAATAGCATTTTACGTATTTGTTTATACAATTTGGTTAAAAAGAAAAACACCACAAAACATTGTTATTGGAGGAGCATCTGGAGCGTTGCCTCCAGTTATTGGTTGGACAATAGCTACTAACTCGCTTACATTTGAATCAATAACATTTTTCTTAATAATATTTTTTTGGACCCCATCTCATTTTTGGGCTCTTAGCCTTTATAAAGCAGATGACTATCAAAAAGCTAAAATCCCAATGTTACCGATTACTAATGGAATTGAGGAGACAAAGAAGAATATATTTGTTTATTCATTAATAATGTTACCAATAGTAATTTTGCCTTATTATATTGGGTTTGTTGGTGAAACATTTCTTATTGTTTCTTTATTACTGACATTTTATTATAACTATGTCTGTTACGATCTCCTTAAATTCAAAAAAAACAAATTTGAAATTAAGAAGGCTAAAAAGGTATTTTCTTACTCAATTTTTTACTTATTTTTGCTTTTTGTCTTATTTTTGGTAGACCAGATCATAAAATAAATAATCCTATTTATTTTATAGGAAAATGGTAAAAAAAATTCATGAAGTATGTAAGTACAAGAGATAATTCTAAAGAATATAGTTTCGAAGAGGTTTTCATCAAAGGTTTAGCTGATGATGGGGGACTTTATGTGCCTATATCCTTAAAA
This sequence comes from uncultured Pelagibacteraceae bacterium, assembly GCA_902545035.1. Classification (GTDB taxonomy): domain Bacteria; phylum Pseudomonadota; class Alphaproteobacteria; order Pelagibacterales; family Pelagibacteraceae; genus Pelagibacter. Next base: position 6,207 of record CACCEJ010000010.1, on the reverse strand, counting down.
AAATTTAGCTCAGATGAATTGTCAGACCTTAAAAATCTTAATTACAACGATTTATCTACTGAAATAATAAATTTGTTTTCATCTGGTTTTATATCTAAAGAAGATCTTTCTGAGTTAATTAAAAAATCTTATTCAACTTTTAGAGAAAAAGAAGTTATTAAAATTTCAAGTCTTGGCGATCTAAAATTGTTAGAACTTTTTCATGGACCAACACTAGCTTTTAAAGATGTTGCTATGCAATTTATTGGCAATTTGTATGAATATTACTTAACTAAAGATGATAAAAAAATTAATATTGTCGTGGCTACTTCAGGTGATACAGGCGCTGCTGCTATTGATGCAATTAGAGGTAAATCAAATTTAAATATTTTCGTTTTACATCCTAATAATAGAATTTCACCAGTTCAAAGAAAATTAATGACAACAGTTGAGAACAAAAATGTTTTCAATATTGCAATTGATGGAAATTTTGATGACTGTCAAAATATTGTTAAGCAAATGTTTTCAGATTTAGATTTTTCTAAATCAATAAATATGTCAGGGGTAAATTCTATTAATTGGGCAAGAATTATAGCTCAAGCTGTTTATTATTTTTATACTTATTTTAAAATTGGTGGTGATAAACCAATTTCGTTCTCAGTACCAACTGGAAACTTTGGAGATGTTTTTGCAGGCTATCTTGCAAAACAAATGGGATTACCAATAGATAAACTAATCGTTGCAACTAATGAAAACGATATTTTGCATAGAGCAATTTCTAAAGGTGATTATGTTTCAAAAAAAGTAAAAGAAACACTGTCTCCAAGTATGGATATTCAATTAGCAAGTAATTTTGAAAGATTAATTTATTATGTAAATAATTCTAATTCTAAAATTACTTCAAATATAATGAAAAAAGTTAAGAACAATGAATATAGAATAGAAAAATCAAACTTGGATATCATTCAAAAAGATTTTGTTTCAGAAAGTTGTGATGAAAATGAAACTTTAGAAATTATTAAACAAAATTTTGACAAAAGTAGTGTCATATTAGATCCCCACACTGCAGTTGGGGTAGGGGCTGCAAAAAAGCTAAATTTAAATGATTGTGTAGTTTTATCTACTGCTCATCCATGTAAATTTCCAGCTGCTACAGATAAGGCTATAAATAAACATGAAGAACTACCTAAAGAGCTACAATATGTTCATAGTAAAGAGGAAAATTTTCAATTATTAAAAAATGATACAGAAGCAGTAAAAAATTACGTTAAAAGTAAATTATGAAGCTAAAAGTTAATGACCAAATATCAGATGCAAAAATCTTCCATTTAGTTGATGGTGAGCCTGAGGAGCAAAATATATCTGAGGTATTAGGATCAAAAAAAATAATATTATTTGGTTTACCTGGCGCATTTACAGCTACATGCTCTAAGTTTCACTTACCAGGTTATGTTAAAAACGCTCAACAAATCCTAGATAAAGGTATTGATAAAATATTTTGCTTAGCTGTTAATGACCCCTATGTAATGAATGCTTGGGGTGAGGCGAATAATATAGGAGAAAATATAATTATGTTAGCTGATCCTTATTTGTCATTCACAAAACTAATAGGTGCTGAAGTTGATAGAAACTCAAAAGGTATGGGCATGAGATCAAGCCGTTATGCAATGGTTATAGAAAATCTTAAAGTGCATACTATTCAAGAGGAAAAAGAAACCAAAGATTGCGGTATATCCTCAGCAGAAGGAATTTTAGGTATTATTTAGACTTCCATTTAATGATTTGGTAAGCTTAGATCGTGAAAAAAGTATGTGCGGTCTTATTTTTAGGATTGTTATTGAGTGGGGAAGTTTTAGCAAATCATTTTAGTTATAAAGTTCCAGAGATCAAAGTTAAGGAATTTGATAGATGGATGGGCAAATTAAAAAGAAAAGATGGAAAATGGTACTTTAAATCCCCTAAAAAATTTAGAGAATTACTTATTGATAAAGTTGATATACCACCAGATATTAAAAAAATTCTAGATAAATCTTCTATAACTTCACTTCTATATTATGAAAAAGAAAAAGTAATATACGATTATACCAGAACACAATGGGGTGTTTTTAAAATCAAAACTAAAATTGATGACAAAACATTATTTAATGGAAGATCAAAATCTAAGAGTATAAGCTCATTAATCTTCGGTTTAGCACAATGTGAAGGCTTAGTTGATCCAAATAAAACTTATGGCGATTATCTTCCAGAAATTAAAAATAGTTTTTATGCAAAAATAAAAATTAAAGATTCTATGAACATGATGGCTAGGGATAATAAAATACGAGAAGGAAATTACATGGAAAAAGTACCATTTCCTGACAGTATTATTACATTTATAAAAAGAAGGCCAAAAGCAAATGAACCACATGGAGATAATAAATTTTATTATTCAAATCCTCAACCAGATTTAACAACTGCAGTTGTAGTTAAGCAATTGGGAGGAAAATCAAAGTTTAAGAAATTTGTTCAAAAAAATTTGAATGAGAGAGCAAAATTGAAATATAAAACTTTGGTATTTGGTCACAAAGGTTATCCAGGTTTTGCAAACTGGTTTTGGGCAACAAGATATGATTGGCTTCGTATAGGAATTTTTGTATCTGAAGAAATACAAAATAAAGACTCGTGTCTTGGAAATTATTTACGTGATGCAATTAGTAACTCAGTTGATACAGGAAGAGATTGGGGTCCAAAATATGGAAAGTTTTTTTATACCGAAACACCTTATGGATTAAAAAGTAAATCAATAATGATGAGGGGACATGGTTATAAACTGTTAGTTATTGATTATGAAAATGATAAAATTCTAGAGATACACTCAATAGCTGCAGATTATAAACCTCAAATTTTGATACCATTAATTATGCAATAAAATTTTTAATTTAATTATTAATAAATATCTAATTTATTAATAGCTTGAAGCCTCTTTTCTAGCAATTAAATCTACTTCGTTGTTTAAAGCATTATTTGAGTGACTCTTAACCCAACTCCATTTTATCTTAAATTTATAGGTTAAATCATCAAGCTCAGTCCAGAGCTCTTTATTTTTAACCGGTTGTTTGTTTGAAGTTTTCCACCCATTTTTTTTCCAATTATGTATCCATTCAGTTATTCCTGATTTTACATATTTAGAGTCTGTGAAAATCTGAACATTGCTTCCTTTAGGAATTTTTTTAAGAGCTTTAATTGGAGCAATTAACTCCATTTGATTATTTGTAGTATCTTTTTTGCTACCCTTTATCTGAATTTTTTTTTTATCATCGATAATAATTGCAGCCCATCCACCATTTCCTGGATTACCTAAGCACGATCCATCAGTATAGATTTTTATCATTAACTGTAATCCTTAAATGAATTTAATTTTCTGTGAAAATTTAATTTATGTAAATATTCTTTTGGGTCTTTAATTTTAATTAATGCTTTTTTTGGAGTATTTAAATAGTCATATGATCTTGTAAGTAGATATCTCAAAGCCGAACCTCTGCATAAAGTATTGAAATTGCTCTTTTCTTTGTAATTCAATTTTCGAACAGATTGGTAACCTTTTAACAATTGAGAAGATTTACTTTTGTCTAAAATAAAAATTTTATTTCTTTTTTTAAAACATAATGCATTCACACATGTGGCTAATTCATATGCTAAAAAATCATTTGCAGAAAAATAAAAATCAATGAACCCATAATATTTTTTCTTATAAAAAAAAATATTATCAATAAACAGATCGCTGTGTATTATTCCATTGGGCATACTTTTTGGCCATTTTTTCTTGATATCGACCAAGTCTGTTCGCATAGTATCTATTAAATTACTTGAAAGTTTATTAATTCTTTTATCTATTCTATTCAATAAAGGTCCCCATGAATTAATTGATAATGAATTTTTTCTATATAACTTTAATTTTTTTGCAGCCAAATGTAACAGAGCTGCATTTTTCCCAACTTGAAAACAATCTTTATTTGTAAGTTGATTTTTGTCTTTTCCCTCTAAAAAACTTACTAGACATGCAGTTTTATTTTTAATTCTGAATAAATATTTACCTTTTTTATTTTTTATTGGCTCAGGACATTTAATTTTATTTTTAGATAAACCAAACATCAAGTTCATAAAAAAAGGCAAATCTCTTTTTTGGACTCTTTTTTCAAATATAGTTAGTATTATTTTTTTTTTATTTGTTTTTATTAAGTAGTTTGTATTCTCAATTCCCTTTTTTATACCTGAAAAAGATGCAACTTTACCAATATTAAAGTTTTTCTCGATTAAGCTAAGATCGCTCTCATTTATTCTAGTATATACAGCCATTAATTCAATTTTCCTGGAATTTTAAATGTTACATCTTCTTTTACTATTTCAACTTCCTCTATTTCTACAGTAAATTTTTTTTTAATATTTTCTATGAATTCATTAACTAATACTTCAGGAGCTGAGGCACCAGATGAAATACCTATTGTTTTGCATTTAGATATTTTTTCAAGTGGAAAGCTGCTCTCTGAATGTATCAATTCAGCATTTTCACATCCATTATTTTGAGCTACTTCCACCAATCTAACTGAGTTAGAAGAATTTCTACTACCAATTACAAAAAGATTATCACACTCTTTTGCAATTTTTTTTACTGCTGCTTGCCTATTTGTTGTTGCATAACAAATATCATCTTTTTTTGGCTCACGAATATCAGGAAAGCGTTCTTTTAAAACATTTACAATATCTTTTGTATCATCAACGGATAATGTTGTTTGTGTAATATAAGCGAGTTTATTGCTTTTACCCCTCTGATAATTTTTTGCATCATCAATCGTTTCTATAAGATCAATTTTTCCATCAGGGACTTGTCCCATTGTCCCAACTACTTCAGGATGGTTTTTATGACCAATAAGCAAAACTTTAACATCTTTTTTATCTAAATTTTCTGCTTCTCTGTGAACTTTGGATACTAGTGGGCATGTTGCATCTACAAAAATCATATTTAAACTTTCTGCTTCTTTAGGAACAGATTTTGGAACACCATGAGCTGAAAAGATGACAGGCCTTGTTTTATCCTCAATTTCATCAATCTCTTCAACAAATATCGCGCCAATTTTTTTTAAACTATCAACTACATGTTTGTTGTGAACAATTTCATGTCTTACATATACAGGGGCACCATATTTCTCTATACTTTTCTTGACAATTTCAATTGCCCTATCAACCCCAGCACAAAAACCTCTAGGAGCTGCTAAGAGTATTTTAATATGATTATTTTTCACTTTCGTCCTTTCTAAAAAAAGGAATTAAAAAAACAATACACGCAACTAGAAAAAAAAAACTACCAAACATAGCCCAGAAACTTCCTACACTTGATATAATAAAACCCAGTGCAGATATAATGAACAAAATCCAACCAATTAAATTAATATTTTTATTGCTCATTTTTTTCAATTAAATATTCGAGCAATATATGTGGAAAAGTTAAAGAGGCCAATCCAATAAAAATAACCCGATATATAGTCTCGTTAAATTCGTTATAATTATTTAGTATTATTATTAAAATAACATATCCAAAAATTGTCAAAATTGTTAGTGGAAGGGCTTTTTTAATGAATACTGGTAAGCCTTTTGTCAAATTTTTATTTAATTCTCTAATCAAAGAAATTGAGTGCCTAATAGAATGCAAAAAGCAAAAGTAAATTGTAAAAGCAATTATTGGATTAAGAAAACAATTTAGGATTAGTATTGATAAATAATCCATCAACAGTAGTGACCTTGCTTCAAAACTTTTATTTAATGATAAAATAATCCCAGAGACCAAAGATAAAAGTATAAGTATGAATAATATCTCGTTAGATATTATTAAATTGTTTGAAATATAAAAATTTAATGTCTCAAAAATTGCCATTGTTTCCTCTTTATGAAAAAATAAGGGTGAGGTAATTATTAATGATCCTTTTAAAAAATAAATTAATTCAAACTTTTCCTTTTGATTAATAAATTCGGAGTCCTCTTTACCAAAATGATAAGCTGCAACAATTAAAAATAAAAGAAGTAATACTTTTGGAAATACTAACCAAATCAATATTGTAATTACACCAATAAACAAATATCCTAAATAAAAAATAGTCATTGATTTATATCCAAAATATTTAATAAGCTTCTTGCCTTTAATATGATCCAGAGAACCATGAGATATTCCAATTGTTAAAATTAAAAATAATGAAA
>CACCEJ010000009.1 GCA_902545035.1 uncultured Pelagibacteraceae bacterium | reverse complement strand
ATATAGTCCCGAGTGTTAGGAACAGAAATATTATCTTTTGATAATTGCAACTGAAATACAACCTGATCTCCCCATTTAAAAGCCATTTCACAACTGGCTAAGTAGAATTCCCACATTCTAAAAAATTTTTCATCAAACATCCCTAAAACTGTCTCTTTTTTTGACAAGAATCTTTCCTTCCAGTTTCTAAGGGTATGTGCATAGTGCATTCTAAGAACTTCAATATCAGACACTATAAGACCAGACTTTTCAATAGGTTTTGCCACTTCACTCAAACTTGGTGTGTAACCGCCAGGAAAAATATACTTTTGGATCCATGGTTGTGGGTCTCTTGGAGGCATTGAAGAACCAATTGTATGGATTAATGCTATTCCTTTTTCATTCAAAAGCTTAAAAACGGTATTAAAATATGTTTTATAAAAATTTCTTCCAACATGCTCAAACATGCCAACACTAACAACTCTATCAAACTTCTCATTTAATTGTCTGTAATCAATAAGTTTAAAGTCTACTTGATTGGACAAATTCATTTCTTTTGCTTTATTATTGCTGTATTCAAATTGATTTTCTGACAAAGTTATACCTGTAACACTAGCATTTGTTTTCTTTGCTATTGCTAATGCTAATGTTCCCCATCCTGAACCAATATCTAAAACTTTTTGATTAGGCTGAATATTTAATTTTTTTATAATATGATCGATCTTATTACTTTGAGCTTGTTCAAGTGTATCATTATCATTCTTAAAATATGCACAAGAGTATTGTCTGTTTTCATCAAGAAATAAATCATAAAGTTTCTCAGATATATCATAATGATGTGCAACATTTTCTTTTGATTTTATGATTTTGTTTAAATTTGTAAGATACCCAAAAGTACCTCTAATTTTTTTTATTATTGCTCCATAAGAATTAATATTCCCACGACCGATGTTTTTAAAGGCTAATTCTAAAAATTCTGTTAGTGTTCCATTCTCTATAACAAGAGATCCATCCATATAAGCTTCACCAAAATACAGATCAGGATTTATAAGCAATTTTTGCATTAGTTTTTGATCAAGTAGTTTTATTATAATTGGTTTTTCTTTAATTGGATTGCCAATTACATATTTTTTTGAATTAGAGTCTATTAGTTCAAAACCATCATCTTTAAATAAATTATTTAAAAAACTTACTAAACTCATTTTATGCTGCTTTTAATATCTCCATATTAAAATTGAGTTTTTCTAGATTTGATAATAAATCTTTTTTTTCTGCTTCATCTAATAATTTTAATGGTGGCAAAAGATTTTCATAAATCGAATTTTTTTCTGCCATTAAAGTATGAAGGCCCGAAATTAAGTTGTATTTATCAAAGGACTTTCTGACATCACACAAGTTTTGATTTGATGACAATTCCCCATTGCTGTGAAAATTATCATAAATCTTCCTTGCTAAGTGACCTGTAACATTTGTTGTTGCGGTAATTACACCATGACATCCTAACTCTAGTCCTTTTAATAATTTTGCCTCAGATCCTGGAAAAATTGAAAAATTTTTAATTTTTAGAGTTTCAAATAAATTATAACTGCTATCTTTAACTCCAATGATTTGATTTGGAAATTTTTCAACCAGCTTTTCTACACATTGAACGCTAAATCTATATCCACAAAGCTTTTCAAAATTATATAAAATGATTTTACACTCGTTAATCTCGTTTATAATTTTAGAATAGAAATTAATCACATCTTCATCTCCATACTTGTAATAAGCTGGAGGCATAATTAAAAAATTGGTGAAACCAATCGATTTACATATTTTCATCATATTTATGGTATCAATTAAAGAATTGAGACCCGTACCAATTAAAAATTTATCTTTGTGCCTGCTTTTAGGTAACTCATTTATTAATTGAATTTTTTCGCTTAAAGATATCAATTGAGACTGCCCTGTACTTCCAAAGAATACAACCCCATGGCAACCTATATCGATTACATTTTCTGCATGTTTAATGGTGTTTTTAACATCTAAAGCAAGATTTTTATCTAATATTGACAATCCAGCAGCATAAACACCTTTAATTTGTTCCATAGTCAAAATTTATATAAAAATACAAATTAGTAAAGGTTATAAAAACATATGAATATTCTTGTTATACAAAACCGCATGGGCATTGGAGATATGGTAATTTTCTTACCTTTTATTCAAGCTGTTTCCGATAAGTACAATTCACCAGTTACACTTTTAGTAAAGGAAAGTACAAAAGTTGAAACATATGGAAAAAATTTAAAATATATAAAAAAAATAATATATCTCAAAAGAGATAGTAAGAATGACCTTCATAGTGGTCTATCAGGTTTTTTTTCTTTAAAGAACGAAATCAAAAAAAACTCGTTTGATAAAGCATTTATTTTTAATTCATCATTAAGATATAGGCTTATTTGTAAAATAGCAGGTATAAAAAGCATTTATCAATACCCGCTATTTAAAAAAAAAGAACAACATATTATAAAAGCTGCACAAAAATTATTAAAAAAGATTAATTTAAAAGTAGAAAGTAATCCTCAAATTGAAATAGATAAAAATTCTATTCAAATAGCTAATCAAAAGTTTAATATTTTAAATACTAAAATTAATATTTTATTGGGTATTGGAGGTTCGGGTCCTACAAAGAGAATACCAGCAGATAAATTTAAAAAGTTTATTAGTCTAGTTATTAAAGATCACGAATGCACTTTTTATTTAGCAACTGGCAAAAATGAAGAAGAGCAAGTTATACTTAGAGACATACTATCTTCTTATAAAGATTTTTGTGTTGCTTTAGATAATTATTCAATTTCAGAAATTTTACCTATCATAAAAAGCTGCAAAATATCAATATGTAACGATTCAAGTTTCAGCCACCTTTCTGCTGCTTTAAATGTTCCTACAATAGTTTTAATGAGTGATACACCTTTATTATATGGCAGTTATAGCTCAAATATGTATCCAATTGTTCCTGATGGTATTGAAAATGTTTCACACAATTCAAGGGGGAAAGAAAAAATAAATCCAGAGAAAATTTACAAAAAATTTAAATCAATTATTAACTAATATTTTTTATTACTATTTCTTTTGCCTCATTTACAATTGAAGCTAACCTTGTTAACTCAGGGCTTACGTCAGGATGAATTTTCTTCATAATTGATTTATAAGATTTCATAACTTGCTCTTTCGAATACTTAATATTTGGTTTTAAATTTAAAATTCGGTAAGCTTCATCTAATGATATGCTTTGTTTATTTACGGATTGATTAAAATTATTAAAATTAAATCTTCCTGAACTTCTTAAAACTCTGAAAAGCCCCCATAATCTAAATAGTTGAAATAAGGATATTCCAGCCTTCGTTTTAATTAATGGTAATATTGCGAGAACAAAAGGTAAGGAAAATATATATCTTCCTGCATATGCCATCAATATAGCTAATATTATTGCAGAGAAAATAATTAATATTCTTATAAATCTTGAAATTTTTTTTGCAGAAGTTCTAGCAAACCAAGTTAGAAGAACATATACAACGACAAAAATGATAAGTGTTATAAAAAAAATATTCATATATTAGTTAATTTATTATGAAGTTACCACAGCTTAAAAAGAAACCGGAAATAAAATCTTGTCACAATAGGAGTTGGACAGATGATTATAGCTGGATACATCAATCAAATATTTTAGAAGTTTTAAAAGATAGCTCAAAGCTTTTACCAGATGTCAGAAAATATTTAGAAGATGAAAATGATTATTTTGCTGATCAAATGAAAAATACAAAAGATGTTCAAAAGAAACTTTTTGATGAAATAAAAGCTAGAATTAAGTTGGATGATGAGTCTTTGCCTTTTAAAGATAAAAATTATGAATATTGGACCAAAACTACAACAAAAGGAAATTATTCAATTAAATTAAGAAAAAAAATTGGTGAGGAAAAAGTTGAGGAAATTTGGAACGGAGATTTAGAGAAAGAAAAACTCAAAACAGAATACTTTGGCTTGGGAGATCTAGAGGTGAGTTTTAATGATGAATATCTTGGTTATTCTCTAGATTTAAAAGGATCTGAATACTACACAATTTATATAAGAGACATAAAATCAGGAAAATTAGTTACTGAAAAAATTGAGGAAACCAGCGGTAGTATAGAATTTAGTCTGGATGATAAATATATTTTTTATTCAAAATTAGATAAACATCATAGACCTAGAACTATTTTCAGACATAAGATAGGAACGCCAGTAAAGGAAGATTTGTTAGTTTTTGAGGAAAAAAGTGAGGCTTTTACTGTAGGCATTGGTCTAAGCTCAGATGAAAAATACTTTATGATTTCAAGTTCTGATCATAATACTTCGGAACAGTATTTTTTTAAAGTAGATGAAAATATTCCAAATCCTCAATTAATACAAAAAAGACAAAGAGGTATAATTTACTCAGTAAATTCGTGGAGTAATTATTTTTATAAACATACTAATGAAAATGCTGAAGATTTTAAAATCGAAAGATGTAACGATTTAATTGAAAAAAAATGGGAGCCATTTATTAAAGCTAAGGATGAAGTATTAATTGGAGGCTTAGTATTTTTAAATAATTGGATAATTAGATCAGAAACCTCAAACGCACTTGGAAAAATTATTTTAAGAGATCCTAAATCTAATAAAGAGGAAGAAATTTCTTTTAGCAATGAAAAGGTAATAGTACCAAGTATCTCTTTAATTCAAAAAGATAAAAATACAGACAAAGTATATTTATCTTATTCTTCTCCTAAAACACCAGGAAAGACTTTTTTATACAATTTAAAATCAAAAGATAAAAAACTTGTTAAAGAACAAGAAATTCCATCAGGGCATAATCCAGATAATTATATTGTAGAACGTCTCGAGTGCCCATCACATGATGGAAGGATGGTTCCTATAACTATCACTAGACACAAAGATACGCCTTTAGATGGATCATCAAATGTTTTACTTTACGGATACGGATCTTATGGAAATTCAATTTCTCCAGGATTTTCTTCTACTAGATTAAGTTTAATAAATAGAAATATAATTTGGGCAACAGCACATATTAGAGGAGGAATGGAAAGAGGAATGAAATGGTGGAAAGAGGGAAAACTCTTAAATAAAAAAAATACATTTGAAGATTATATTGCAGTTGCAAAATATTTGGTTGATAGAAAATATACATCTAAAGGTAAAATTATAGGAATGGGTGGCTCTGCAGGAGGATTATTAATGGGAGCAGTTGTAAATCAGGCTCCAGAGCTATTTTTAGGTCTAATTATGGCTGTGCCATTTGTAGATTCTTTAACAACCAACCTTGACCATTCATTGCCTTTAACTGTTGGAGAATTTGATGAATTTGGAAATGCAAAAGATAACAAAGATCATTTTGATTATATTTATTCATATGCCCCTTACAACAACATCAAAAAAATGGATTATCCTCATATTTTAATTACAACAAGTCTTAGCGATAATAGAGTTCTTTTTGATGAGCCAGCAAAATTTACTGCAAAACTAAGAGATTATAAAACGGACAATAACTTGCTATTGCTAAAAACTGAAATGAATGCTGGCCATGGAGGAAAATCAGGAAGAGATGGTGCAATTGAGGAAATAGCACTTGATTATGCTTTTGCATTAAAAATTGCTGATAAAATTTAGTAAATTTTCCATTGAATTTTAAGAATTTGTTCCCATATATGTTTAGTAAGTCGCCTAACGGGGCTTACATAAATTAACTTGCTTAACAAAAGGAGTAAATATTATGACAAGTAAGGACCTATCAATCTTTAACTCACTAAGACCGTTTTCTATTGGTTTTGACGATATGTTTGATCAATTTGAAAATATGCTTGGTAATGGTGGAATGACAATGCAATCAAATTATCCGCCATACAACATTAGAAAGACTGGAAAAGATAACTATTCAATAGAAGTTGCATTGGCTGGTTTTAACAAAAATGATGTTGAAGTGGAGTTTGAGGATAATTTATTAACTGTAAGAACAAAACAGTTTAATAAGTCAGAAAATAAAAATGAAGATGGTGAAATAATTCATAAAGGAATTTCACAAAGACAATTCGCGAGATCTTTTACTATTGCAGATGATGTTAAAGTAAATGGTGCCGAACTTAAGGATGGTCTTTTAACAATCGCTTGTGAAAGAATTTTACCAGATCATAAGAAAAAAAGACTTATTGATATTAAGTAAATAATTTTCGACCTTGCTTGTGGGGTTCGCCCCACAAGTTTAAAAACAACCACTAGAACTGAAAGCTATAATAGTCCCACTAGCATTTACTTCAAATTTTCTCTCGCAAGGCATACCGTACTTTTTAGTTTTATAAATTAAAACTTCATTACCTGTGCTGTTAATAATATCTTCAGTAGGAGCTCCTAATTCTAATTTCATTTTATTAACATCTTCACCAACAAATAATCCATATTTTTTATTTTCTTTTTCGGCTACTTCATCAGTTTTATTTTTGATTGTTTGACATGCAGTTGTTAAAAAGAGTATTGAAATTAATGTAACTAAAAATTTAAATTTCATAATTTATATATATTACTTAAATGTGTCCAAAGATTAACTTAAAAGTTGAATAATTTATAAGTTTTCTATCAAAAATCGATTTATTTATTGTATTTATACAGCTTAATTCATTATTTTCATTATTAACAACTAGATTCTTATGAACACAAAACTTAGAGTATCAGAAATATCAAAAATATATCCAGGCTGTGTTGCTAACGATGAAATTTCATTAGAGTTTGGAAGTGGAAAAATATATGCCTTATTAGGAGAAAACGGTGCTGGCAAGTCAACTCTTGTTAAAATTTTATCAGGAGTGGTAAGACCTGATAAAGGTGAAGTTTTTTTAAATGATAAAAGTATTAAACTAAACTCTCCATTAGATGCTAAAAAGAATAACATCGGAATGGTATTCCAACATTTCAATTTATTTGAAACTTTGTCTGTATTTGAAAACTTAAGTATAGATAGCGACAAAAAAAATGAGGAACTGAGACTATCAGTTAGTAATATCTTAAAAAAATATAATTTTAAAATTGATTTAGATATTCCAGTTTTAAATTTATCAGCCGGTCAAAAACAAAAAGTTGAAATTATTAGATGTTTAATCAGGAGTCCAAAAGTATTGATAATGGACGAACCTACATCAGTTTTAACTGAACAAGAAACAGAAGATCTATTTGTTTCATTAAGAAAGTTTTCAGATGAGGGAATATTAATAATTTACATTACTCATAAATTAAAAGAAGTACTTTCACTTTGTGACGAAGTAGCAGTCATGAGAAAAGGTAAAGTGGTCTCTGTGAGTAAAACAAAAGAGGAAAAAATTGAAACTTTAGCTAATAAGATGGTTGGAGAAAATTTAAATACGATAAAAAAAAAAATTAATAATTTCAAATATAGTGAAGAAATTTTAAAAATCTCAAACTTAAATTTTAAAAGTGAGGACCCTTACGAAACAGACTTGATAAATTTAAATTTTTCAATAAAAAAAGGAGAATGTTTAGGGATAGCAGGAATTTCAGGAAATGGGCAAAGTGAATTGTTTCAAATTTTAAGTGGAGAAATAATTACTGAATATACCTCTATAAAATTTAGAGATAAAGAAATTAGTAAGCTAAATCCAAGAGAAAGAAGAGAATACCTTATGGCTTTCTCACCTGAAGATCGTATTTCCCAAGCCGCTGTTCCAGAATTAAAAATTTATGAAAATGTTGCATTAAATAATTTTAAGTCCTCAAACTTTTTTGAAAAAGGATTAGTAAATGAAAAAAAAATAAAAGAGCACTCAAAGAAAATACTCTCTAATTTTTCCGTAAATACTGATAATGTTGAAATGAAAAGTCAATTTTTATCTGGGGGAAATCTTCAAAAATTAATTATTGGAAGAGAATTGATTACTTCTCCAGAACTCTTAGTTTGCTTCAATCCAACTTGGGGGCTTGATGTAGGCGCTATCAATTATATTCATGAAACTCTTATAAATATTAATGAACAGGGTAAATCATCTATATTAATCTCTACAGATAACGACGAACTTTTAAGATTAAGCGATAGGATATGCGTAATTTATAAAGGTAAATTATCAAAAATCATGGATGTAAATGAAGTTACTCCTGAAAAATTAGGAATTCTAATGGGAGGAGGTTCAATTGATTAAAATTGAAAAACGAAATGATGTTTCGCCCTCAATTTACTTTTTAACTCCAATTTTGGCAATTTTTCTTACTTTATTTGGCGGGGGAATTATTTTTTATGTCTTGGGTTTTAATCCTATAGAAGCTTTAAAATTTTTTTTTATAACACCTATTTCTGACTTATACGGCTTTAGTGAGCTTTTGATAAAAGCAACACCACTTTGCTTAATAGCAATTGGTTTATCTTTTTGTTTTAAAAGTAATAATTGGAACATTGGCGCCGAAGGGCAGCTCATTTTTGGAGGAATTGTTGGAGGTGGGGTTGCTTTATTATTTTATGGTCATGATGGTTTTTATGTTTTGCCAATAATTATTTTATCTGGCGCAATTGGAGGAATGATATTTGCAATGATACCGGCAATTTTGAAAACTTATTTTAATACAAATGAAATTTTAGTCAGCTTAATGCTCGTTTACGTAGCTAAATTATTATTAGATTACTTAGTGGTTGGTCCATGGAGTAATCCTGAAGGTTTTAACTTTCCTGAAACAAGACAATTTAGTGAATCTGCAAGGATGCCCATTTTGTTTGATGGTTTAAGAATTCATGCAGGAATTTTTATAACTTTGATAACTGTATTCTTAAGTTGGTTAATTTTATACAAAACATATTTGGGGTTTCAAATAAAAGTATCAGGTCTTAGTTTAAAGACTGCAAAATATGCAGGCTACAAAGGGAAGACAATGATCATTATAGTTTTTATGATCAGTGGAGCATGTGCAGGTCTTGCAGGAGTTGGGGAAATAACTGGACCCATAGGCCAGTTACATAGAAATATTTCACCAGACTATGGTTTCACCGCAATAATAGTTGCTTTCTTAGGAAGGTTAAATCCAGTTGGAATTATATTTGCTTCACTAATTGTTGCTCTAACTTATTTAGGTGCAGAAACAGCACAGATTTTTTTACAAGTACCCAAATATACAGGTCAAGTATTTCAAGGAATGATTTTATTCTTTCTTCTTGGATCTGATTACTTACTATTTTTTAAAATAAAATTTTTAGGTCTAAAAAAAAATGAGCTTTGATTTAAATTTCATCGGTATATTGATTGGTGCAATTATGGCATCATCGGTCCCATTGATACTTGCTGCATCTGGAGAATTAATAACTGAAAGATCTGGTGTATTAAATCTTGGAGTAGAAGGAATGATGATCATTGGGGCAATTTCGGGCTTTGCATTAATGGTTATAACAGACAACTTATTTTTAGCTGTGATTGGCTCAATGCTTTCTGGTCTAATTATCTCAATTATTTTTGGTGTGCTTACGCAATCGCTTCTAACAAACCATGTTGCTACCGGACTTGCATTAACTATTTTTGGTATTGGTATGTCGGCAATGATAGGAAAGAATTTTGTTGGAATACCAGGAAAAGAATTTCCCTTATTATTCGTAAATCTAAAGGAAAATGTTCCTTTTTTGGGACCAATTTTATTTGGACACTCAATAATATTATACTTTGCATTTTTATTGCCTTTTTTGACAAATTATTTTCTTAAAAAAACAAAAATTGGATTAATAATTAGAGCTGTAGGAGACTCACCAACATCAGCATCTAATCAGGGAATTAACGTAACTTTAGTGAGGTATAGTTGTATTCTTTATGGTGGAGCTATGTGTGGATTGGCAGGAGCTTATCTTTCATTAATTTACACCCCTCAATGGATTGAAAATATGACTGGAGGAAGAGGGTGGATTGCACTTGCACTAGTAGTTTTTGCAACATGGAGCCCGATAAAAGTTTTAATAGGAGCATTAATATTTGGTGGAATAACAATTTTGCAATTACACATGCAAGCTGTAGGTTTAAGAATTCCAGTTCAATTATTAAGTGCATTACCATACATCATGACGATAATAGTTTTAGTTGTAATTTCTCGTGACAGTAGAAAAATAAAACTAAACACACCAACATCCTTGGGACAAATCTTCTATAAGGAAAAGTGATGTTAGCTATTCCAAAATAAATATTTTTTTTTATTAGAATCTTGCTTAGTTTGTAGTATCACAAAATTAAATTTAAAGGGGAATCAAATGTATAAAAACTTTTTAAGATATATAATTTCTGTGTTATTTTTGCTTGGTGTAAGTGGACAAGCTAATGCAGATTTTAAAGTTGGTTTTGTTTATGTTGGACCTACTGGGGACCATGGATGGACATACCAACATGATGAAGGAAGAAAAGCAGTAGAAGCGGCTGGAATAAAAACTACTTATGTGGAAAGTGTACCAGAGGGTGCGGACGCAGAAAGAGTTATAAGACAGTTAGCACAATCTGGACATGATCTAATTTTTACTACAAGCTTTGGGTATATGGATCCTACAAACAAAGTTGCTAAAGATTTTCCAAATGTAAAATTTGAGCATGCAACTGGATACAAAAGAGAACATTCAAATGTATCCACGTATTCTGCAAGATTTTATGAAGGAAGAACTTTGTTAGGACACATGGCAGGAAAGATGACAAAAACAAATGTTATTGGATATATTGCTTCTTTTCCAATTCCTGAAGTTATAAGAGGAATTAATGCTATGACACTGGCAGCCCAAAAAGTTAATCCTGATATTAAAACAAAAATAGTTTGGGTATTTACTTGGTATGATCCAGGTAAAGAGTCAGAAGCTGCTCAAGCTTTAATTGATCAAGGAGCGGATGTTATAATGCAACACACTGACAGTACTGCACCTGTACAAGTGGCTGAAAAGGCTGGAGTTTGGTCATTTGGTCAAGCTAGTGATATGCAAAGATTCGCACCAAAATCGATTTTAACATCTATTATTGATGATTGGGCACCTTACTATGTAGAAAGATCTATCGCTGCAAGAGATGGTACATGGAAACAACAGGATACTTGGCATGGATTAAAAGAAGGAATGGTTGCTATGGCTCCATATAATTCTGCAATGGGAAGTGATTTAGTTAAGGAGGTAGAACAACTTCAAAAAGACTTAGCATCTGGCAAAACCCATTCATTTACTGGTCCAATTTATGATCAAAAAGGAAACATTCTTGTAGCTGAGGGTTCAGTGGCAGATGACGGGATGTTAGCTGGTATGAATGTTTATGTTAAGGGAGTAGAAGGAGATATTCCGCAGTAACTTCTTATTTAAAATTTAAATTTAAGGCCAGCTTAGTCTGGCCTTTTTTTTGCTATGAATGTTTTTTTTTTAACGCTTCGATATCTACTTCATCATAATACTCTGACGGTTGAACTATCCAAGGATCATTTTTTAATAAAATTGGACAAAAGTCAGGAGTAAAAGAAGATGATTTTTTTTTCCATAGACATGCTGTCTTTATCTCTTTAATATAATTTTTTATTGGATCATACTCTTTCAACCAATCTATACTTTTATTCAATGTTAAACCTGTATCGGACAAATCATCTACCAACAATACTTTTTTAAAATTTTCATTAGTTGTAATTGCACTAATATCTCTGGCGAAGATAAGTTCTCCTTGTTTATTTTGAACAGTATCACCAGAGTAACTTTGGATGACAACATAAGCTGTTGGTAGTTTAAAAATTCTAGACAAAATATCAATGATTGGAGCCGCACCTCTCATTATTCCAACTAGAACTGTTGGCTCATAATTTTTTTCTATTTCTAGAGCAAGTTTTTCAACAGCAGTTTTGTATTCTTCATAACTAATTATTAATTTATCAGACATAAAAATTTGGTATCATAAATAAAAATATTAAAAAAGGATAAATATGAAAACTTATTGGATAAGTCTATACTTAGAAATCTCAAGCCAGGATAACTTAAAGAAATATGGAGAAAAGGCTGTTCCTATAATAAAAAGTTATGGGGGGAAACCAGTAGTTAGAGGTGGAAAATTAAAGTCATTTAGTGGCCCAAACGTTGTGCGTACTGTAATATGGGAGTTTCCGACTTACAATGATGCTATGTCATGCCATGAGTCAACTGAATATAAATCTGCTTGGAATCATGCGGAGGATACAACTAAGAGAATAATGTTTATTGTTGAAGGAGTGGAACAATAACAAATTTGATAAAGTAAAAATTGATTATATAATGATAAGTAAAGGAAAATTATGAAAGGTTATGTAGTTTGTGTGTGGGAAAAAATTAATAGTGAGGAAAAATTAAAGGAATATGCACTAAAAGCCAGGATTGCTGCAGACAAATACTCAGGGATATTTATAATTAGAGGTGGAAAAAATAGAACAAATGAAGGAATAAACTCTCCTCGAACAACTGTAGTTGAATTTCCAAATTATAACACAGCAATAGAATTTTATGATTCCCCTGAATATCAAGAAGCACTAGAAGTTATTAAAGACCATGCTGTAAGACATCATCAAATAGTTGAAGGTACTTAATATTGTATAGGCTCATCGTCTATGGAACGCCACAGATACCAGGTGGCTACGGAACAATATGGAGAAAACCTCTTTTTCAATCGATTTACATAGCTCATGGGTGGTAAATAGCTTTTCCTATAATTGTTTGAAATAGCTCTAAGTAAACCAATATCTTGAACGGGCCATATGTTAGATCTATTGTAAGTAAATAGTAATATCATCTCTGCAGACCATCTACCTATTTGTCTTAACCCAGATAAATAAAGAATTGCCTCCTCGTCTCCCATTTTTTTTATAACTCTTGGATTAAATGTTTTATTTACAAATTTTTTTGCCAATTCTTTAATTCCTCTAACCTTTTGTCTGCTTAAACCACATTTTTTCAACCGACTTGGAGTAATAGCATTAACCACTTTTGGATTTATCTTTCCTCTACATTCTTTTTTAAACTTTAAAAATACAGAATTTGCTGCTGCAACACTTATCTGTTGTCCTATTATACTTTTACATAAGGATAAAAAAATATCTTTTCTTGTTGTTAAGGTTTTATCTTTGTATTTAGAAATAAGTTTCTTCATTATCTTATCCTTAGAAAGATACTTTACTGCTTTTGACCAATAAATTGGAGGTTTACTCATTTTTAAAAATTAAGTTTGGTTTTTTCAAATAGATTTCTCTTCTAAATATAATTAATGAAGATAACACCACAAGTAATGAACCCAATAAAGTTTTATAAGATGGTATTTCATTCCAAATAAAATAACCAAATACAATTGCAAATACTAAGCTTAAATACTTAAGCGGAGTAACTAAAGAAACTTCTGAAAGTTTGTAAGATTGTCCAAGTAGTAAATTTGCAATACCACCAAGCAAACCAATCATACACAAAAGAATAAAATCTTTTAATGTAGGCATTACCCATCCAAATGGAATTGTAAACAAACCTAAAATAGATATCGCTACTGAAAAATAAAAAGAAATAAGCCAAACTGGTTCAGATGTAGATAACTGCCTGATAGCAATTGCAACATATGACATTCCTAAACAAAAAATTATTGGGTAAATATAATAAAAATTTAAATCCGAAATACCTGGTTGTGTAATAATTATTACTCCAAGAAAACCAATTAAAACCGCTAACCAACGATATTTACCGATTTTTTCTGACAAAAAATATATAGATAAAATTGTTGCAAAAATCGGTGCTGCAAAAGAAATACCTACTACAGTTGCCAATGGTAAATTTCTCAGTGCAATAAATACAGATACTATTGCCATTAATCCTGCAGCACATCTATAGAAGTGTAATTTAGGTCGATCTGTTTTATAAAAATTTTTGTATTTTTCTTTTGGTATTAAAAAAAATATAGGTATTAATCCACAAATTCCTCTAAAAAAAAGAACTTCACCAACAGGATAATTCTCAGACCACTTAACAAGTAAGTCCATCATTGAAAATGCACACACTGACAGAAACATGTACAAAAAGCCTAATTGATTTTTAGATAACATGGATTAAATTATATTATTATTATAACATTAATCTATGGAAATAGCAGTCTTAGCTTTGGGATGTTTCTGGGGTCCAGAAAAAAAATATGGACAATTAGAAGGCATCTATAGGACAGAGGTTGGATATTGTGGAGGGAACAGTCCAAATACAAATTATAGAGAAGTTTGTACAGGAACAACTAATCATGCGGAAGCTGTAAAATTAGAATTTGATCCAAAAGTTATTACATACGAGCAAATAATTAAGAAATTTTTTGAATTTCATGATCCAACTACACTTAACTCTCAAGGTCCTGATTTTGGAACACAATACAGAAGTGAGATATTCTATCTTAATGATGAGCAAAAAAATATTGCTCAAAAAATAATGAACGAGGAAAATTTAAGGTTATCTGGAAAAGTTGTAACTAAGCTATCTGAGTTGAAAAATTACTGCACTGCTGAAGAGTATCATCAGAGGTATCTAGAAAAAAGATAGAATGTCACTTGTTACATCAGATTGGTTAGAAAATAATTTAATTGACATCAAAATAATTGACTGCTCGTGGCATATGCCAGGAATTGATAGAAATCCTGAAGAGGAATATTTTAAAAATCATATTCCTGGTGCAATTTTTTTTGACTTAGACAAAAATTCAGATCAAAATACAGATTTACCTCACATGCTTCCTTCAAAAGAAAAATGGGAAGAAATAGTATCAGCAATGGGCATATCTAATACTGATAGAATTGTAATTTATGATAACTCAGATGTTTTAAGTTCATGTAGAGGTTGGTACAATTTTATTTATTTCGGTCATGATAAACAACTAGTAAGTGTTTTAGACGGTGGTTTAAAAAAATGGCTAATAGAAAATAGAAAAGTAACAAGTGAAAAGACAATTTTAAAGAAATCAACCTACAGAGCAACAGAAAATAAAAATCTGGTAAAAAGTATTCTTGAAATAAATGAAAACATTGAACAAAAAAATTTCACAGTTATAGATGCAAGAAGTAAGGAAAGATTTGATGGAAGTGTTCCTGATCCTAGGAAGAATGTTAGAAGTGGATCTATTCCAAACTCTGTATGTCTTCCATTTAAAGAAATTATAAATACCTCAAACAATACTTTTAAAAATGTTAATGAGATCTCAGAAAAATTCAGGGAAATCATTGATTTAAATGATGATAAAAGAGTTTTTTCGTGCGGATCTGGTATAACAGCATGCGTTTTAGGTCTTGCATATTCCCTCGTAAATAATACATATTCTCCTACAGTTTATGATGGTTCATGGGCTGAATATGGAAGATTATAAAAATGAAAAGATCTACTAAAATAACATCAATAATAGTAATTTTTTTTCTAGTCATTGCAGGTGTAATTATTGCTAGAACTATGATTGGAAACCATTTTAAAAAAAAATTTAGTAAAAGACCCCCACCAGGTATTATAGTCAAAACAGTTGAGCAAAGAAAATTTCAAAATATCATTGAAACTTTTGGAACAGCAGTTCCAATTAAAACACAGTCATACAATATTGAAAAATATGAAATTTTAGAGAATATAAAATATAATACGAGCGTTAAATCTGGTGATGTAGTCGCTAAATTAAAAAATAGAACTATAACAGCACCATTCGATGGAGTAATTGGTAAAAGAAACTTTTCTGACGATATTAATGTTTCCGAAAGCTCTGTTGTAATAGATATTGAAGACGCATCTTTTTTATTTATTGATGTTGATGTTCCAGAAGTATTTGCACCATTTGTAGAAAAAGGACTAAGTGTTGATATAAAATTTTCTGGAAATAAAGATAAAATATATAAAGGTATAGTAGATTCTTTGGCCAGCAAAATTGATGTTAGTAATAGATCTTTAAGACTTAGAGTTAAAATGCAAAATACAAATTCTGAGATTTTGCCTGGTGCTTTAATGGAGGTAACAATCAAATATAATGAAAGAATTTCGTTAGGTATACCAGATACAAGTGTAATATTGGAAGGTAATAAAGTTTATATTTATAAAGTAGATAAAGAGAATGTAACTAACAGAGTTGAAGTTAAAGTTGGCAACAGAAACGAAGGATATCTTGAAGTGGAGTCTGGTTTAAAAGAGGGTGACATTGTTGTTGCTGAAGGATTAAAAAAAGTAAGACCAAATGGAAAAATTAAACCCATTAAAGATGGTGAAAAAAAAAATGAGTCTAGCTGGGGTAAAAAAGAAAATAAAAGTAAATAATTAAATGTATTTAACTGATGTTAGTATTAGAAGACCAGCACTTTCATGGGTATTATCATTAATACTTGTTGTATTTGGAACTTTTGTTTTTTCAAAATTACCAGTAAGAGAACTTCCATCAGGTCTACAACCACCTGTAGTTCAGGTTCAAGTAAAATATGCTTCAGCCTCAGCTCCAATTGTTGATGAAGAGGTAACACAAGTAATTGAAGAAGTCATAGGTGGAGCAGAGGGAATAAAAAATATAGACGCCAAATCAGAAAATGGGAAAAGCACAATAAATATTGAATTTGACACTGATATTGACCTTGACAATGCAGCTAATGATGTAAGGGAAAGAGTTGCTCGAGTTGTTGGAAGACTTCCCACAGAATCTGAGGCACCAAGAATACTTAAGCAATCTGCGGGTTTTACGACTACTATGTGGTTAGCTTTGTCCTCAGAAACTTGGAGTGATCTTGAGTTAGGAGATTATGCAGAACGATATTTAGTTGATCAGTTTTCTAGTATTAAAAACGTTGGTCGAATAAGAACAGGTGGCCTTAGAGAACAGAGTATAAGAGTGTGGATAGATCCAATCAAATTAGCTGCAAATAATTTAACTATACAAGAAGTAGAGAGATCATTAAGAAATGAAAATGTTAGATTACCCGCAGGTACACTTGAAGCTGAAAATATAGATTTAACAATCAATATTGATAAATCATACAATGACTTAGAGAAACTTAAGGGGCTACCAATTAAGAAGGCTAAAGACAATATAGTAAGACTATCGGATATTGCAAATTTAGAACTAGGCCCTGTAACAGAGAAAGTTTTATTTAGAGCTCAGAGCAAAGGAGCACTAAATTTAAAAACTATGGGAATAGGTATTTATGCAAGAAGTGGAGCCTCAACTGTAGAATTATCAAAAGAAGTTGAAAAAAAAATTATAGAAATAAGAAAATCTTTACCAGCTGATTTAAATTTAGAAATAGCTTTTAATAGAGCCACATATATTGGTGAAGCAATAAATGAAGTTTATAAAACTTTAGTTATAGCTTTTATACTTGTAGTGATAATAATTTATTTATTTTTAGGTAATTTAAAAGCAGTTATTGTTCCCGCAATAGCTTTACCTGTAAGTCTAATCGCAACATTCTTAGGTTTATATATATTTGATTTATCAATAAATATATTTGTCTTATTAAGTTTTATATTAGCTATTGGAATTATTACTGATGACTCGGTCATTATGACTGACGCGATATATAGAAGAATTGAAAATGGTGAGACACCTTTAGTAGCAGCTTATAAAGGCTCTAAACAAATTACATTTGCAATTATCGCAACAACTCTTATTTTAGTTGCAGTATTTTTACCTTTAATTTTTATTGAAGGTATTGCTGGAACATTATTTAAAGAAACTGCCATAGCACTATCATTTGCAATAGTAGTGTCATCATTTGTTGCTCTAACACTTTCGCCAATGTTAGGTAGTAAATTTCTCAATAAAAAGAAAAAGTCTAATTTCTTGACAAGAGGATTTGATAAATTTTTTCAAGGTTTTTTAAAATTTTACACTGAGACATTAGGATTTTGGATGAATAAGAAAAAAACAATAATAATATTTATAATTTTTATCGTAGTTGCATCTGGAGCTTTGTACAATTATACAAAAAAAGAGTTATTGCCATTAGAAGATCGTGGTGTTTACTTAGTTATTGGATTTACTGATGAGGGAAGCTCATTCCAATATACTCAAAAAAGGGCTGAAGACGTTGAAAAAAGACTTATTCCACTGCTAGATGGAGATAATAGTCCATACAATAGATTTTTAATGATTGTTCCGGGTTTTGGCTCTGAAAATAGCTTCTTGATAATCTCGCTTTTAGACAATTGGAAAAATAGAAAACAAAATTCTCAAACAATAATGAGACAAGCAATTGGGAAAATAGTTACAGTACCTCAAACACTTGCTTTTCCAATTTCTCCACAGTCCATAAGAGTTTCTAGTTACAATAAGCCTGTTCAAATGGTTATTTATGGAAATACATATGAAGAGTTAGAACAAATACAATCTAAAGTTATTAGAATGTTAAGAAATAACAGAAATTTATCAAGACTTGAGTCTGACTACACCAGAAATAAACCTGAAGTAAATATAAAGATTAATAAAAATAAAGCAAAAGACCTAGGAATATCAACTGAAGCAATTGGTCAAACGTTAGAAACTTTATATGGGGGTAAGACGGTTACAAAATTTAATAAACTTGGAAAAGAATACCCAATTATTTTACAACAATATTTAAAAGATAGAAAAAATAAAGAAAGTTTAAGTAAAATATTCGTTCGATCAGAAAAAACTGGAAACTTAGTCTCACTTTCAAATTTAGTAGAATTTAATGAAAAGGGAACTGCAAGTAAATTATCAAGATACAATAGACAAAGAGCTGTTACAATATCCGCTAATATAAGTGAAGGCTATACTTTAGCTGAAGCAATTAAATATCTTGAGGAAACAATGACTAAAGTTGCACCTGACAAACAAATTACTTGGAAGGGTAAGTCAGAGGAATTAAAAGAAACAAGTAACGAACTTTATATAATTTTTGCCCTAGCTTTATTAACTGCTTACCTTGTTATGTCTGCAACCTTTAATTCTTTTATTCATCCTTTTATAATTATTTTAACTGTTCCACTCGCAGTATTTGGTGGTTTAGTATTCATATTATTTTTAAATTCATCAATAAATATTTTCTCACAAATTGCACTTGTAATACTTATAGGGATTTCAACAAAGAATAGTATTCTTATAGTTGATTATGCAAATCAATTAAGAACTAAAGGTAAAGATATTGAGAAAGCTGTGAAAGAGGCTTGCAGTTTAAGATTTAGACCAATAATTATGACATCATTAAGTACTATGATAGCAATGTTACCACTAGTTATTGGTAATATTGGACCTGGAGCTGGAGAAGGTTCTAGACTTGCAGTTGGTTCAACAATACTTGGTGGGATGATAATTTCTACTTTCTTTACTTTATATGTGACTCCTACAATGTATTTAACTCTTGCTAAAAATACAAAAAGAATTGATGCTGTTGATATAGAGCTAAAAAAACAGCTAAATTAGAATAAAATATATTTCCTAGTAGTTAGTGAGTTTTTACATTTATTAAGTTGAGTTTTATATTTCTTAGACTGGTTTTCAACTTTCTTTGCTAATAAAATAATTTTTTGTTTATTTTTATAATTTTTATAATTCCCCCATCCCTCATGATAAGCAACATATTGCCTAAAAGCATCATTTTTAGGTATTTTCAGAATCTTTTCAGTTTTATTTGTGTACCAACCAATAAAATCTACGCTGTCCTTAAACCTCGTCCGGGTAGCATATTTATTTCCTGTTTCCTCTTTATACTGTTTCCATGTTCCTTTTACAGCTTGAGAATAGCCAAAAGAACTGGATGGTCTCTTATATGGAATTACTTTAAACAATTTTTGTCTTGGTGGTTTAGCCAACCAATCAAAGTCGGATTCCATTTTAATAATTGCAAGTTGTAAATAAATAGGTGTTCCCCATTTTTGCTCAGATTTTTTTGCATGTTTATACCAAAGATATCTTTCTGAAAAAATTGAACAACCATCAGCTGTATTTTTAGGTACAGAAGAACATGCAGAAATCAAAATTAAAGTTATAAATAAATATAATTTTTTATTTCGAATCACTCTTTTTATTATCTATTTTTTTTTCTCCATATCCAAGGATATTCGAATTTCATTTGCCACAATCCTAAAGATAGATTTTTTGCATATTTTTCATATGCACTGAATTTTCCTTTGGAATATTTTGGATAATCAAATGCATAGCCATTCTTGACCATGTAAACTGATAAACTCTCGTTATCTAAAAAACACTCTCCTAATAACCTATTAAATTGATCTTTATTTTTTTCAATTTTACAATCAATAGATTGATTTCCTATTTTTTCTACCAGTTTATCTTTTGATAATATTCCACAAAAAATATCCACTTTATTTAAAGTGCATATTTGTTTTTTCCCAAAAAAAAAACTTTCTGGGGCATCAATTCCACTAAAACGAATTTTTTTATTATTTATTTTAACTGTGTCACCGTCTGTTATAACTGGTTTCCCTGATATTATTTTATAATTACTATTTAATGAAAATGAACTATTTATATTTACTAGAATGAAAAAAAAACTAACTAAAATCAGTTTTAGCTTTTTCATTTAGCTCGTCCATCTTTTTTCGCAATTCCTCGTCTGATATATTTTTTTCTTTTAGATCATGTTTGATCTTTCTAAAGACGTCTTCGTCTCCTGCTTCAGCAAAATCTGCCTTTATTACTGATTGAATATATTCTTTTTCTTGATCTGAATTGTAACCAAGTATTTCGGATACCCATTCTCCTAGATATTTATTCTTTTTAGCACTAACTTTAAATTGAAGCTCTTGATCATGAGCAAATTTCTTTTCAAAACTTTTTTTTCTATCCTCAAATGAACTCATTCCAACAAAATAAAAAGATTTAGCTTTATGTCAATCTAATTTAATTTATATTTATGTTAAATTTATGAATTATTTAATTCTTGTGAGACATGGACAAAGTGAATGGAACCTAGAAAATCGTTTCACAGGCTGGGTAGACGTTGATTTAGCTGCAAAAGGTAAGCTTGAAGCTTGTAAAGCAGGAGAATTAATTAAGAAATTAGGTATTGAATTATCTTATTTTTTCACATCTTTACAATCAAGGTCGATTGAGACTCTAAATTTGATCTTAAATACTATGAGAATAAAAAATCAGGAGATTATAAATGCATGGGAATTAAATGAGAGACATTACGGATCTTTAACAGGTCTAAATAAAGATGAAATGAAAAAGCTTTATGGTGAAGAAAAAATTCATATTTTTAGAAGATCATGGGATAATCCACCAAAAGCACTTAAAAAAACAAGTCCATATCATCCATTGAATATCGATATATACAAAAATGTTCCAAGAGATAAAATCCCTGATACAGAGTCATTAAAAAATACCTACGAAAGAGTGATACCATTTTATAAAAGAAATATAGAGCCAAAATTAGATAAAAATATAATTGTTTCAGCTCATGGAAATTCAATTAGATCATTGTGCAAATACCTATTTGATTTAGATAACAAAAAAATTTCAAGTCTAGAAATACCAACAGGTAATCCCTTATTAATAGAAATTGAAAAAGGAAAAATTAAAAATGCTAGTTATTTAGATAAAGACAGAGCAAAAGACCTTTTAGTTTTCTAAATAAATAATTTTTCATATATTTCATAATCAGTTAAGTGCTTAAATTCTCCTTTATGTTCATAACCATAAAGTTTGCTGTCTCTTAAAAGAGTATCCCATATTTCAGATACAGGAAAATAATTGAGTTGCTTATGAGAAATAATATCTTTGTTAAATATTTGACATCCTGTATATTTAAAATTATTAACTTTTTCCTTAAATAAAATATTATTTTTAATTTCGAAATCTCCATTAAATCTTCTATCAAAACACGATGAATTATTTACAACCAATAAAATATTTTTAATTTTTTTTTCGAAATAGATATTTTCCATATCAATAACTGAGTTTATGAAACTATCATCCCAAATTGTATCTGGATTAATAACTAATACATCCTCTTCATCAGATTTATTAATAAGGCTTAAAATTCCACCACCTGTACCTAAAATTGTTTCACCATCATCAACAATTTCAATATTTAATGGAAAATTTTTATTTTCAATAAAACTAATTATTTTTTCTTTTAAATAAAATACATTTATTTTAATTTTGTTTATTTTTAGTTTTATTAAAAATTTAATAGTATTCTCTAATAAGGTTTCATCTTTATAATTAATTAAAGGCTTGGGTAATGAGTCTGTTATTGGTTGTACCCTCTTGCCAAACCCAGCACAAAGAATTAAAGCAGTTTTAACTTTCATATCAATTTTCTTTTTTTTTTATCAAAGTTTTTGGCTAAAAGGTAATTTAAGTCTTTAAATATAGGGTTTTTGCTTGTCCTTAGTTCAATTAGTTTCCAAGCATAAGGTATAAGTTTTAGATACTTATTTTTATTATCTCTCATAGATAAACGAGTAAATATGCCAATTATTTTAAAATTTCTAAGCACAGATAAAATATCAAAATCATTCTTGAATTTTTTATGATCTAAGTTTTTATTTTTTTTTAAGAATTCATTAAAAATAAAATCCTTAATTTTTATATTCATTTTAAGCCTTACATCATCAATTAAAGAAGCTAAATCATATGCAATATTACCATATACTGCGTCCTGACTATCAATCAGTCCCAAGCCCCTTTTAGTTATCATTATATTAGATACATGAAAATCCCTGTGCACAAAAACTTTCTCTTTGTATGAAATATTTCTTAATAATTTTTTAAATATTTTTTTTAATTGTTTTTCTAAAGACAGTCTTTTTTTTCCTTTAAAAAATTTTTGTAAATACCAGTCTAGAAATAAGTTAGATTCATCTAATAACATTTTTGAAGTATAGTTTGGAACTTTGAAGTTTGTTTTCAAAAATGTTTTTTGATTTTTAATTTTTATTTTCTTTATTTTTGACAGTAAGTCTAAAATTTTTTTATAATAATTTTTTTTGTTGGTTGTTTTTTTTTTAAATTTTTCAAAAACTGTTAAATCCCCGAAATCTTCTATTTCTATATAATTTTCTTTATAATGTTGAGATATTAAAGATGGAGCTATCACTTTTCTTTTAATTAATATTTTATTAATAGCATCATAGTCCAATAAATTACTTTTTTTGTTTTTAATACAATAAACAATAATACTATTTCTACTTCTATAAAAATGTCTGAATGAAGCGTCTCCTGATAATTTTTTAAATTTATTGAAATTCATTTAAAAATTTTTTATTTTTAGAAATTATTGAAAGATAACGTTCAGTGTAATTTTTTTTATATTCAAATTTTAAATTTATACTATTTTTAATTTTTATTTTCTTTACCATTTCTGGCCACTCAACTAACGTAATTTGATCTTTTAGATTTTCTTGAATACCTAAATTGTTTAATTCTTTTTTATTTTTAATTCTGTAAAGATCATAGTGTTTTATTAATATTTTCTTAATTTGATATTCATTAATAACGGTAAATGTAGGACTTGTTACTTCTGATATTTTTTGTTTATTTGCTTTTTGAAGAGAATTTATTATGTATTTTATAAAAGTTGTCTTTCCAACGCCTAAGTTCCCACTCAAAAGTATAAAATCACCTTGCTTTATTAATTTAGAGAATTTTTCTGCTACAGATTTAGTGTCTTTTTCCTCTGAGATATTAATTTTGCCACCCTTAGTAGCGATAAGCATCTGGCTTATATGGTCCTTCAGTTTTAACACTTATGTAATCAGCTTGGTCCTTGGATAAAGGTGTTAATTTAGCTCCAACTTTTTCTAAATGTAATCTAGCTACTTTCTCATCTAAATGTTTAGGTAGCACATATACTTTATTCTCGTAATTATCTGAGTTATTCCATAACTCTATTTGAGCTGTAACTTGATTTGTAAATGAAGCACTCATAACAAAACTTGGGTGTCCTGTTGCGCAACCTAAATTAACAAGTCTTCCCTCGGCTAATAATATAAGTCTCTTATTATCTGGAAAAGTAATTTCATGAACTTGTGGTTTTATTTCATCCCATTTATAGTTTTTTAATGCATCAACTTGTATCTCATTATCAAAGTGTCCTATATTACAAAGTATTGATCTATCTTTCATTGCTCTCATATGATCTGCGGTAACAATATCTTTATTGCCAGTTGCTGTAACAACGATGTCGGCTTGGCCAATCATCTCATCCATTAATACAACTTCATAACCTTCCATTGCAGCCTGAAGTGCACAAATAGGATCTGTTTCTGTTACCATTACTCTTGCACCACTTTGTCGTAATGACGCCGCACTTCCTTTTCCTACATCACCAAATCCTGCAACAATTGCAACTTTTCCAGACATCATTACATCTGTAGCTCTTTTTATTCCGTCAACTAAACTTTCTCTGCAACCATATAGATTATCAAATTTTGATTTTGTAACTGAGTCATTTACATTTATTGCAGGAACTAAAAGTGTTCCTTGTTCTTCCATCTTTTTAAGTGCTAATACCCCTGTAGTTGTTTCTTCACTCAATCCTTTTATATCTTTCATTAAATCTTTATAATCTTTATGCATAAGTGCAGTAAGATCTCCGCCATCATCTAAAATCATATTTGGCTTCCAGTCTTTTTTGCCTTCGATGGTTTGTCTTACACACCACCAATACTCCTCCTCAGTTTCACCTTTCCACGCAAATACTGGAATGCCAGCTTTTGCGATGGCGGCGGCTGCATGATCTTGAGTAGAAAAAATGTTACATGAGGACCATCTCACTTCAGCTCCTAAATCAACTAAAGTTTCGATTAAAACTGCTGTTTGGATTGTCATGTGTAGACAACCTAGAATCCTTGCGCCTTTTAAAGGATGTTTTCCTTTATATTCTTTTCTTAATGCCATTAAACCTGGCATTTCTGTTTCTGCTAATGAAATTTCTTTTCTTCCAAATTCTGCTTCGTTGATATCTTTTACTTTATAATCTGTCATAAGCTTCGGCTTGTAACAACTTTATTTATAATAATCAACTTTTCATTGGGTCGCCGGGAAAATAATTTCAACTTTTGCACCTTTGTTTTCATTATTTTCAGCTTTTATTTGACCATTATGTAATTCTACCAAGTTTTTCACTATATTTAGACCTAATCCAGAGTGTTCGCCAAAATTTTTTGGTCTATTACTATAAAATCTATTGAATATTTTATTAGTATCTTTTTCAATAAAACCAGTACCTTCGTCAATTACAGCAATTGTGGGCTTCCCATCTTTATTATTAAAAACATCAACTACTATTTCTTGGTTTGGGCTACTGAATGAAATCGAGTTATCTAATAAATTTGCAATTATTTGCTCTATTCTATTACTAATTCCATAAATAAAATAGTTTTCAGATCCATTGGATTTTAATTTTATATTTATATTTTTCTTTGAATTATAAATATTGTTAAAGTCATCAACAACTGAACTAGCTATATCTTTAATATCAATTTTTTGCATTTTTTCAGTTGAAATCACAACTTCGTCTTTCAACATTTGAGAATAATCAGTAATAAGTCTCTCAATTCTTTCTACATCATGTGAAACAATATTAATCAATTTATTTCTTTTTTCTTTATCACCAGTCTCAGAAATTACCTCAGAGGCACTCTTAAGAGAAGCTAACGGATTTCTTATTTCATGAAGTAAATCAGTAGAATAATTTTCAGCAGCTGTGATTCTTTTATTTAATTCATTTGTCATCTCTTCTAAAGATTTTGAAAGTATGCCTAATTCATCATTTCTTTTTTTTACACTTTCTATATCTGCCTTTTGTTTACTTTTATTCTTAATAATTTTTGTATAATTAACGAGATTTTTAATTGGTTTCAGAAAATATCTATTTAAAACGTAAGAAAATATTAAGATTACCAAAAAGACAGCTATGGCTGTTCTAATTATAAAATTTTCTCTCTCAGCAATTTTTTGAATTATATTATCAGCATTTTCTGAAATAAGAATAAAACCATTTGTTTTTTTATATTTCACATTTTGTATGCTGTAAACAAAATACTGTTTGTTAAATTCTTTTATTTTGGTAATTGAAGTTTCAGATTTAGAAATATCATAATCTTTAATATCTTTGTCAAAAACTGTGGTAATATTTTTAGTATTTTTTGAAATATTTTTTTTGTTATCAGTATTTTCTAACAAATCTTCAATAATCATTTCTGAGGAGGGTATTGATCTAGTATCACCCACTAAATTTAATTTACCGTCAAAAAATATTACTCTATCTAATTTCTCAAAGTAGGGAAATCTTGACTTTTTTGAGAAAAGAAATTCGTTGATGCCGTTCCTAGTAAATTTAATATCTGATTTATCTAAGTTCAAAATTATTTGATTAATAATTTCAATGTGACTTTTGTTTTTTTCTGAAACTAGATCTTTCTGTATTGTTCCAAGATAAAAAAATGTAAATATTCCTAAAAAAATAAATACTACTAAATTAATAAATAGAAATTTTTGTAATATGGAGAGATTTTTTAATATTTTTCCCATAACTATTATTTAACATTCCATCTATATCCACTTCCATATCTTGTTTCAATTGCTGAGAAATCACTATCTATCTTTTTAAATTTTTTTCTTATTCTTTTAACATGACTATCAATTGTCCTATCCTCTATGTCAGTGTCTTCTCGGTATGCAACATCCATCAGTAAAGCTCTTTCTTTAATCATTCCTGGTCTCTTCGCAAGTTCCTCAACTATTTTAAACTCAGTTGTAGTAAGTTTGTCTGGTAATTGCTTTCCATCCCACTCGCATTCAAGTTGAGAAGGGTCTAATTTTAATTTTCCATGAGAAATTACATTTTTGTTTTCCTCAATATTAATGTCTTTATCTTTTTTTCTTAATTGAACTTTTATTCTCTCAACTAAAACTTTTGTTGAGAATCCGCCAGTTTTACCTACAAAATCATCTGCACCTAATTTTAAGCCACTAACCTCGTCTGTTACTTGATCTTTTGAAGTTAAAAATATTACTGGCATTGAAGTTTTCTTTCTAAGTTTTCTCAAAAGTTCTTCTCCATCCATTCTTGGCATTTTTATATCTATAACTGCAAGATCAGGAGGTGTTCTTGTTAATCCAACAAGTGCATTTTCGCCATCTATATAAGTTTGTACTTTAAAGCCTTCTTCCTCTAAGGCCATCTGGACTGATGTTAAAAGATTTCTATCATCATCTACTAGAGCAATTGTTTGCGGCATAATTTAAATTAAAAATACTAAATTGTTCATAATAGGGCAATTGTTTGTTTGCTAGTGGAGTTCACCCCAATTTTCTCCCGTATTTATGTCCACTAAAAGTGGTATTGAAAATGAATGAAGTTCACTATCTTTGACACTCAACATTAAATCTTTTATTAATTTTGAGCTTTTATTTACTTCTTTAGAGCTTTCTTCAAAAATTAATTCATCATGGATTTGTAATAACATTTTAAGGCTATTTTTTTTATTATTAGAAATTTCTTTGTTAATTCTGATCATAGCTAATCTCATTATTTCTGACGCTGATCCCTGAATTGGAGCATTTATTGCTGCCCTTTCTTGAAAATTTCTAACATTAAAATTTTTATCATTTATTCCAGACAGATGAGTTTTTCTTCCAAAGATATTACTTACGTAACCACTTTTTCTACAAAAATTTATTGTTGATTTCATATAATCTTTAATTTCAGGAAACTTTTTAAAATATGAATTTAAAAATTCTTCTGCTTCATTGTTTGAAACATTAATTTGTTTTGCTAAGCCATATTGTGAAATACCATAAATAATGCCAAAATTAATTGCTTTTGCTTTTCTTCTTGTCTCTGAATCAATTTTGTTAATATCTTTTCCGAAAACCTGACTTGCTGTTAGAGTGTGTATATCTTCGTTATTTAAAAATGCTCTTTTGAGCTGTTTTACATCTGCAAGATCAGCTAATATTCTCATCTCAACCTGATTATAGTCTGCAGAGATTAATTTTTTATTTTTTTCAGATACAAAAGCTTTTCTTATATCCTTGCCATCATCTGATTTTATTGGAATATTTTGTAAATTTGGATCGCTAGATGCAAGTCTGCCTGTAGAAGTTGCTGCTAATAAAAATGATGTATGTACTCTATTTGTATTTTTGTTTATATGCTCTGGCAATGTATCTGAATAAGTATTCTTTAGCTTACTGATTTGTCTCCATTCTAAAATTAATTTAGGAAACTCATAACCTTTAAAAGCTAAATCCTCTAAAACAGATGCACTAGTAGCAAAGCTACCTTTTTTTGTTTTTTTTAGTGCTGCAATTTTTAAATCATTATACATAATTTCACCAAGTTGTTTGGTTGAACCTATATTAAAATTTTTATTTGAGATTTTAAAAATTGCTTTCTCTAACTTTTTAATTTTTGATGTAAATTTTGATGACAATTTTTGAAGTGAAGATTTATCAAGTCTTATTCCCATTATCTCCATATCTGCAAGAATTTTTATTAAAGGCTTTTCAAATAATTCGTAAATATTTAATAGTTTTTCTGATTTTAAAGATTTTAGAAAAATTTTATACAGCCGATATGTTATATCTGAGTCTTCTGCAGCGTAATCTTTAGCTTTGGCAACATCTACTTCTGAAAAATTAAGTTGTTTTTTTCCAGTTCCAACCAAATCTTTGTATTTGATTGTTTTATGGCCAAGATGGATTTCTGCAAGAGTATCCATGTTATGCCTGTTTTTGCCTGCATCTAATGTGTAAGACATTAGCATGGTATCTTCCATGGAATTTAAGATAATTCCACGATGATAAAATACAATGAAGTCAAATTTAATATTTTGACCAATCTTTTTAATACTCCCATCCTCTAAATATTTTTTTAAAAGGCTTAATACTTTATTTTCATCTAGATTGTGACCATTATCGTGATTAAGCGGGATGTAGCAGGCTTTTCCAATTCTGTTTGAGATTGAAATACCCACTAATTTTGCTGTATGAGGATTTAAAGAGGTTGTTTCAGTATCTATCGCAAACTCTCCAATTTCCTCAGATCGCTTCATCCAATCTTCAATTTCTTTTTCATTTTCAATTAATTGATAATTTTTTTTTTTAATTTCTGGTATTTTATCAATACTCTTTTCAATATCTTTGTTGCTATCATTGTCTGTAGCCCCATATTTTGAGATAGCGGAGCTTAACAATCTATTAAATTCCATTTCCCTTAAAAAAGAGTAAAGCTTACCTTTATCAATAGTCTTTAATATAAATTCTTCAATTTTATTTTTTATAGGAACATCTTTTTTTAAAGTGACTAATTTTTTGCTTATAAGTGCATTGTCCTTATTATCAATTAAAGTTTCTCTTCTTTTATTTTGTTTTATTTTAGATGCATTTTTCAACAAATTTTCTAAATTTCCATACTCATTAATTAAGTCAGCCGCAGTCTTAACTCCTATACCGGGTACACCAGGAACATTATCTGTACTATCACCAGCTAAAGATTGAACATCTATTACTTTTTCTGGATCAACTCCAAATTTATTAATTACATCATCTTTATTTATAAATTTATTTTTCATTGGATCATAAATTCTCACACCTTTTTTATACAACTGCATTAAATCTTTATCAGATGAGACGATCGTTACTTTTGCTCCTAAGTTTAAAATTTGCTCAACGTATGTCGCAATTAAATCGTCTGCTTCATAATTTATTAATTCAATAGAGGGTAAATTAAATGCTTTTACAGACTCTCTAATATATTCAAATTGAGGAATTAAGTCATCAGGAGCCTCAGATCTATTTCCTTTGTATTCTGAATAAATTTCATTTCTAAAATTTTTTCTTGCTGAGTCAAATATCACAGCAAAGTGAGTAGGTTTTTCTAAGTTATCATTTGATTTAGAGTCCTCTAGTAATTTGAATAGCATGTTGCAAAATCCACTTACTGCCCCTACTGGTAATCCATCACTTTTTCTAGTTAATGGAGGTAAAGCGTAATATGCTCTAAAAATGTATCCTGAGCCATCTATCAAGTAAAAATGGTCACTTTTTTTAATTTTCTCCATAATGTAAAGATATCTTAATTTCTTTAAATGTAATAAATGTATTGCCGAATATGAATAAAAATAATGTTTTAACTGTTAAAAACTTAAACAAAGTTTATTCAAAAAATGGCTCTAAACAAATACACGCCCTTAATAATTTAAACTTAGAAGTGAAAGAGGGTGAAATTTTTGGCTTATTGGGCCCAAATGGAGCTGGCAAAAGCACATTTATAAATATACTTGGTGGATCAGTTATAAAGTCTAGTGGAGAAGTAAATGTTTGGGGATTTAACTTAGATAAAAACCCTAGACAAGTAAGAGCATCAATCGGAATCGTTCCACAAGAAGTAAACTTTGATCCATTTTTTAGTCCTAGAAAACTATTAGAGCTTCAAGCAGGACTGTATGGGATTAGAGAAAAAGATAGAATTACAGATACCATATTAAAGTTAGTATCATTAGAAGAACAAGCTGACAGTTATGCTAGAGCCTTATCTGGTGGTATGAAGAGGAGATTACTTGTGGCAAAAGCGATGGTACATCAACCTCCAATTATAATTTTAGATGAGCCTACCGCAGGAGTAGATGTGGAGCTTAGAAATACACTATGGGAAAACGTAAGATCGCTTAATAAACAGGGAGTGACTACAATTCTTACAACTCATTACCTTGAGGAAGCAGAAAAAATGTGTGATAGGATTGGAATCCTAAGTGGTGGAAAATTAGTAGCTTTAGATACGACTAAAAATCTCTTAGAAAGAATTCAAACAAAAATTGTGTATGTCACCACAGATAAAAAAATTAATATTAATGATAACACTTTTGAGTCATTAAAAGTCCTATCAAATGATGGAAATAAGTTAGTTTTGTCATATGAGAAGAGCAAACTAAGCATAGACTCAGTAATCTCAGAAATTAAAAAACAAGATATAAAAATACAAGATATTTCAACTGATGATGGAGATCTTGAAGATGTATTTTTAAGACTTACAAAAAATTAAATTATCTAGGAGATCTTTTAGACAGTATCCTTTGAAGAGTTCTTCTATGCATTTTTAGTCTTCTTGCAGTTTCAGAGACATTTCTGTTACATAACTCAAAAACTCTGTGTATGTGCTCCCATTTTACTCTATCCGCTGACATTGGGTTTTCAGGTGGGGCTGGTTTTTGATTTGGATCAGCTAAAAGTGCTTTTTCAACATCATCTGCATCTGCAGGCTTCGCAATATAATCAATTGCTCCCTCTTTAATTGCAGCAACTGCTGTTGGGATATTGCCATATCCCGTTAACATAATAATTCTGCTTTTAATGTTACTC
The DNA here is from genome assembly GCA_902545035.1 of uncultured Pelagibacteraceae bacterium. GTDB lineage: Bacteria > Pseudomonadota > Alphaproteobacteria > Pelagibacterales > Pelagibacteraceae > Pelagibacter. The sequence continues at coordinate 2,379 of CACCEJ010000009.1, read as the reverse complement.
TTTTGAATTTCTTTTACTACCTCTAGTCCATTCCCGTCATTCAATCTAAGATCCACAACAGCAAATGCTGGACTTTGTGATTTTACGGTCTCAATACCAATTTTTACACTCTCAGCTTGTGTAACTGTAAAACCTTTTTTTTCCATAGCTCTAGCCAATCTTTGTCTAAATGGATTGTCGTCGTCTACTATCAAAAGCGATTTATCCTCAAAATCACTTAGTTTTTGAAGTGTTGGTTGGTTAATCATAAACCTTATATGGAAGTGAATTTTAATATTTCAATAGCATTATTTGCTTTACATTATTAATTTTTTCTCATAAATGCTGCAATTATGAAACTTGCATACTTGATATGCAGTTTTTTTTGTAAATTTTTTTTAGAGGTGCAGATATGCAAAAATTTAAGTCAGTTGAAGAGTTAGTTAATCAACTGAAACCGACAGGACCTGTTTATTGTATTAGAAAAAAGTCAATTAAATTGGCTTCTAAATACTTTCAAAAAAAATTCCCTGGAAAAATACTTTATGCGCTAAAAACTAACCCTCATCCAGTAGTTCTTAGAACTGTTGTTGAAAGTGGTATTAATCGTTTTGATGTAGCATCTATAAAAGAAATAGAGGCCATAAGAAAAATAAGTCCAAATGCGAACTGTTCATATATGCACACAGTTAAAAGTAGAGAAAGCATTAAAGAGGCATATTTTAAATATAATGTTAAAGCCTTTTCTTTGGATACTAAGGATGAGTTAATAAAAATTTTAGAAAGTACAAATTACGCTAAAGATTTAGAGTTATTTGTTAGAGTTTCTGTGTCTAATGAACATGCAGAGATTGATTTATCAAAAAAATTTGGGGCTATTAATACTGAAGCAACCGGATTACTTAGATTAACAAAACAATATTCTAAAAAAATTGGACTTAGTTTCCATGTTGGTTCACAATGTATGCACCCAATATCTTATTCAAAAGGAATATTTGAAATAGGCAATATAATTAAAAAAACTAAGATTATTCCAGATGTAATTAATGTTGGAGGAGGCTTTCCAACTATTTACCCTGATCTTATTCCTCAATCTTTAGAGAGTTATTTTGATGAAATTAAAAAAGGTTTAAATAATTTAAAATTAAATAAGATTCCAGAAATTATATGCGAACCTGGAAGGGCGATTGTTGCAGAAAGTGGCTCAACTATTGTAAGAGTTGATTTAAGAAAAAAACAAAAGCTATATATAAACGATGGAACTTATGGAACTTTATTTGATGCTGGTGTTCCAAATATTGTATACCCTTCAAAAATGATTACTGACGGCAGAGTTATTTCAAAAAAACTCACATCATTTGATTTTTATGGCCCAACATGTGATAGCATGGATTATATGAAGGGTCCTTTTATCTTACCTAACAATATAAAAGAGAACGATTATATAGAACTTGGACAACTTGGAGCTTATGGACTTACTTTTAGAACCAACTTTAACGGATTTTACTCTGATGAAATTTATGAAGTTGAGGATAATCCTATAATGACTATGTACGACAAAGAGGCAAATAAAGAGTTTCTTGTTGCTTAATGTCTGATAACAAAAATCATTCAAACAATAGAAAAAAAGATCTTCTTAGTAAAGAAGTTGAACATATTGATATAACTTCCTTTGATGCCAGAGATATTGTTTCATCTATGGAAAAAATGTCTTTTGTCTCTAGAGAGACTGCAAATGCTGCAAATATTTACAATGACATGATTAAAGATAAAAATTGTACAATTTTTTTAACTCTTGCAGGTTCAACCTCGGCAGCGGGATGTATGCATGTGTACAGAGATATGGTTAAATACAACATGGTTGATGCAATAGTTGCTACAGGGGCTTCAATCATTGATATGGATTTCTTTGAAGCTTTAGGTTTTAAACATTATCAAGGATCTCAGCATCAAGATGATACTGAATTAAGAAATAATTACATCGACAGAATTTATGATACGTACATTGATGAAGATGAACTTCAAATGTGTGACAAAACAATTAGCGATATAGCGGACAAATTACAACCTAAAGCATATACATCAAGAGAGTTCATAAGGGAGATTGGTAAATACCTTAAAAAAAATGCAAAGAAAAAAAACTCATTAATTGAAGTTGCATACGACAATAATGTCCCAATATTTTGTCCCGCATTCACTGACTCTAGTGCTGGATTTGGGTTAGTAATGCATCAAGAAAGAAATCCAAAAAATCATATCACGATAGATTCTGTTAGAGAGTTTAGAGAATTAACTGAAATTAAAATTAGATCTAAAGGATCAGGACTTTTTATGATAGGAGGAGGTGTTCCAAAAAATTTTGTTCAAGATACAGTGATCTGTGCGGAACTTTTAGGTAAA
>CACCEJ010000008.1 GCA_902545035.1 uncultured Pelagibacteraceae bacterium | reverse complement strand
TTATAAACAAAATTTCAAAAAACTCAGAAATTTTTTAAAAAGAACACCAGGAGGACATCCCTTTGAATTTCCTAAAAAATCTGCTTTTGATTTTAACGAGACAAAAAGAAATCTACTTTATGAAAAATCTTGGCAGTATGGAACTCTATCTTTTAGGGCAACATTTAATGATATAGTAAAAAATATCAAAGCAAATCAAACAGCAGTTAACTTTATAAAGAGTAAAATATATTCAACAGTAAAAAATAAAAAATATGCTGATATATTAACTAATTTTGACCATCCTTTTACAGCTAAAAGACCTACTTTAAATACAAATTATTATGAGATGTTTAATAAAAAAAATGTCGAATTAGTTGACTTAAAGCAAAGTCCAATAATTAAAATAACTAAAAGAGGCATTAAAACTAATAAAGGTGAATACATTTTGGATAAAATTATTTTTGCAACAGGTTTTGATGCATTAACTGGATCAATTTTAAAACTAAATATAACTGGTAAAAAAGGTATAAATTTATCTAAATTTTGGAGCAAAGGTCCTAAAAGTTTCTTAGGCCTTCTTGTTCCGAATTTTCCAAATTTATTTATTGTGAGTGGGCCTGGTAGCCCATCAGTTTTAACAAATGTTCCAATACAAATAGAGCAACATGTTAATTGGATTACAAATTGCATTAAATATTTAGAAAAAAATAGAAAAAAAAGTATTGAAACTACCAATCTTGCAGCAAAAAAATGGCAAAAAGAAATTATGAATTCAGTTAAAAAAACATTATTCATGAAAGCTAAAAGTTCTTGGTATAAAGGCGACAATATACCTGGTAAACCAAAGACTTTTTTACCTTATCCTGGTGGAATGCCAAAATATAAAAGTGAATGCATAAAAGTTGAAAAGAATAAGTATAAAGAATTAAAAATATCTTAAAATGAAAACTATAAAATTTTTAATAGTATATTTATTTCTAACAACTAATTTAATTTCAGCAGAGATAGAAATTTTAGTTGATAAACCAGGTGAAGGAAAAAAAATTATTAATCATTCCTGGGTACAAATTGAATATACTGGTTCATTTATTGATGGAAAAGTTTTTGATACTAACGTTGGAAAAGATAGACCTTTGGTAGTTCAAATAGGAATGAGAGAAGTTATACCTGGTTTTGAAATGGGTATAGTTGGTACAAATAAAGGTACAATCAGAAAAATAAAAATTCCTTCAGAATTAGCATATGGTTCCTCTGGAGCTGGAGATGTAATACCACCAAATTCAGATCTTATTTTTGAATTTAAGATTATTGATGTTTTAGATCCAAATTATAATTTAATTTCATCTGATGAATTAAAAAATTTGTTAGATAATAATGCAGTTGTATTAGATATTAGAACGGACGATCAATGGAAAAAAACTGGAGTAATTAAAGGATCATTTCAAGAAACTGCGTTTGATAAAAATGGAAAATTTAATGTTTATTTAATGGATAGAGTTAGAGCTTTAGCTGGCGCCGAGTCTCAAAATATTGAAATTATTTTTGTTAGTAATGATGGAGAGACCGCATCAATTTTAGGCAATGCCTTTGCAGAAGACTTAGGTTTTAAAAATGTATACGTTTTAAAAGGTGGAATTAAAGCTTGGATTAATGAGAAAAAAGCATTAGTTTCTTTCTTAAAATAACGTCAAATCATTTAAAAAATGAAGCTTAAAGATAGAGTAGCAATAGTTACAGGTGGAGGTAAGGGTATCGGTGAAGAAATTTGCTTAGGCCTTGCAAAAGAAGGTGCTAAGATTGTTATAGCGGAAATAGATATTGCAAATTCAGAAAATTCTAAAAAAAAAATTTTAGATGCAGGTAGTGAAGCAATAATTGTAAAAACTGACGTTTCAAAAAAAGACAGTATTAATGAAATGGTAGACAAAGCCATTCAAACATTTGGAAAAATTGATATCCTTATAAACAACGCAGGCATAAGACATGTAAAAAAATTGTTAGATCATACTAAACAGGACTGGGACGATATGATTTCAGTTAATCTTACAGCACCATTTCTTGCAAGTCAGGCTGTAATTCCTCACATGATTAAAAATGGTAAGGGAAAAATTATAAACTTTGGTTCTATAGCTAGTTTTATGGGTAGACCTGATAGAGTAGGTTATGTTGCGGCTAAGAGTGGTGTACTAGGCCTAACGAGAGCATTGTCAGTTGATCTTACTGGAAAAAATATAAACGTTAACACTATTTGTCCTGGATTAATATCAACTCCTTTCAACCAAAAATATGCTGAAGATCCAAAACATGGCGAGGCCTGGGGAAAAGAAACAGTTGTAGGAAGATGGGGGCAACCAAAAGATATTGTAGGAGCAGCAGTATTTTTATCAAGTGATGAATCAGACTTTATTAACGGATCTGAGATTAAAATTGATGGTGGATGGCTTTCCTCTAAGGTTAGAGGGGGAGAATTAGATAATGAGTAATTTTAAAAAAAATTATGAATTAGCTCTTAATAATGCAAAAAGATTATCAGATAAAATTTTGATAGATGGCAAATTAATTTCTGCTCAAACCGATAAAAAAATACCAGTTTTAAATCCTAGTACTGGAGAGAATATTGGTTCAGCACCACAATGTGATAAGAATGATGTTAATATTGCAGTCGAATCTGCTTTTAAAGCATTTGAAAAATGGAAAAAAATACCAGCACGTGAAAGGGGAAAGATGGTTGCTGCAGGTGCAAAGAGATTAGAGGAAAGAAAATCTGAGATTGAGACTTTGCTTTCCTTAGATACTGGCAATGCTTTAAGAACTCAAGCTGTGCCAGAAACCGCTGCATCTATTGAGCTAACAAATATGTTTGCAGGACTATCAGGAGAGTTAAAGGGTGAGAATTATCCACCCAATATCCCAAATACTATTCATTATACAACAAGAGATCCAATTGGTGTCGTTTGTGCAATTGTACCATGGAATGCTCCTTTATTTTTAACAGTTGCTAAAATTGCTCCAGCAATAGTAGCTGGTAACAGCGTTGTGTTAAAAACAGCTGAACAAGCACCTCTTTGCGCTTTACTCTTATCTGAAATATTCCAACAAGAACTACCACCAGGAGTTTTAAATGTTATTTCAGGGCTCGGAGAAGAGTGTGGTGAACCTTTGGTAACTCATGAAAAGGTAAGAAAAGTAACTTTTACGGGATCTTTTTCTGTTGGAAAAATCATTGCTGAAAAAGCTGCTCCGAAATTATGTCCTGTTACTTTAGAACTTGGTGGGAAAAATCCAAATATAATAATGAGTGACGCTGATTTAGATATTGCAATTCAAGGAGTAATTGATGGTATGAGGTATACCCGTCAAGGACAAGCATGTACTGCGGGGTCTAGAGTTTATATTCAGGAAAAAATTTATGATAAAGTTATCAATGGTGTAGTTGAAAAACTGAGTAAACTAAAAATGGGAAATGCTTTAGATGAAGGATCGGATATTGGAGCGATTATCTCAGAGGAGCAACTAAAAAGAACTTTGCATTATATGGATATAGCAAAACAAACTTCTTCAGCTAAAGTTGTACATGGTGGCAATCAACCAACAGGTGGTGATTATAAAAATGGTTTCTTTTATGAGCCTACACTTATGTCAGGGGTACCGGTAGACTCTCCTGTTTGTCAGGAAGAGATTTTTGGGCCAGTAGCTTGCGCTATTCCATTTAAAACATTTGAAGAAGTAATGCAAAGTGCGAACGATACACCATTTGGATTATCAGCTGTGCTTTGGACTCAAAATTTGTCTAGAGCTCTAGAGTTTGTTGAAGATATTGAAGCAGGGTTTGTTCAAGTAAACCAATGCGTTGCTCCTAGAGCAAATGTATCTTATGGTGGTTTAAAAATGAGTGGTCTAGGTAAAGAATATGCTTTTGATAGTATGATAAATCATTTTACTCAAAGCAAAACAGTTTTGATAAATCGAGGAAAATCAAATATAGATAATTAACTATGACAGATCAAATTGCTTTCATTGGAGTTGGAAATATGGGTAATCCAATGGCCGACCAGTTAGTTAAAGCTGGAAAAAAAGTTAAAGTTTATGATGTTTCTCCTGAAATGATACAAAAAGCAAAAGAAGCAGATTTAAACGTAGTAGAAACTTTAGATGAAGTACTCGATGGTGCAAATTTTATAATTTCAATGTTACCTGAGGGGAAACATGTTAAGTCACTTTTTTTAGGCGAAAAAGGAATAATCGATAAAATATCAAAAGATGCATTAATTATTGATTGTTCAACAATCGATATAGAAACTTCGTTATTACTCGGCAAAGAAGCTAAAAGTAGAGGCATTAAAATGATTGATGCACCTGTCACTGGGGGTGTTATGGGTGCAAGAGTAGGCAAACTTAATTTTTTAGTTGGTGGAGATGACGAGTCTGTAAACTTAGCAAGACCATTAATGGACATTATGGGTCAAAAAATTTTGCACGCTGGACCCCAAGGAAGTGGTGTTGGAGTTAAAATCTGTAATAATATGTCCTTAGGTATTTCAATGATAGCTGCATCAGAGGCATTAATGTTAGCAAAAAGACTAAAGATGGATTTAAAAAAAGTCCATGAAATAATGAAAAACGCATCAGGAAATAATTGGGCCTTGTCGACTTACACTCCCTTGCCGAATTTAACAGATGGCGTTCCTTCAAACAATAAATATAGACCTGGTTTTTCTGCAGCAATGATGACAAAAGATTTAAAATTAGCAAATGATGCTGCAAAATCAGTAAGCGCATCAACCCCTTTAGGAAAACATGCTTTAGAAATTTTCTCAGAATTTTGCAACGAGGGAGAGTCTGAAACTGATTATTCAGGTATATCAAAAAAAATTGGTGGCGATGCGTGGGATTACCCTTTTGATCCAAAAGGCAAAGATTAGCTTTTAAACCTCAAGTTGCATAATCAATTTATGTAACAATTTAACGTTTTACATTTCTCAGCCAATAATATTAACTTAGATTATTATTAAGTCTTAATAACAATAAAGAGAGGGATATATAATGAAAAAAATCACATCAATGATTTTAGCTTTAGTATTTGCAGTTTCAGTAATTGGTTCTGCATCTGCTAAAACATTAAAAATCCAACTTACTTTTCCCAAAACATCTTACGATGGACAAATCGTAAAAATGTGGACTGATAGAGTAACAAAATTAACTCGAGGTGAGTTAAAATTTGAACTTTTATCAAAAGGTGAAGTTGTTGGAATGAAAGAAACACTAGAAGCCGTTGACAAAGGTCTAGTAGACGGTGGTGCAGCATGGACTCACTATTGGTCAAACTATCACCCAGCTGCGATGTTATTTGGTTCACCAGTTGCTGGTGGAGGAATTGGGTTAAGTACTAAATCTTGGTTAGCATGGTACTTCGACAATGGTGGTAAAGAGTTATACGACCAATTGTGGAGCGAAATGGGAATGAATGTTAAAGGTTTTGTGATGGCATCATCTGGACCAGAAGCATTAGGTTGGTTTAAAGAGCCAATCAAAAATATGGATGATTTCAGAAAATATAGATTTAGAACTCCTCCAGGAATTCCAGGACAAACATACAAAGATATCGGAATCGCATCAGTATCTTTATCAGGTGGTGATATTTTACCAGCGCTTGAAAAAGGAACAATTGATGCTGCAGAGTGGTGTTGCCCAAAACCAGACTCAGTATTTGGTTTCCAAAAAGTTCTTAAAAACTATTATCTACAAGGTCTTCACCAAAATGTTGTAAATGGAGACATTTACATAAATGGTGATGTTTATAATTCTTTAACTGATCATCAAAAATATGCAATGGAAGTTGCATCTGAAGCTATGATCACAAGAAATATTACAAACAGAGCTGTAGAAAATGGAAAAGCGTTAATTGATCTTACTCAAAATCATGGTGTAAAACTATGGGATACACCAGCTGATTATTTCACTGAGTACATGAACGCTGCTCAAGCTACTCTTAAAAAGAATGCAGCAGAGAATGCTTTCTTTAAACAAGTTTACGAGCACATGACTGAGCACGCAAAAGTTGTAGTACCTTTTATTGCACAAATGGAAACATCTGATGCATCAATTGGATCTGCATTTGCAGCACAACAATAAGTAACTTTATAAAAAACGGGGATTTTAATAATCCCCGTTTTTTTAATAATTTAATTTAAAATAATATACTTGTTCAATGGTTGATAAAGATTCAGAACCTAAAGTTAAAGAAAATTTAGATATCACTGACGAATTAATTGCTGAAAGAAGAACAAGTACAAAAATGCCTGAGGACATGATTCCTTGGATGGCAAAAACAATCGAATTTATTGATTCAAAAATGCTTTTATCAGGCAAAATAATAATGTGGATCACAATTCCACTTATTTATGCAATGATACATGAAGTAATTGGAAGACATTTTTTTAATAGACCTACACTTTGGTCTTTTGATATTAGCAGAATGTTAGCAGGAGCTTTGTTCATGCTTGGTGCAGCATATACGTTATCAAAAGGTATCCATATAAGAGCTGACTTTCTTTATAGAAATTGGACAGTTAAAAATCAAGCTAGAGTAGATTTATTTTTATATATTTTATTTTTTATACCAGGTTTCTTAGTATTTTTTTATGTAAGTTTTGATTATGCTTACACATCAATTTGTGGAAGATCAAATCTTGAAGAATGTTTAGGTGGAAAAGTAAGAATTCAAAGAGCGATGGATACCACGTGGATGCCAATTATGTGGCCATTAAAAAGTTGTATGCCAATTGGAGCCTTTCTACTTTTAGTTCAAGGTTTTTCTGAAATACTTAAAACATATTATGCTTTTGTGAAAGGAAGATGGCCTTAATGGAATTCTTTTCACCAGAAATAATCGGCGCAATAATGATTGGTTGCATGTTGTTTGCAATTTTTGTTGGATTTCCTATTTCATTTACGTTGATTTTTTTAGGTCTTGTTTTTGGTTATTGGGGATTTGGAAAGTTAGTTTTCTATTTAATGACCTTGCAATTCAATATGATAATGACCGAGAATACTCTGGCCGCCGTTCCACTCTTTATATTTATGGGAATTTTGATGGAGCAAGCTGGATTAATGGAAAGATTGTTTAACGCGGTACAACTAATGCTATCGAAAACTAGAGGAGCATTGTTTTATGCTGTTATGTTTGTTTCAACTATCTTTGCGGCAGCAACTGGAATTGTTGGAGCTTCAGTCACAATTTTAGGAATTATGGCTGGAAAAACTATGATCAGGACAGGATATGATACCAGACTTTCTGCAGGTCTAATTTGTGCTGGGGGTACTTTAGGAATTTTAATTCCTCCAAGCATTATGTTAGTTGTTATGGGTCCTGTATTAGAAATACCAGTTACAGATTTATTCGCAGCAGCAATTATCCCAGGAATTCTTTTAGCATTTTTGTATGCCGCTTACACAACGTTAAGATGTTTTTTAAATCCTAAACTCGGTCCTGTATTACCAGCTTCAGAACGACCAAAAAATATGGCTAAGGTTTGGTATGAGTTTTTAATGGGTTTAATTCCTCCTGCAGGTTTAGTTTTCTTTGCTTTAGGAAGTATTTTATTTGGTCTTGCAACTCCAACGGAAGGTGCCGGCATGGGAGCTTTTGGAGCAATACTTTTAGCACTGGCATATAAAAAACTTACTTACCATGGTCTAAAAGAAGCTCTATTGAAAACTTTAGAAATAACAGCATTAATTATGTTTTTAGTTGCGGCCTCAAATTTCTTTGGTGCGGTATTTTCAAAATTAGGAACTCCATCTCTATTAACAGACTTCTTATTAAATCTTGATGTAAATAAATACGTAATTTTAGCGATTATAATGGCTGCAATATTTCTACTAGGTTGGCCTTTAGAATGGGTTCCAATAGTATTAATAGTTTTACCAATAGTTCTACCTTTAATTTTAGAATTAGGTTTTAACTTAACTTGGTTTGCTATTCTTGTAGCTGTCAATTTACAAACCGCCTGGCTATCTCCACCTGTAGCTTTATCAGCTTATTTCTTAAAAGGTGTGGTGCCCCAATGGGATTTAAAAGATATATATTTAGGTATGATGCAATTTATGGTTATTCAATTAATTGGCTTAATATTAATTATTATATTTCCCCAAATAGCATTATGGTTGCCAAGCATAATGTATCCTAGCCCTTAGCTTTTTTATTAATTTGAGGGATAATTGTTCCTACTAAAATAATTATTAAGGATATAAATATATTAATGGATATTGTAGAACCCAAAACTATCCATGACATTGTAGCACCAATAGGACCGGTTAAAGGATACATTAAACTAATTCTACCGATAGGTGCTCTTCTTAAAGCAAAGTTATAAAATAAATAAGCCCCAAAGGTTATAAAAGATAATGTTATGGCTGCAAGAACTGGAGGGCTTAAATTTAAATAATTATTATATTTAAAACTACTATCAGGCCACAATATAAAAAGTATTAGAACAGATAAGATTGCTCCAATCATGTATTGAAAAGTATTAACACCCAATTGATTTACTTTGGTTTGCATAAAACGTCTTCCAAGTACTTCATTAATAGAAACACACATCATTCCTAAAAATATAATAAAATCCCCTAAATAATTTCCACCTCCAATTTTCTTTTGGGTTGATAATAAAATTAAAGTTCCAATAATTGTAATAAATGCTCCAATTATTACTTTGATTTCAATTTTTTCTTTTAAAAAAATTCTTGCTACAAAAGGCTGCCAAATAGGAAGTGTACTTATTAAAGCAACACCGCTTACTGGAGAGGTTAGCAACAGCCCTATATGAAAACTAAGAGTTACCAAAAAAGGATTTAGTAGACCCATTAAAAAAGGAGTTAATCCAATTTTTTTAATAGATAAATCTACTCTCATTAAAAGTGCAAATATTAACATTAAAATAAATGCTAAAGAGAATCGAACTGCCATTAAATCCATTACATAAAACTCTTGTAGTGCTAATTTTACAAATGGAGGACCAGAGCCAAAGCCTATAACAGCAATGAACATTGAAATGTAACCAATATTACTTTTTAGAAAACTCATGTTTTAATATCTTACTGTTATCACTTTTATAGACATATAAAAATATTAGTTTAGAATCTTTAAAGTGAGTCAAAATATAGAATTAAAAAATTTTGAATTAGCTACAGTTAATCCAAGTAACAAAACATGGACTTCGGCAGATTTATTCTGTTTTTGGGCAAATAGTATTCAAACTATTGCTGGATTTGCTCTTATATCTTCTTTGTATTTAATCTATAATTTAAGTTCTTATTTAGTTTTATCTTCCTCAATAGCTGCATCAATTCTTGTGTATTTTTTTATTTCTTTAATTGGTCACCCATCCCAAAAACACGGATTACCTTTTCCAGTTTTGATGAGAATGTCCATGGGTCTAAACGGTGCTAGATATTTAAGTTTATTAAGATCAATTGTTGGAATTTTTATGTTTGGAATACAAACATACTTTATATCCAAATCTATAACCTACCTAACAAGAATTATTATTTATTACATATTCGACCCACAAATTTTAGAAAATGAATTTGTTTTAGAATTTTTTCTAGGCTTAAATGTTATAGATTGGTTTTCATTAATAGTGACATTTTTCATTCAATTTTTTTTATTTACAAATGGTCAAAGATATAATCAAGGGTTTTTAAAATTCTCCGCAATTTTTGTATACTTCGGCTTAATTTTCTTTTTTGTTATGCTTATTGCTGAAAATAGCACTCAAATATTTCAATCTCTAAAATCTAATACAACTAGTACAGTTTTGATTTCTAAATCAAATGTAATGCCCTTTTTTATTCTTACAGGGACAATTTTTTCATATTTTTCCATTGTGCTTTTGAATTATGGAGATTTTTCAAGATATGTAAAAACTAGCAGAGATCTTAAAATAGGAAATTTATTTTTATTTTTGAATATGATTATCTTTTCCTTTCTTGCAACTACAATTGTAATAGGTGTTGATGTTTTATTGAATCAAAAGCTAATCGTGGTTGATCAAATAATGACAAAGCCGATGGATATAATAGGAAAGATTGATAATGTCTATCTAACAGTCTACGCATTAATTTTTATAATATTCTCTTCACTTTCGACAAATTTAATAACTAATTATGTTCCAACGCAAAATAGTATAATTAATTTTTTACCTAAAAACTTGGATCTTAAAAGTGCAGGAATACTAATTTTAATATTTGGACTAATAACAGGCAGTTTGTGGCCATCAATACTAAGCCAGATAGAAATAATAAAATTAATTGATAGTTTAGCGGCATTTTTTGGACCAATTTTCGGAGTTATAATTGCAGACTACTATCTTGTTAATAGAGAAAAAGTTAATCACAAAGATCTTTTTTTTATCAGACAAGAAAACGAGTACATTTATTCAGGTGGATGGAATTATAAAGCCGTATACGCTGTATTAATTGGTTTTATTTTTTCATTTTCAATTATTTGGAATATTAATTTCGAAGATTTTAAAACATATTCATGGATTATAGGATTTGTCGTTTCATATATTATGTATTATCTTCTTAATGAAAAATAATTATGAAAGCTTTAGTTTATACCGGTGTAGAAGAACTTACTTATAGAGATGAAAAAGACCCAACAGAGGTAAGTGGAGAAAGTATTCTTAAAGTTCACGCTTCAGGAATTTGTGGATCTGATATGCATGCTTACCATGGCAAAGATGAAAGAAGAATTCCACCTTTAATATTAGGCCATGAGGTAAGTGGAAAAATACAAAATGGTAAATTCAAAGATAAAAATGTTGTATTAAACCCATTAATAACTTGTGGAAAATGTGAATACTGCTTGAATGGACGCGAGCATTTATGTCCTAACAGAGTCTTATTAGGCATGAATAGACCTTATGAAAGAAGTGGAGTTTTTGCTGAATATGTCTCTACCCCAAATCAAAACATTTATGAAATACCTGATCGTCTAGATTTAAGTGAAGCTACAATTGCTGAACCTACAGCTGTATCTTTACATGCTGTATTGATGGGTGAGACATCATTAAAAAAACCGCTTAAAGAGTGTCGAACTTTGGTACAAGGTGCTGGAGCTATTGGATTATTGTGTTCATTAATTTTATCTAAAATAAAAGGAAATAAAAATATCATAATGTCTGATCCAAACAGACTAAGGCTAGATGTTTGTTCAAAATACTTTGATGGTAAATTTGTTAGTCCAAATGATAAAGAGGTAAAAGAAAATAGTTTTGATATTGTTTTCGATACAGTTGGATTAGAGGTATCTAGACAACAAGCTATTTCTGTGATTAAGCCTGGTGGTAGCATTATTCATATTGGTTTAACACAACCTTCTGGTCAGTTTAATTTTAGAAAAGCTACACTTCAGGAAGTAACATTTATAGGCACTTATTGTTATACTAATAAAGATTTTGAAAAAACAATTAAAATTTTGGCTGATAAAGAAATAGGAGATCTATCTTGGATTGAATATCGGGAATTAAAAAAAGGAGCAGAGGCTTTCAAGCAAATTCATGATGGTAGTTGTTCTGCTCCAAAAATAGTCTTATTACCAGAGTAAATAGGTAATATTGAAAAAATAATTAAATTGTCTATAGAAGTTTTTGTGAAAAATATTTTATCATCAATTATATTCTCAATTTTTCTTTTTTCATTATCTTATGCCAATGAAAAAGTAATATTTGATTTTACTGAAAATGAACTTTCTACTTTAGAAGTGAGAAAAATTAGAGGCGCTGATGCAAAAACTATTTACACAATTGGAAAAAACGAGAATGGAAATTATCTAAAAGCAGTAGCAGATAATGCGGCTTCCGGTCTGGGTAAAGAAATAAAAATAGATTTAGACGCCACTCCTTATATTAACATTACATGGAAAGTTGAAAAAGACTTAAAAGGAATTAAAGAAAATACAAAAAAAGGACATGATTTTGCTGCAAGAGTTTTTGTTATTAAGAAAACAGGTGCTACGCCACTATCAAATAGAGCTATTAATTATGTTTATTCTAGCAACTTAAATATTGATGATTATAAACGAAGCCCTTATACAAAAAAGTCTATAGATTATGTTTTATCCACCACAAAAAATAATTTTGATGAGTGGATTACAGTTAAAGCAAATGTTAAAGAAGATTTTAAAAAACTTCATAAACTAGACGTTAAAGAGTTGGATGGAGTTGCTATTATGGCTGACACTGATAATTCAAAGATGAAAGCTATAAGTTATTATCAAAATATTTATTTTTCATCTGAGTAATTTATTTTATATATTTTTTGAGTACTAAACTTAAAAATGAGAGTAGAATTGCAGCAATTACATCAAGAAGTGGTGTTGCTTGAGGATATCCAAAGTTCCACAATACAACCCCTATAAGCCAAATTATGTATATTTTCATAAACGAATAATGATTAGTATATATATTCCTTGTCTTTGATAATATATTTTTAATATGGAATTTAAATCAAACTTTAAAGTTTACTATGAAGACACTGATAGTGGAGGAGTAGTATATTATGCAAATTATTTGAAATTTTTGGAAAGAGCTAGAACAGATGCAATCACATCTTTAAATTTTAGTAATAAAAATCTTATAGAAAAATTTGGGATTTATATAATAGTTAAATCTTGCAACTTAAATTTTCATAAATCTGCAAAACTTGAAGACAATTTAAATATTATTTCTAAAGTGTTAGAGGTTAAAAATGTATCTATAAGAATGAAACAGCATATTTTTGTAAATGAAAGTATGATTGTTGAGGCTGAAATATTATTAGCTTCAGTAGATGAAAAGGGCAAACCATCAAAACTTCCAGTAGAATTTAAATATCAATTGATTAAATAATTTTTTTAACCTTAAGAAATAAATTAGTCATTTTATTAACATCAATTCTTCCAGTATTAACATTTCTAGGACTTGGGTGATAAGATCCAACTAATAAAATATTATTTGGCAGCTTAAAGAATTTACTGTGTCCAAATTTAATATTATTTTCTATTTTAAATTGTTTTTTATAAAACTCTACACATGCATCAAAAGCTATTTTTCCAAGAGCAATAATAATTTTTAGGTTATTTAAGTTTTCAATTTCATTTTTAAAATATTTAAAACAATTATTCAGTTCATTTCTAGTTGGTTTATCTCCAGGAGGGACACATTTTAATGCGGTAGTTATAAAACTATCATTTAGTATCAAACCATCATTTCTGTGAACTGAATTTGATTTGTTTGATAATTTAGCTTTATGTAGGCATTTGTACAAAAATTCAGATGATCTATCGCCTGTAAAAACTCTTCCTGTCCTATTACCACCATGAGCAGCAGGGGCTAAACCAACTAATAAAATTCTTGCTTTTCTGTCACCAAAACCTGTTATTGGTTTTCCCCAATATTCCTCATTGATGTATTGTTTTCTTTTATCTTTCGCTACTTGTGTTCTAAAGTTCACAAGTCTTGGACATTTCTTACAATTTATTATTGAGTTTTCAAGTTTTTTAAAACTTTTTTTCATAAATATTAATTTTTAATCAATGAGTCTTATACTATAATTATTTATAATTATGAATGTAGGTTTTATTGGAGTTGGCTATATGGGTTATGGGATAGCCAAAAATATTTTAAAAAAGGGAAACAATTTATTTGTTATTGCAAATAAAAAAAGAGAACCTATCGATAAGATTGTGAGTGATGGAGCAAAAGAAGTTAAAAGCTATAATGAGTTATGTGAAAAGAATTTAGATGCTTTATTTCTTTGTGTAACCAATACGCCAATAGCTATAAGTATTGCAGAAAAGGTATGTACTTTGTTAACAGAGAATACATTGATTATTGACGTTACAACACATAACCAAAATGGATCAATTAAGATGGAAAAAATTTTTGCAAATCGTAAGATTAATTATATCGAATGTCCTGTAATGGGAGGACCTGTTCAAGCAGAGGAAGGTGTTTGTGGAGGAATTGTTGGTGCTTCTGATGAAAATTTTAAAAAAGCTGAAGTTTATTTAAAAACATTTTGTAAAGATTATTTTCATTTCGGAAAAGTAGGAAAAGGAGCAAAGTCAAAATTATTAAATAATTTTTTATCACTCGGTACTGCTACAAATGTCATAGAATTCATTAAAAGTGCAAAAAAATTAGATATTGATTTAGAGAAACTTTTTGCAGTTGCAAAACTAGGATCAGGTAATTCAACGGCATTAAATAGAATTTTTGATAATGTCCTTAAAAATGATTATAAAGGGTTTAAATTTTCAACTTCTAATACTCTGAAAGATCTTACTTACATACATGAAATGTTAAAAGATTTAGGTAATGCAGAAAAATTAGCTAGTATGAAAAAATCTTTTTACGAAAAAGCAGTAGAAGATGGAAACGGGGAACTTTTTATAAGTGAATTAATACAAAAAGACTAATTATCTTTTTCTTTATCAGCAAATAAAATTGCAATTAATAATAAAGCCGTCCAAAACATTGCTGCTAGCCCTTTGATAACATTTATTTCTGCACCCCATAGATCAAAAAAAAATGCACCGATTAGAATACCGATTACATAAATTATTATAGCTAATCTAGTTTGTGTCATTTAATTGTTTTTTTTGAATAGCGACATTCCGTTCTTTTTTTTATGTTCATAAGATTCTTTAAAACTTTCTAATTGCCATCCTTCCATTCTCTTTTTTATGTCCTCTAAGTTTTTAACCTTCCACTCATCACTGGTTTTAGGATCTTTCCAAATTTTCTTTTCATCGTTATTTCTTGCACAGCCATAACAATATCCGGTGACTGGATCCATTTTACATATATTTATACAAGGTGAAATTATCATTTTTTTATATATTTATATCTTTTTACACTATTATTCTGATTGGACAAATTAGTTCAATACTATATAAAACAGCATTAATTTGGGCGAGTGGCGGAATTGGTAGACGCGTTGGTCTTAGGAACCAATAGTGCAAGCTGTGAAGGTTCGAGTCCTTTCTCGCCTACCATTAAGATATTATGAAAGTAACAATAGAAAATAAAAAAGGTTTAGAAAAAGATCTTAAAGTACTCATAGATAAAAAAACTATCTCTGGTTTTATGGATCAGAAATATGAAGAAATTAGAAAAGATGTTGTCATAAAAGGTTTTAGACCAGGAAAAGTTCCTACTGAAATTTTAAAAAGACAATTTGGTAAAGCAGTTTATGGCGAGGTGATAGATAAATTACTTAAGGATACTACTACAAAAGCTCTTGAGGAAAATAAAATCAAACCTGCTGGTCAACCAAAAATAGACTTAAAGTCTTTTGGTGAAGGTAAAGATTTAGAATATATTATTTCAGTTACTGAACTGCCAGATGTCTCCACCAAAGGATTAGTATCGATGGAAGTAAATGAGTATGTTGTTAAAATTGATCCCAAAGAAACAGATAAAAGAATTAGAGAAATTGCAAAAAGTCAAAATAATTTTAAAGATGCAGAGGCAAATTATATTTCAAAAGTAAATGATTTGGTAGTTTTTGATTATAAAGGAACTATTGATGGAAAAGAATTTAAGGGTAATGAAGGTAAAAATACTCAATTAGTACTTGGAAAAGATTTATTCATAAAAGGTTTTGACAAACAGTTAGAGGGTGTCAAATCTGGAGATACAAAAAGCGTAAAAGTAAATCTGCCTGAAAATTTCCCTGAAAAAAATCTTGTTAATAAAAGTGCTGTATTTGAATGCAAGATTACAGCTGTACGAATTCCAGAGGATGTAAAAATTGATGACAATTTTGCTAAAAATATGGGTGCAAAAGACCTATTAAATTTAAAAGAACTTATTTCAAAACAAATTAATGACGAATATAAAAATTCATTAGCAATGATTACCAAGAAAAATATTCTTGGCCAAATTGAGAAACTGAAATTGGATCAATTACCTGGTAATTTAATTGAACAGGAAGTGAAAATTCTATCTCAAGGCATGAAAGAGGATGAAGTTAAAAAGAATCAAAAATCTCTTGAAGACCAAGCTAAAAAGAGAATTAAAACTGGATTAATATTAAATGCTTTCGGAGAGGAAAACAAAATCAATGTATCACAAGAAGAAATTAATGTAGAAATTCAAAAACAGTTTCGAATGATGCCGGGTCAAGAAAAGATCGTAAAAGATTATTATGAACAAAATCCTTCAGCCATTGACAGTTTAAGAGGACAAATTTATGAGGAAAAAATAATTGAAGAAATTAAGAAAAAAGCAAAAACTACAAAAAAAGAAATAACTAAAGAAGAAGCTGAGAAAATCCTTAAAGAAGAAAATGAAAACATTTTAAAAGAGCAAGCCAAAAATACTAAAAAAGTTGAAGTTAAAAAAACAAAAGGAACCTCAAAAACTAAAACTCTAGCAACCAAATCAAAAAAAGTAAAAAAGGTTAGCAAAAAGTAATCACAAGTTGTATAAGATTAATCGATTCGATTATGTCTAATAAAATTCCAGAACAATTAAATACTCTTATTCCTATGGTTGTTGAGCAATCTAGTAGAGGAGAAAGGGCATACGATATTTATTCTAGGCTACTTAAAGAAAGAATTGTATTTGTAGTCGGGCCAATAAATGATGCTGTTGCTTCTTTAGTCACAGCTCAATTGTTATTTTTAGAGTCTGAAGATCCTAAAAAAGAAATTTCTTTATACATAAACAGCCCAGGCGGACTCGTAACAGCTGGACTAGGTATCTATGATACAATGCAATACATAAAACCCGAGATAAGTACTTTATGCATTGGTCAAGCAGCCAGCATGGGTTCATTCTTGCTAGCAGCTGGAACGAAAGGGAAAAGATTTTCATTACCAAATTCAAGAATAATGGTCCATCAACCTTCAGCTGGTTTCCAAGGTCAAGCAACAGATATTGAAATACATGCTAACGAAGTCTTATCTCTTAAGAAAAGATTAAATGAAATTTATTCTAAACATACAGGCAAATCAGTAGATGAAATAAAATCTGCTTTAGAAAGAGATAATTTTATGACACCAGATAATGCAAAAAGTTTTGGCCTGTTAGACAAAGTTGTGGAAAAGAGAGAATAGATAACTATATATAGTTTGTTCACAACCTACACTTGATTACGTAGCATAACTTGTATTAAAGTAAGGTTATTGATTCGAATTAAAAAATTATGAGTAACAACAAAAATATTCTTTATTGTTCTTTCTGTGGCAAAAGCCAACACGAAGTTAGAAAGTTAATAGCTGGACCAACTGTATTTATCTGTGATGAATGTGTTGAACTTTGCATGGATATTATAAAAGAGGAAAGTAAAGATAACTTTGTAAAGCATCAAGACGGTCTACCTCTGCCAAAAGAAATATGTAAAGTGCTTGATGATTATGTAATTGGACAATCTCATGCAAAAAAAGTTTTATCTGTAGCTGTTCACAATCATTACAAAAGGTTAAATTACGAAAACAAAACAAGTAAAACAGTTGAGTTATCAAAATCAAATATATTATTAGTTGGACCAACTGGATGTGGTAAAACTTTATTAGCTCAAACTCTTGCAAGAATACTAGATGTACCTTTTACTATGGCTGATGCAACAACCTTAACTGAAGCTGGTTATGTTGGTGAAGATGTAGAAAACATTATTTTAAAGTTATTGCAAGCTGCAGATTACAATGTTGAAAAAGCTCAAAGAGGAATTGTTTACATAGATGAGGTAGATAAGATTAGTAGAAAGTCTGAAAACCCTTCAATTACAAGAGACGTATCTGGAGAAGGTGTGCAGCAAGCTTTGTTAAAAATTATGGAGGGAACAGTAGCAAGTGTCCCACCGCAAGGAGGAAGAAAACATCCTCAACAAGAGTTTTTACAAGTTGATACAACAAATATTTTATTTATTTGTGGAGGAGCTTTTGCTGGACTAGATAAGATAATTTCTCAAAGAGATAAAGGGTCGTCAATAGGGTTTGGTGCAGAAGTTAAAACTTTAGAAGATAAAAAAACAGGTGAGTGGATGAAGAATTTAGAGCCAGAGGATCTATTAAAATATGGTCTTATTCCTGAATTTATAGGTCGTTTACCTATAACGGCTACACTCGAAGACTTAGATGAGAAATCACTAGTTAAAATCTTGTTAGAACCAAAAAATTCTTTAATAAAACAATATCAAGAATTATTTAGATTGGAAGGAACGAAGTTAACATTTAAAGATCAGGCAGTTAAAGATATTGCTAATAAAGCTATAAGCAAAAAAACTGGTGCTAGAGGATTAAGATCAATTTTAGAAAATTTATTACTTAAAACTATGTTTGATCTCCCTGGTCAAGAAAATATAGAAGAAGTAATAATAGATGCGGGGGCTACAAAAGGCACATCACAGCCGATAATTGTACACACCAAGAACAAATCAAAAACAGAAAAGACTTCTGCGGCTTAATTAAAGTTAATAAACAAAAGTTTCCTATTGCATTATAAAATATAATATCCATATTTAAGCTTATGGAAGTTAAATTGACACAACCTTTATTGCCATTAAGGGACATAGTTGTTTTCCCAAGCATGGTAATTCCATTATTTGTCGGAAGAGACAAGTCAATAACTGCTTTAAATGAAGTCATGAAAAGTGACAAAAAAATAATTCTTGTTACTCAAAAAAACTCTGAGGTAGACGACCCCAAAAAAAACGATGTTTACTCATATGGGTGTGAGAGTAATATTTTACAACTTTTAAAACTCCCAGATGGAACCGTTAAAGTTTTAGTTGAAGGTATCAAAAGAGTCAAAATAATTGAATTCAAAGATGATGAAAAATTTATCACTTGCACATATGAGCACCAAAAAGATTTAATAAATAAAGATGAGGATTTATTACCTCTAGCATTAACAGCAGTTAGAAGATTAGAAAAACTTACATCAGTAAACAAAAAAATTTCATCTGAGACTATCAATAATATCAAACAATTAAAAGATCCATCAAAAATAGTTGATAATATAGTTTCAAATTTGAATGCAAGTATATCAGAAAAACAACATATATTTGAAACACTTGATGTTAAGAAAAGATTAAATGCGGCTATCAAAATGATGGAGAGTGAAACCAGTATTATAGGAGTAGAAAAAAGAATTAGAGGAAGAGTGAAGACCCAAATGGAAAAGACGCAAAGAGAATATTATTTAAACGAGCAATTAAAAGCTATACAAAAAGAATTAGGTGAAATCGAAGATGGAAAGGATGAAACAACTAATCTTAAAAAATCAATTCAAAAAGCTAAAATGCCAAAAGAAGTTGAGAAAAAATGCATGTCAGAACTCAAAAAATTAAAAAATATGAGTCCAATGTCTGCAGAAGCAACTGTAGTGAGAAATTATTTAGATTGGATGATAGATCTACCCTGGTTCAAGAAAGATAATGTAGATATTGATTTAAACAAAGGTCTTAAAATTTTAGATGAGGACCATTTTGGTCTAGATAAAGTTAAAGAGAGAATCATTGAATTCCTTGCAGTTCAAAAAAGAATGGAAAAAATTAAGGGGCCAATTTTATGCTTAGTTGGTCCACCCGGAGTTGGAAAAACCTCGTTAGGTAAATCAATTGCAAAAGCCACTAATAGACAATTTATTAGAATGTCATTAGGAGGTGTAAGAGATGAAGCTGAAATAAGAGGTCATAGAAGAACATATATAGGATCTTTGCCAGGAAAAATAATTCAAATGATGAAAAAAGCTGGAACAAAAAATCCATTATTTTTATTAGATGAAGTTGATAAAATTGGAAATGATTATAGGGGCGATCCATCATCCGCTTTATTGGAAGCTTTAGATCCTGAGCAAAATACAGCATTTAATGATCATTATTTAGAAGTAGATTATGACTTATCAGATGTAATGTTTGTAACTACTGCTAATACCCTGAATATTTTACCACCGCTATTAGACAGAATGGAGGTCATTAGAATTCCAGGTTATACAGAAGACGAAAAAATAAATATTGCTAATAAATATTTATTACCAAAACAAGTTAAGGAAAATGGTGTTAAAGATGGTGAATTAGACTTAGCTGATGGAACAATTAAAGAGATTATAAGAAGCTATACAAGAGAGTCAGGAGTTAGAAATTTAGAAAGAGAAATTTCTAAAGTAACTAGAAAGGTTGTTAAAAGAGTAGTGAGTGGAGAGGCACAAAAAGTCCAAGTGAATGATAAAAATATTCCAGACTTTTTAGGAATAAAGAAATTCAAATATGGGGAAGTAGAAGATAAAGATAAAACTGGAATTGTAATAGGTTTAGCATGGACTGAAGTTGGTGGAGAAATTCTTAAGATTGAAACAGTAAATATGCCTGGAAAAGGAAGAATGCAAATTACTGGTAAACTTGGAGATGTGATGCAAGAGTCTGTCAAAGCAGCAAAATCATTCGTAAGATCAAAGAGTCTAGAATATGGGATAATACCTCCATTGTTTGAAAAGAAAGATTTTCATATACATGTTCCTGAGGGAGCAACTCCTAAAGACGGGCCATCAGCTGGAATAGCAATGGTTACTTCAATAGTATCATCAATAACAAATATCCCTGTCAATAGAGAGATTGCAATGACAGGTGAAGTAACAATTACTGGTCAAGTTTTGCAAATTGGTGGTTTAAAAGAAAAACTTTTAGCAGCACATAGGGCTGGTGTTAAAAAAGTATTAATTCCAAAAGAAAATGAAAAAGATTTGGTAGATATTCCCAAGAAAGTTAGAGAAGATATTAAAATTATACCTGTTGAAACTGCAGATGAAGTACTTAAAATTGCCTTAACTAAAGAGCTTAAACCAGTAGAATGGACTGAGGTTGATAAGATATCTGAAGGTAAAAAGGACGATAAATCTCAAGCTAGTATTCAGTAATAAACAATTTACTTTATTAATATGTTGATGTAAGAGTACCATGTTTTGGGTGGTTAGCTCAGTTGGTAGAGCATCTCGTTTACACCGAGGGGGTCAAAGGTTCGAGTCCTTTACTACCCACCATAAACAACTGTGGGGGTGTAGCTCAGTTGGTTAGAGCACCTGCCTGTCACGCAGGGGGCCGAGGGTTCGAGTCCCTTCACTCCCGCCATAACCTCAGTAAAATTAGGCTTAAAAATGTGACATATCTCCACTTTTAGTTGATATAATAGTTGTTACATAGGAATCAAATGCTTGCGGAATTTTTAAAAGACTATCTACCGATAATATTATTTTTGATAATAGCTCTAGGTTTGAGTCTTGCATTTGTGGCTATAAATTATATTGCAGCACCAAGCAGACCTGATCCTGAAAAATTATCGGCTTATGAATGTGGTTTCGAACCTTTTAACGACTCTAGAATGGAATTTGATGTAAGATTTTACTTAGTAGCAATATTATTTATAATTTTTGATCTCGAGATAGCGTTTTTATTTCCTTGGGCAATTTCACTTGGTCAAATTGGTTTATATGGTTTCTGTTCTATGATGTTATTTCTATTTATTTTGACTGTTGGATTTATATATGAATGGAAAAAAGGAGCGTTAGATTGGGAATAGTATGAATCTAGAAAATGGAAAAAAAGAAATTCCCGAGGAATTCAAACAATTAGCACAAGACTTTAGTGATAATGGGTTTATAACTACATCATTAGATAATCTTGTTAATTGGGCTAGAACAGGCTCATTACACTGGATGACATTCGGGCTAGCTTGTTGTGCAGTTGAAATGATGCAAACATCAATGCCAAGATATGATTTAGAAAGATTTGGTGCTGCACCAAGAGCGTCGCCACGCCAATCAGATGTAATGATAGTTGCGGGAACCTTAACAAATAAAATGGCTCCTGCGTTGAGAAAAGTTTACGATCAAATGCCAGAACCAAGGTATGTTATATCAATGGGTAGTTGTGCAAATGGTGGAGGTTATTATCACTATTCATATTCTGTAGTTAGAGGTTGTGATCGTGTAGTGCCGGTTGATGTTTACGTGCCAGGATGCCCTCCTTCCGCTGAGGCTTTGTTATATGGCATACTTCAATTACAGAAAAAAATTAGAAACAAAGGCTCTTTAGAGAGATAAAAATGAAAAATCTTGAAGATCTGGAAAAATTTATTAATTCAGAATTAACATCAAAAATTAATAATTCTTTTGTTAAACATGATAATATTTATTTAAATATTTTTCATGATGAATTAGTGGATGTCATTACATTTTTAAAAACTAACAATGAAACAAAATTTAGGCAATTAATTGAGATTACTGCCGTTGATTATCCAGAAAATAAGGATAGATTTAAAATGGTTTATTTACTTTTAAGTCATGAATTTAATAAAAGAGTCATTATAGATTTTTCAATAAATGAGAAATTTGAAATATCCTCATTAACCTCAATATTTCCCTCAGCAAATTGGATGGAAAGAGAGGTGTTTGATATGTATGGTTTAAGGTTTAAAAATCACCCAGATTTAAGAAGGATCTTAACGGATTATGGCTTTGAAGGACATCCTTTAAGAAAAGATTTTCCTCTAACAGGTCATAATGAAGTCAGATACAGCGAGGAGCAAAAAAAAGTTATTTATGAACCTGTTAAATTAGAACAAAATTATAGGAATTTCGATTATGAGAGTCCCTGGGAAGGAACTAAATATATAAAAGAAATAAATAAAACCGATGGCTAAAGAAAAAAAAACGTTAAATCTAAATTTTGGTCCACAACATCCTGCAGCCCATGGTGTTTTGAGATTGATACTTCAGCTAGATGGTGAGATAGTTGAAAAAGCTGACCCCCATATAGGATTGTTGCATAGAGGTACAGAAAAATTAATAGAGAATAAAACATATATACAAGCAGTACCATACTTTGATCGTCTTGATTATGTTGCACCAATGAATCAAGAACATGCTTTTGCATTAGCTATAGAAAAAATTTTAAAAATTGATGTTCCAGCAAGAGCAAAATACATAAGAGTTATGTTTTGTGAAATAGGAAGAATATTAAGCCATATACTTAATATAACTACTCAAGCGATGGATGTTGGAGCATTAACACCAACATTGTGGGGATTTGAGGAAAGAGAGAAATTAATGGGATTTTATGAGAGGGTTTCTGGATCAAGGTTGCATGCAAATTATTTTAGAGCAGGCGGTGTTCATAAAGATCTTCCCGCAGGACTTGAAAATGATATTGATGAATTTTGTAATAAATTTCCAAAAATTATTGATGATTTAGAAACTTTACTTACTGATAATAGAATTTT
This sequence comes from uncultured Pelagibacteraceae bacterium, assembly GCA_902545035.1. Classification (GTDB taxonomy): domain Bacteria; phylum Pseudomonadota; class Alphaproteobacteria; order Pelagibacterales; family Pelagibacteraceae; genus Pelagibacter. Next base: position 23,900 of record CACCEJ010000008.1, on the reverse strand, counting down.
TAAGCAAAGAAATGTTGATATAGGAATTGTTTCTAAACAAGATGCTTTAGATTATTCTTTTTCTGGAGTTATGCTAAGAGGCTCTGGAGTAGCATGGGATTTAAGAAGAAGTCAACCCTATGACTGTTATGATGATTTAGAATTTAAAATCCCTGTTGGTAAAAATGGAGATTGTTATGATAGATATCTTTGCAGAATTGAGGAAATGAGAGAAAGTGTAAAAATTATTAATCAGTGTTTACAAAACCTACCAAAGGGTCCTGTAAAAACAGAGGATGGAAAAATCACCCCTCCACCAAAAAAAGAAATTAAACAATCTATGGAAGCTTTAATACATCACTTTAAGTTATTCACCGAGGGATACAGAGTTGAGAAAGATGAAATTTATACAGCAGTTGAAGCACCAAAAGGAGAGTTTGGTGTTTATTTAATATCAGATGGATCAAGTAAGCCTTATAAATGTAAAATTAGAGCCCCAGGATTTACCCATCTTCAAGCTATGGATTATTTAATCAAAGGACATATGCTAGCCGATGTACCTGCAGTATTAGGTTCTATGGATATAGTTTTTGGAGAAGTTGATAGATGAGTATAAAAAAAATTCACAAAGAGCAACCTGATACATTTGTGTTTAATGAAAAAAACATTAAAGAAGCAAATAGAATAATTTCTAATTATCCCGATGGAAAACAACAAAGTGCTGTTATGGCATTATTATATATAGCGCAGAGACAAAATAATAACTGGATACCGTTACAGGCCATGAAATACATCGCGAAATTTTTAGATATGCCATATATAAAGGTTTACGAAGTAGCTACTTTTTATTCAATGTACAATTTGTCTCCAGTTGGAAAATATTTTTTTCAAGTTTGTACTACTACACCTTGCATGCTAAGAGGTGCTTACGATTTAATTAAAGTTTGTAAAAAAAAAATATCTAAAAATGAAAATGAATTGTCTGAAAATGGAAAAATTTCATGGATGGAAGTTGAATGTCTGGGTGCATGTGTAAATGCACCGATGATGCAGGTTAATGAAGATTATTATGAGGACTTGAACGATAAAAAACTCGAGGAGATAATTGAAAAAATTTATCAAAATGAAGTGCCAAAGCCAGGATCTTACACAGGCCGTGTAAATGCAGAGCCAGTAAATAATCGTAAAACTTTATTAGGAAACAAAAATGCTTAAGGACGAAGATAGAATATTTCAAAATTTATATAACGATTTTGGTGCAGATTATGAGTCTGCAAAAAAAAGAAACGATTGGAATGGAACAAAAGAGTTGCTAGATAAAGGTAGAGATTGGATTATTAATGAGGTAAAAACTTCTGAACTAAGAGGACGCGGTGGAGCTGGTTTTCCTACTGGTCTTAAATGGTCCTTTGCTCCTAAAGAAGTAGGATCTAGACCCCATTATTTAGTTATTAACGCTGATGAGTCAGAACCTGGAACATGTAAAGATAGAGATATATTAAGATTTGAGCCTCACAAGTTAATAGAAGGATGTTTAATTGCTTCTTATGCAGTTAATGCTCACAAATGTTATATTTATATAAGAGGTGAATATTTTAACGAAGGTCAAAAACTCCAAATCGCTTTAGATGAAGCTTATCAAAATAATTTAATTGGAAAAAATGCATTAAATTCCGGATGGGATTTAGATATTTATATTCATTATGGAGCCGGTGCTTATATTTGTGGTGAGGAAACTGCATTACTTGAGAGTTTAGAAGGTAAAAAAGGTCAACCAAGATTAAAGCCACCATTTCCAGCATTAATTGGTTTGTATGGATGTCCTACTATCATTAATAATGTCGAAACAATTGCGGCTGTTCCTACAATTTTAAGAAGAGGTGCAAAATGGTTTAGCTCACTTGGAAGACCAAAAAACACTGGTACAAAAATTTATTGTATTTCTGGAAATGTAAATAACCCATGTAATGTCGAGGAAGAAATGGGAATTCCACTCAAAGAATTAATTGAAACTCATGCTGGAGGAGTAGTGGGCGGTTGGGACAATCTCAAGGCTGTAATACCTGGTGGTTCCTCAATGCCAATGCTTCCCAAAGAAATTTGTGACAATATGAAAATGGATTTTGATGCTTGCGTAGAAAATAAGACTGGATTAGGAACAGCTGGAATTGTCGTTATCAATAATGATCAAGATATAATAAAGTGTATGGCAAGAATAGCTAGATTCTATAAACATGAAAGTTGTGGTCAATGCACACCTTGCAGAGAAGGATCTGGGTGGATGTGGAGAATGTTAGAAAGAATGGCAGCGGGTGACGCAACTCCAGACGAAGTTGATATGCTTTTTGATGTAACTAAACAAATTGAAGGTCATACGATTTGTGCTTTTGGAGAAGGGTCATCTTGGCCAGTTCAAGGATTAATAAGACATTTTAAGCATGAAATATTAGAAAGAAATAAATTTGATCCGGTGGTAAAAAAACAAAAAAATATTCCATACTTAGTAGACCAACATTTGTTGGAAAAAGAAAATGCCTAAACTAAAAGTAAATAATGTTGATATTGAAGTTGAAGACGGTCTAACTGTACTCCAAGCTTGTGAACAAGCTGGTGCAGAGATACCAAGATTTTGTTATCACGAAAAACTTTCTATAGCAGGGAATTGTCGTATGTGTTTGGTTGAAATGGAGAAGTCGCCAAAACCAATAGCGTCATGCGCAATGCCTGCAACTGATGGAATGGTTATCAAAACAAATACAGAAAAGGTTGAAAAAGCAAGGAAAGGCGTAATGGAGTTTTTACTAGCTAACCATCCATTAGATTGTCCTGTATGTGATCAAGGTGGTGAGTGTGATTTACAAGATCAATCAATGTTCTATGGAATTGATAAATCGAGATTTAAAGAGAATAAAAGATATGTGCCAGAAAAATATATGGGTCCATTAATTAAAACACAAATGACTAGATGTATTCATTGTACCAGATGTATAAGATTTGCAACTGAAGTAGCAGGTGTTCCTGAGTTAGGCGCAATTGGTCGAGGTGAAAATATGGAAATTACAACATATTTAGAGAAATCTATGGAATCTGAGATGTCAGCAAATGTAATAGATTTATGTCCAGTAGGAGCTCTAACTTCTAAACCTTATGTATTCGAAGCAAGGCCGTGGGAACTAAAAAAAACTGAAACAATTGATGTTATGGATGCTGTTGGTTCAAACATAAGAGTAGACACCTATGATTGGGAAGTAAAAAGAGTTTTACCGAGAATAAATGAAGAAATTAATGAGGAGTGGATTTCTGATAAAACAAGATATGCATGTGATGGATTAAAAAACCAGAGATTAGACAAACCACTTATTAATATTAATGGAAAATTAGAAGAAATAAGCTGGCAAGATGCATATAAAAAAATTGTAGAAAAAATTTCAAAAACATCTCCAGATAAAATTGTTGGACTTACAGGTGACATGACAAATATGGAAACAATGTATATTGTGAAAAATTTTTTTGAAAAGACATTAAACTCTAAGTATTTAGAATCTAGATGTAAACATACATATGTAAATTTCGAAAATAGAAATAATTATATATTTAATTCAAGTATAGAGGGGATAGAGGAAAGTGATCTAATCTTATTAATAGGCTCAAACCCAAGATATGAGGCAACTATTTTAAATTCAAGAATACGAAAAGCTTATTTAAAAAATAAAATTGACATTTTTTCCTTAGAGAATGTTGGAGATTTAACTTATCCATATAAAGTTTTAGAAAATAATTCTAAAATAATTAGTCAAATAATTAATAATCAACATGATGTTTCAAAAAAAATAAATAGTTCAGCAAAACCCATAATAATCCTAGGTCAATCAATTTTAAATAGTAGCAATGGTGCATATGTGTTTGAGGAAATGAAAAAATATTTAACAAATATTAATAAAATCAATGATGACTGGAACTCTTTAAATATTTTATCAACAGATGCCTCTACTATCGGGTCTTATGATTTAGGAATTTTTTCATCAAACAATGGTAGCAATAAAACTCTTAAAAAAATTGAAGACAAAGATACAGAGGTTATTTTTTTAGTGGGTCAAGATAATCTAAAATTAAAAAAAAATAAAGAATTTGTAATTTATATTGGAAGCCATGGTGATATAGGTGCTGATATAGCCGATTTGATATTGCCAGGCGCAGCATACACAGAGCAAGATGGTTATTTTACAAATCTAGAAGGAAAACTACAAAAAGCATACAAAGCATCTTATCCACCAGGCGATGCCAAGGAAGATTGGCAAATAATTAATGAGTTGTCTTATGAAGTTAATAAAAATGCTTTGTTCAATAATAAAGATGAATTGATAAAGTCAATGCATGAATTTTTAAAAAAGAAAAAGAATAAAAATTTTGAAGTTCCTAAATATGATTATAAGGACGAAAAATTAATTATAGAGGATATTGATTATTATTATTCAAACGTAATTGCTCGTGCTTCAAAAACAATGTCAGATTGTAGATATGCAAAAGTTAATTTGAAAAAAACAGGAACAGAGGGATAATGGATTCTTATTTTTCTATATTGTTAACAGAAGTTTATAAAATATTATTTCTTTTAGTCCCTGTTTTAGTCTCTGTTGCAATGATAGTTTGGTTAGATAGAAGAGTTTGGGCTTTTGTACAAAAGAGGAGAGGCCCTAATGTAGTTGGTCCATTTGGACTATTTCAATCCTTGGCAGATGCTTTAAAATATATATTTAAAGAAATAATAATTCCCGCTAGTTCAAACAAACTTGTGTTCGTATTAGCTCCGGTTGTAACAATGACATTAGCTCTAATATCATGGGCAGTAATTCCGTTTGATGATGGTTTTGTTCTAGCTGACATCAATGTTGGAATTTTATATCTTTTCGCAGTTTCATCTTTAGGTGTATATGGAATAATTATGGGTGGATGGGCTTCCAACTCTAAATATCCTTTTTTGGGTGCAATTAGATCTGCTGCACAAATGGTATCATATGAAGTTTCAATAGGAGTTATCATTATCAACGTTTTACTTTGTGTTGGATCATTAAATTTAAGTGATATTGTTATGGCACAACAAAATTTATGGTTTGTAATCCCTTTATTTCCCATGTTCATAATTTTTTTTATTTCTGCATTAGCAGAAACAAATCGTCCTCCTTTTGATTTACCGGAAGCAGAAGCAGAATTAGTGGCTGGATATCAAACTGAATATTCAGGAATGATGTATGCTATGTTTTGGTTAGGAGAGTATGCAAACATTTTATTAATGTGTGCAATGGGATCAGTTTTATTTTTGGGTGGCTGGTTGTCACCAATAGATATCTTTCCATTTAATGCTATTCCTGGACCATTCTGGTTAGTTTTTAAAATATTATTTCTATTTATTTTATTTGCTTTAGTGAAAGCAACTGTTCCTAGATATAGATATGACCAATTAATGAAGCTTGGTTGGAAGATTTTTCTTCCATTTTCGTTGTTTTATGTTGTTTTAACTTCAAGTTTTTTACTATATTTTGATTTGCTACCAGGAAAATAAATGAAAATTTCAAGATTATTAAAAACTATATTCATGATTGATTTTGTGACTGGTTTATTAATTGCAATAAAAGAGACTTTTAAAGCAAAAAAAACAATTAATTATCCTTTTGAAAAGGGATCTTTAGGAACAAGGTCTAGAGGGGAGCACGCTCTCAGAAGATATCCAAACGGAGAAGAAAGATGTATAGCATGTAAGCTTTGTGAAGCTGTATGTCCAGCACAAGCTATTACAATTGAGTCAAAGGAGAGAGATGATGGAAGTAGAAAAACTGTAAGATACGATATTGACATGCTAAAGTGTATATACTGCGGTCTTTGTGAAGAATCTTGTCCTGTAGATGCAATTGTCCAAGGTCCAAATTTTGAATTTGCAACAGAAACTAGAGAAGAGCTTTATTATACAAAAGAAAAACTTTTGGAAAATGGAGATAGGTGGGAAAACATTTTAGCAGCTAATATTAAAGCTGATAGCTCTCACAGATAATTTTATGATTGCACACTCAGTTTTCTTCTACATTTTTTCCTTAATAGCTATTGTTTCTGCTGTCATGGTAACAGTTTCAAAAAATACAGTTCACTCAGTATTTTTTTTGATTCTCGACTTCATTAGTATTTCTTGTTTGTTCATAATGATAGGAGCAGAATTTTTAGGCATGATTATGCTGATAGTTTATGTAGGAGCTGTCGCAGTTTTATTTTTATTTGTTGTGATGATGTTAAATGTAGCTGAACAAAAAGGTCAGTGGTTTAGCTCAAGGTGGGATGGTGGAACCCATATACCAATTGGTTTATTAGTTAGTTTAATTATCTTTTTTGAACTTATAATTGTAATTGGAGGATGGAAATATAAACCTGATTTATTAAATAGCCTGTCTATAAATATATCCAGTGAAGTCACCAATACTAGATCTATTGGGAATGTTTTGTATACAGATTACATACTCCTATTTCAAATTTCAGGAATGATACTGTTAGTTGCAATGATAGGAGCAATTGTTTTAACATATAGAAAAAGAGCGGGAGTAAAGAGACAAAGTTATGTAAAGCAAATCTCTAGAGAGAGAAATGAGGGTGTTGATCTCGTTCAGGCTGAAAAAAATAAAGGGGTAAAAATAGATGCTTAGCATAGGCTTAGGGCATTATTTGACGTTAGCCGCAATTATATTTACCATTGGTGTTGTTGGAATTTTTCTTAATAGAAAAAATGTAATAGTTATTTTAATGAGTATTGAACTTATTTTGCTTGCAGTAAATATTAATCTTGTTGCTTTTTCTATATTTATCAATGATTTAAGTGGGCAAATATTCACACTATTCATTTTAACAGTTGCTGCCGCTGAAGCTGCTATCGGATTAGCAATAATTGTAGTTTATTTTAGAAATTCAGACACAATAAGAGTAGAAGAGATTAAAAATTTAAAAGGATAAAATGGAATACCTAATTTTATTTCTACCTCTATTAGGTTCAATAATAAGTGGTTTTTTCGGCAAGAAAATTGGAAACAGAAATTCTCAAATTTTTACTAGTTCTTTTGTGAGTATTTCGGCAATACTATCTCTCATAGTATTATATAAAGTTATAGGTTTAAACTACTCAAATAACTTAGTTATAGCAACTTGGATCAAATCTGGAACATTAGACGTAAATTGGTCAATAAAAATCGATGCCTTATCAGCTGTTATGTTTGTTGTTGTTAATTTTGTTTCAGCATTAGTTCATATTTATTCTATCGGTTACATGTCACACGATCCTCATAAAACAAGATTTATGGCATATTTATCCTTATTTACTTTTGCAATGTTAACTTTAGTAAGTTCTGATAACTTTATTCAACTATTTTTTGGCTGGGAAGGTGTAGGTTTATGCTCATATTTTTTAATTGGATTTTGGTTTAAAAAAGAGAGTGCAAACAAGGCTGCAATAAAAGCCTTTGTTGTAAATAGAGTTGGTGATTTTGGTTTAGCACTTGGAATTTTTTTAATTTTTTATATTTTTGGAACAGTTAATTACAATGAGGTATTTACACAAATTCCAAATATTTTAGATAAAAAAATAAATTTCATTGGCATTAATATAGAAATTATTAATTTGATTTGTTTGCTTCTATTGATTGGAGCAATGGGTAAATCAGCTCAATTTTTATTACATACTTGGTTGCCCGATGCCATGGAAGGTCCAACTCCTGTATCTGCATTAATTCATGCTGCAACAATGGTAACAGCTGGAGTTTTTTTAATTGTCAGATGCTCACCTATATATGAATACTCTCCATTAGCTCTCACAGTTATAACGATAATTGGAATGACTACCGCTTTCTTTGCCGCAACAGTTGCACTTGTTCAAAATGATATTAAAAAGATAATTGCTTATTCTACTTGTAGCCAATTAGGTTACATGTTTTTTGCTGCAGGAGTTGGCGCATACAATGTTGCAATGTTCCATCTATTTACACATGCTTTCTTTAAAGCTTTGCTTTTTTTGGGCGCTGGTGCTGTAATTCACGCATTTCATGAGGAACAAGATATAAATAAAATGGGTGGAATTATAAAGAAACTTCCATACACATATACGTTAATGTTAATAGGAACACTTGCCTTGACAGGCTTTCCTTTTTTATCAGGTTTCTATTCTAAAGATGCTATAATAGAATTTGCGTACCTAAAAGGAAATGGAATTGGGATACTTGCAGCTTACGTAGGTATTTTAACAGCTTTATTAACATCAATTTATTCTTGGAGGCTTATTTTTAAAACATTCCATGGTAATTTTAATAACAAAGAAATTAGCGCTGATAAAATACACGAGTCTCCTTTGGTTATGATTGCTCCGTTAGTTATCTTGGCAATAGGAGCTATTTTTGCAGGTATGGCATTTAAAGGATTATTTATAGGGCATGAAATGGCATATGAATTTTGGGGTAAATCAATAAAATTTTTAGAACCACTTAGCACAGATCATCCACCAAAATGGTTTTTATTTTTAACACCTATACTTGTTACTGCTGCAATTCCATTTTCTTATTATTTATATCTAAAAAATAAAAACATAGTTGTAGGATTGAAAGAAATGAATGAACCAATTTATCAATTTTTGGTTAAGAAATGGTACTTTGATGAAATATATGATTACTTATTTGTCAATCCTTCAAAAAGAATTGGAAAATTTTTATGGAAAAAAGTTGATGGATCAATAATAGATAAATTTGGTCCTGATGGGATTTCAAGTGTAATTAAAAATTTATCAACTAGAGCAGTCAAATTTCAATCTGGATTTATTTATCAATATGCATTTGTTATGTTGATTGGATTTTCAGTTTTACTAACAATACTGATATTAAACTGATGAACTTTCCGATTTTATCGTCCTTAATTTTGCTACCTACAATAGGTGCTTTATTTATATTATTCACAAAATCATCAAGTATAAAATATCAAAGTTCCAAATATGTAGCTTTATTTATTTCTTTAGCTAATTTTTTATTATCTTTATATCTTTGGTATGTTTTTGATAGAAATTCAGTAGACTTTCAGTTTGTAGAAAATAGAGAATGGTTATCAGGATTTATAAATTATAAAGTTGGAATAGATGGTATTTCAATTTTATTTGTAATATTAATAACTTTTATAACTCCAATTTGCATTATTTCAGTTAATGCTACAATTACAAATAGACTCAAGGATTTCTTAATTGCCATATTAATAATGGAAACATTTATGATTGGTGTTTTCTGTTCTCTTGATCTAGTAGTATTTTATTTATTTTTTGAGGCAGGTCTTATACCTATGTTTTTAATAATTGGTATTTGGGGTGGAGAAAGAAGAGTCTACTCGGCTTTTAAATTTTTTCTATACACTTTATTAGGATCAGTTCTTATGTTGGTTGCTATTATTTCAATTTATTGGATAACAGGAACCACTGATGTTGAAAAACTTTATGAACTTGGCATAAAGGCTGAATATCAAAATTTATTATGGTTAGCATTTTTCAGTTCTTTTGCAGTTAAAACTCCTATGTGGCCAGTACACACTTGGCTGCCAGACGCTCATGTAGAAGCCCCAACTGTTGGATCTGTATTGCTAGCAGCAATATTGCTTAAAATGGCTGGATATGGATTTATTAGATTTTCGCTAGGATTATTTCCTATAGCTTCAGAAAATTTTACAATGCTAGTTTATATCTTAAGTTTAATTGCAATTATTTACACATCTCTAGTAGCTTTGATGCAGGAAGATATGAAAAAACTAATTGCATACTCCTCAGTTGCTCATATGGGATTTGTAACACTAGGTATCTTCACAATGACCCAACAAGGTATTGAGGGAAGTATTTTCCAAATGATTAGTCATGGACTTGTATCTGCTGCACTTTTCTTAAGTGTTGGAGTTGTTTATGAAAGGCATCACACAAGACTAATTAATAGATATGGTGGTTTAGTCTCAATAATGCCAAGATATGCAATAGTCTTTATGGTATTTACACTAGGAGCTCTAGGATTACCTGGAACAACAGGTTTTATTGGAGAATTTTTAATTTTGATGGGAGCATTTGAGAAAAATATTCTAGTAGCAATGATTGCAAGTTTAGGAGTAATTTTAGGAGCTGCATATATGCTTTGGTTATTTAAAAGGGTTGTTTTTGGCGAAATGAATAATCAAGAGCTTAAAAGTATGAAAGATTTAAAAACTTTTGAAATTATCACTTTATCAGCTTTAGTAATACCAATTTTATTTTTTGGTTTTTATCCAGAGCCATTAATGAATTCAATTGAAGCGTCTGTAGAAAATACTTTAAACATGTATAATTTTGATTTAATTAACTACCTTGCATCAAAGAACTAATGGAAAATTTTCAGTATATATTACCTGAGATCTTTATTTCTATAGCTATAATGTTATTTTTATTGGTTGGAGTTTTCAAAAAAAATAGCTCAAATTTAATTTACAGTTTGTCTACTATATCTTTGGTTATTTTATTGGCATTAATAATTAATCTAAGCTCACTAGACAAAATTTACTTATTTAATAGTTCATATAAAATAGACAATTTATCAAATTACATGAAGATAATACTTGTTGGCTCTGGAGTTTTTGTAATGTTAACTGGATCAAAATATATACAAGTGATCAATTTAAATAAAATTGAGTACCCAATCCTCATTCTAAGTAGCATTTTGGGAATGATGATAATGATAAGTTCAAACGACTTAATTGTTTTTTACATGGGGCTTGAACTTCAATCTTTAGCTTTGTATGTTCTTGCATCATTTAATAGAGACAATTTACTTTCTACAGAGTCTGGGCTTAAATATTTCGTTCTTAGCGCATTATCGTCGGGTTTGCTGCTATATGGGTGCTCATTAATTTATGGATTTTCTGAGAGTACAAATTTTGATCAAATACTTATAAACTCTACTGAATTTAATTATGGTACTACGTTTGGGATAGTCTTTATTTTGGTTGGTCTTGCATTTAAAATATCTGCTGTACCTTTCCATATGTGGGCTCCAGATGTTTATCAAGGCTCCCCAACATCAGTAACATTATTCTTTGCTATACTTCCAAAAATAGCTGCACTCTCTGTATTCATTAAGTTTTTGTACACACCTTTTGCTAACATGAATGATCAGTGGCAAACTATAATTGTATTTATTTCAATAGCTTCAATGATATTTGGTGCTGTGGCAGCCATTGGCCAAAAAAATTTAAAAAGATTAATTGCTTATAGTTCAATCAGTCATATGGGCTATGCGTTGGCTGGATTATCAACAGTTAGCAACCAAGGAATACAAAGTTCTATTACTTATATATCTATTTATTTGGTAATGAATTTAGCCTTTTTTAGCTGCTTATTTATGCTTAAGAGAAATGATAAATATTATGAGAATATAGAGGATTTATCTGGACTTTCTAAAAAACATCCAATTTTGTCTTTATCATTGTTGATAGTTTTATTTTCTTTAGCAGGAATACCCCCGCTTGCAGGTTTTTTTGCTAAATTTTATGTATTCTTAGCTGTTATAGAGCAGTCAATGTATTTTTTAGCAATAGTTGGATTACTAGCAACTGTTGTAGCAGCTTTTTATTATCTAAGAATTATAAAGATTATATATTTTGATCCAGAAAAAGAAGAATATGAAACATCACATAATTTGGGATTAAAAATTACTTTGGCTATTTCAACAATATTTATTTTAGCATACTTTATATATCCGAGTAGCATAACAGAAATAGTATCTAAAATTACTATGATCTAATGAAATTAAAAAAATATTTATACAAAAAAGTTGAAAGCACTAACAACGTTGCACTTAGATTAATTAAGCAAGGCAATAAAAGAGGAATAATATTAACAAATCAACAAACAAAAGGTAAAGGACAAAGAAAAAATAATTGGATATCTTTAAAAGGTAATTTGTTTTTATCGGTCTTCTTTGAAATTAGTAAAAAAATATCGTTATCAAAAATAACAAATTTAAATTTAAAAATAATTAAAAAAATTATCTATAAAAAAATAAACACTCTAATTCTAATAAAAAAACCTAATGATATATTAATAAATAAAAAAAAAGTCTGTGGAATTTTACAAGAAACAATTTTTAAACAGAATAGAAAATTCTTAATTGTAGGAATTGGAATTAATGTTTCCAAAAGTCCAAAAATTAATAATTATCCAACTACATTTTTAAATAATTATACAAATAAAAAATTAAATAGACTTGAATTATTTAAAGAAATTAAATTGCTGTATGAAAAAAACTTACACTCATTTGGAGTTTAATATATGTATTTAATTGGAGATATTGGAAATACTGCAATTAAAATTTGTTTATTTAATAATAACTTAAAATTAATCAAAAATATTAAAATTCAAAATAAAAATTTAAACAAAAATTTTATCAAAAAAAAATTATTATTTTTAAGAAAACATAATTCTAAAATTAGAAAAGTACTCTTTAGTTCGGTCGTCCCTAAATCTTATAAAATTATAAAAAAAACCATTAAAGAAATCACTAAATTGAACTGTGTTGAGTTAAAAACTTGTAATTTAAAAAAATTTATAAATATAAAAGTCAATAGAAAACAAATTGGTTCTGATCGTTTAGCTAATGCCATTGCAGTTATTGATAGTAGGTTTAATTATATTATAGTTGATTTTGGCACGGCTACGAATTTTGATATTGTAATCAAAAAAGATTATATTGGTGGTGTTTTAGCACCTGGTGTAGAACTTTCTTTGAAAAATTTAATAGATAAAGCCTCTTTAATACCTAAAATTAATCTAGAAAAGACAGCAAATGTCATTGGTAAAAACACTAAAAGTGCTGTAAGAGCTGGTTTTTATCATGGTTATACGGGTTTAATTGAAAATATAATTAAACTTATTTTAAAACAAACTAGAAAGAAGTTTAAAATTATACTTACAGGTGGATTTGCGCACTTATTTAATTCATCAATTAAAGGTATTAAAACTGTTGATAAAAATTTAACAATTAAAGGTATCTTAAGAGTTGCTATAAATTAAAAAAAATATGAAAGATGAATTATTGTTTTGTCCCCTAGGAGGATCTGGTGAAATAGGAATGAACATGAACCTGTTTGCATATGGTAAACCAGACAATCAAAAATGGATTATTGTTGATCTTGGCGTTACATTTGCCGATGACACAGTTCCTGGTGTTGACATTATATATCCTGACCCAGGCTTTATTATTGATAAAAAGGATGACCTACTTGGTATAATACTTACACATGCACATGAGGATCATATAGGAGCCATTGCTCATGTTTGGCCAAAATTAAAATGTAAAATTTATGCTACACCATTTACTTCAGTTTTAATTACAGAAAAATTTAAAGAAAAAAAAATTGATATAACTGGTTATTTAAAAATTGTGGAGCTAAATAGTACCATTAATTTAGATCCTTTCAAAATAGAGTTTGTTACTCTTACTCATTCAATATTAGAACCTAATGGTCTTAGAATACAAACACCGGCTGGAAATATTCTACATACTGGAGATTGGAAATGTGATCCAGATCCTTTAATTGGTGGAAATATAAACTCTGAAAGATTAAAGGAAATAGGTAATGAAGGTGTATTGGCTATGATATGCGACTCTACAAATGTATTTAGTGCAGGTAGAGCAGGATCAGAGCTGGATGTTCGTAAAAATTTACTCAAAGTATTTGAAAGATTAAAAAAAAGAATAATTGTTACCTCATTCGCATCTAATGTAGCAAGAATGGAGTCAGTTTTTTACTGTGCTGAACATACTGGAAGACATATTTCGTTAGTTGGAAGATCTATGCATAGAATATTTAAAGCAGCTAGACAATGTGGTTATCTTAAAAATGTTATTGATCCAGTAGACCCAAGAGATGCAAAAAATATATCCAGAGAAAAAATTGTCTATTTGTGCACTGGAAGTCAAGGAGAACCAATGGGAGCGATGAATAGGATAGTTAAGTATACACATCCAGATGTGTTTATAGAAAGAAATGATGCTGTAATTTTTTCTTCAAAAATTATTCCTGGAAATGAAAAAAAATTGTACAAACTTCACAATAACTTAGTAAAAGAAGGAATAGAAGTTGTATCTGAAGATAATGAATACATTCATGTATCAGGTCACCCAAATAGAGAAGATTTAAGAGATATGTATAATTGGGTTAAGCCAAAAGCAGTAATTCCTGTCCATGGAGAGCATAGACATATGATAGAACACATTGAATTCGCTAAAGAAATGCAAGTCAAATATCCAGTTCAAGTAGAAAATGGTGATATTGTTAAGTTATATCCTGGAGAAAAGCCTGAGGTTTATGACAAAGCACCTAGTGGAAGAGTTTATTTAGATGGAAATGTTCCGGTAGAAGAAGATTCTAGATCAATAAAAGAAAGAAGAAATATTTCATCAAATGGATTTTTAGAGGCAACAATTATGATTACGCCAAAAGGCAATATTCATAATAAGCCCTTGGTAACATTCAGAGGCTTACCAGTATATGAAAATGATGATTTTATTTATGGGCTAGAGGAAGAAATAGAAAGAACAGTTAAAACATTTTCATTAAACAACATAAAACAACAGGATAACCTTATAGATGCTCTTAAAATAACTTGTCGTAAATTTTCAAAAGAAAAAACTGGGAAAAAACCACTAACAAATATAAACTTGATTAGAATTTAAATATTAAAATGTATTTTTCAAAATCATTTGTACCAATTCTTAAAAACAATCCTACAGAAGCTAAAATTAAATCTCATCAGCTTATGTTAAGAGTTGGAATGATTAAGCAATCATCAGCAGGAATTTATTCATGGTTGCCTCTTGGTTTCAAAGTTATGAAAAAAATAGAGCAAATTGTTAGAGAGGAGCAGGATAGAATTGGTGTCCAAGAAATTTTAATGCCGACAATTCAATCGTCTGAAATTTGGAAAGAAAGTGGAAGATATGATGACTATGGCGAAGAGATGTTACGTATTAAAGACCGTCAAAACAGAGAAATGCTGTATGGGCCTACTAATGAAGAGCTGGTGACAGAAATCTTTAGATCAAGTATTAAATCTTATAAATCGCTCCCTCAGCTATTATATCACATTCAATGGAAATTTAGAGATGAGTTAAGACCTAGATTTGGAATAATGAGATGTAGAGAATTTTATATGAAAGACGCTTATTCTTTTGATCTAAATGACGAAGAAGCTTTATTTTCGTATAATAAATTTTTTCTCTCATATTTAAGAACTTTCAAAAGATTAAACTTATCCGCAATACCAATGGCTGCTGACACAGGACCAATTGGTGGAAATCTTTCTCATGAATTTATAATTTTAGCTGATACAGGTGAAAGTAAAATATATACAGATAAACGAATATTTGACGTAGATAGCTCTTCTACACTTCTAGAACAAAATTCACTTAAAAAATTAAGACAACAGTTTGAAAAGTTTTATTCAGTTACTGATGAAAAATTTAATAAAGAAGAGTTTGAAAAAGCAGTACCAGAAGAGTTTAGAGTAAATACAAAAGGAATTGAAGTAGGTCATATATTTTATTTTGGAGACAAATATTCAAAACCAATGAATACTGCTGTTGACTTTAATGGTAAAAAAGAATTTGTGAAAATGGGATCTTATGGAATAGGTGTTTCGAGATTAGTAGGTGCCATAATTGAGGCAAAATATAACGATAAAGATGAAATAATGAAATGGCCCATATCAGTTGCCCCTTATCATTGTGCAATAATTCCAATGATTAAAAAGAATGACATAACAAACTTAGAAAAATCAAATAAAATATTTGAATATTTTAAGTCAAAAAATATAGATGCTATCATTGATGATACTGAAGAAAATATTTCAGCAAAAATTAGGAAATTTAATTTAATTGGTATTCCGTATCAGTTGATTTTGGGAAATAAAACTGAGGGAGACTTATTTGAGTTTAAAGAAATTAATGGAGAAACTCAAAAATTAAGTATCGAAGATGCTGTATCACAAATTTTAAAAGCTAAATCAAATTGATCTCACAATTAGAAAAAGAAGTTACATTTAGATTTTTAAAAACTCGAAAAAATGACGGTTTTTTAAATATCATTTCAATTTTTTCTTTTATTGGAATTTCATTAGGGGTTGCAGTTCTAATTATTGTTATGTCAGTAATGAATGGTTTTAGAACTGAATTAATATCTAAAATTGTAGGTTTTAATGCTCATGCAGTTGTTGAACAAGTAGATAAATCACAGGAATATATTCAAGATTTTGATTTGGCAAAAAATATATTTTCAAATGATGGAGAAGCAGTAATATTGAATAAAGATGTTACGAAGGGAATATTCTTAAAAGGATACTTAGAAACTGATTTCAGAAAACTTCAAATAGTAAATAATAATGAGTATTTTGGATCAAAAAACTTAAATAATAATGCAATTTCAATTGGTAAAGAATTGAGCATTAATTTAAATGTTGATATAGGTGATATGATTACAGTTATGTCTCCTGCAGGAATTCAAACTTTAGTGGGTAAACTTCCTAAACAAGAAAACTTTAAGATTGTCTCAATTTTTGATAGTGGTTTAGCTGACTACAATAAAAATATTGCATATATTAATTTAGAGACGCTTGAGAGTTTTTTCAATAAGAATAAAGAAGATAGGTTCATTGAATTTTATTTTAAAGATCCAAAAAATATAGAAATTCATAAAAAAAATTTAGCAATCATATTTCCAGATGCACTTGTCTATACCTGGTCAGATATGAACAAATCATTATTTTCAGCCTTGAAAGTAGAGAGAAATGTAATGTTTATAATTCTTTTTTTGATAATTATTGTTGCAGCTTTTAATATAATATCTGGACTAACAATTTTAGTTAAAAACAAAACAAGAGATATAGGTATCCTAAAATCGATTGGAGTCTCTAACAAATCGATAAAAAAAATTTTCTTTTTAGTGGGTTTTTCTATAGGAACATCAGCTACATTATTTGGTGTGTTTGTTGGAACCCTTTTTTCTATTTATGTTGAGAATATAAGACAATTTATCTCAAATATATTTGGTATTTCTCTTTTCCCAGAAGATATTTATATTTTAAATTCTATGCCTTCCCAAATAAATATGAATTCAATAATAATAATCTCTCTTTGTTCAATAATTGCAACAATTTTAGTATCGATATATCCTGCTTCGAAGGCATCTTCCTTAGATACAGTTAAAACTCTTAAATATGAATAATTATATTAAAATTAAAAACTTAACGAAAAAATATGAGAAAAACAAATCTATAAAAGTTTTAAATGATATTACATTTAATTTTGAGCCTGGAAAAACTTATTCTATTATGGGTCCTTCAGGATCAGGAAAATCAACATTACTTAATTTATTATCGTTGATTGATAACCCCACGACTGGCTCAATCGAAATTAGCAAAAATAAAATAAATTCAAATAATAAAGTTAAAAATGATTTAATTAGAGCAAAGAAAATAGGTATTATTTATCAAGACAAAAACCTATTGTCAGATTTTACAGCTTTAGAAAATGTTTACTTGCCTAACTTATTAGTTTCTAAAGAAAAACAAAAATCCATAGAACTTGCAAAAAAATTAATAAAAAATGTAGGCATGTCATCTAGGATTAACCATTTTCCAAATGAATTATCTGGTGGTGAAAATCAGCGTATTGCTATAGCTAGAGCATTAATTAATAATCCTGATATTATATTAGCTGATGAACCAACTGGTAGTCTAGACTCTGATAATGCAAAACTTATCTTTAAGATCCTATTTAATTTAAAAAATAGAAATAGGATCATAATTTTTGCAACTCATAATAGATATTTTGCAAATATGGCAGATTGTAAAATAATGATGAATGATGGTAATATGCAAGTCATTAATGCTACAATCTAAAAAAAAATCCTTTAATCAAATTAAAATTCACTCTCAATATTCAATTTGTGAAGGTGCATTAAAAATAGAAAGTTTAAAAGACTATTGTAAAAAAAATAAGATACAATCTGTTGGCTTAAGTGATACTTATAATCTATCAGGTGCGTTAGAATTTTCTGAAAATATTTCATCTGTAGGAACACAACCTATAATAGGCTCGCAAGTTCAATTTAGATTTAAAAATACTTATGGACTTATTCCACTTATCGCCAAAAATTACGTTGGTTATAAAAATATAATTGAACTGTCTTCAAAAGCTTATTTAGAAAATACCGATAAAGATCAGCCACATTGTTCGATTGATGATTTAATAAAATATAGTGACGGGATAATTGTTCTCTCCGGATCAGTTAATAATTTGATTGGCAATATTTTTAATAAAGGATTAGTCGATGAGTTAGATGAATTAATAATGATATTAAAAAAAAAATTTAAAGAAAATTTTTATTTAGAAATTCAAAGACATGGAGACAAGAACGAGAAAGAATTTGAAATTTTCAATCTTAATCTTTCAAAAAAATATGAAATACCAATCATAGCAACTAACGAAGTTTACTATTTGGATAAGGAGATGCATGAAGCTCATGATGCTTTAATGTGTATTGGACAAAAAACTTATATAAATGATCAAAAAAGATTAAAACTATCTAATAATCATTATTTAAAGTCATCAGATGAAATGAAAGAAGTCTTTAAAGATTTACCTGAGGCATTAGAAAATAATTATAATTTACCGTATAGGTGTAACTTCAGACCTGTTCCTTCAAAGCCCATACTGCCTAATATTAGCTCAGATACTGTCGATATTAACGATAAATTAAAAAAAGACTCATTTAATGGTCTGGAGAAAAAATTTAAAACCGATCGAGCGTTAATAAAAACAATATCAAATAATATTAAAATTAAAGAAGCTTATAAAAATAGGTTAAATCATGAAATAAAAATTATAACTGAAATGAATTATTCAGGATATTTCTTAATTGTTTCAGACTATATAAAATGGGCAAAAGATAATAATATACCAGTTGGTCCTGGAAGAGGATCTGGAGCAGGTTCGTTAGTTGCATGGTGTTTATCTATAACAGATGTTGATCCAATAAAATTCAATTTAATTTTTGAAAGATTTCTAAATCCTGATAGAATTTCTATGCCTGATTTTGATATTGATTTTTGTGAGGAAAAAAGAGACCAAGTCTTCAAATATTTGACAAGCAAATATAAAGATAGTGTCGCTCACATTATAACATTTGGAAAACTTAAAGCTAGAATGGTCATAAGGGATGTCGGACGCGTGTTAGGACTGCCATATGGTTTTATAGATAGTATCTGTAAAATGATACCATTTGATCCATCTAGGCCATTAACCTTGCAAGAAAGTATCAACGTAGAACCAAGATTACAAAAATTAATTAAAGAAGACAAAAGAGTTAGTCGTCTAGTTGAACTGTCATTAAAGCTTGAAGGTCTAAATAGAAATGTTGCAACACATGCAGCTGGTGTTGTAATAGCTGACAAAAAATTAACAGAAACTGTACCTTTGTATAAGGATTCTTCTACGGATTTATTACTACCTTCTACGCAATTTGATATGTATTCAGCTGAAAATGCGGGATTGGTTAAATTTGACTTTTTGGGCTTAAAAACGTTAACAGTAATTAACAATACTCAAAAACTTGTAGAAAAAAATTACCCAAATTTTAAAATTGAAACTATTAATTACGAAGATCAAAAAGTATTTGATCTTTTATCAAGTGGTAAAACTGTTGGATTATTTCAATTAGAGAGTTCTGGAATGAAAGATGCTTTAATCAACATGAAACCTAATCATTTGGAAGATATTATTGCTTTAGTTGCTTTATATAGACCTGGACCTATGAGTAATATTCCTATTTATAATGATTGCAAACATGGAAAGAGAGAACCTGATTATTTACATCCTAAGCTGGAAGAAATTTTAAAACCAACTTACGGTGTGATTATTTATCAAGAACAAGTAATGCAAATTGCTCAAGTATTATCGGGATTCACCGCAGGTGAAGCAGATATATTAAGAAGAGCCATGGGTAAAAAAAAAAGAGCTGAACTAGAAAAACAAAAGGAAAGATTTGTTGAAGGAGCTTACAACAATGGAATAAGCAAAGATATTGCGGCTGGAATTTTTTTAAAAATCGAACCATTTGCTGAGTATGGATTTAATAAAAGTCATGCAGCCGCATATGCAATAATAGCTTATCAAACTGCTTTTTTAAAAACTTATTACCCGCATGAATTTTTTGCTGCCTCAATGTCTATGGAACTTTCAAATCAGAAAAAATTAAGTGAATTTTATGAAGAATTAAAAAGATTAAACATAAATATAATTCGTCCAGATATAAATAAATGTTATGCAGATTTTTCTTCTGATGGTAAAAATTTTCTTTATGCATTAGGAGCAATTAAAAGTGTTGGTTATGAGGCAATTTCGAATATCGTGAAAGAAAGAAACAAGAATGGAAATTTCAAAAATATTGGAGATTTTATAAATCGCGTTAACCCTAAGGATATAAATAAATTACAATTAGAGGGTTTAGTTAAGGCTGGAGTTTTTGATAGTTTTAGTAATAACAGACAATCTTTACATAATTCTATACCAAATATTATTTTAAAATCAAAAAATATTTTTGAAAACAATTTGGTAAACCAAATAGATTTATTTAATGAAGAGGATGATGAAACATTTATAGAAAAAATTGATGATTGGAATGTAGATACTAAATTATCAAAAGAATTTGAAACACTGGGATTCTTTATATCTGACCATCCTCTTAATCAATATAAACCACTTTTTAAACAATATAATATAATTAATTTTGAAGATTTTAATACAAATGAAAATATTTTAAGTTCAAATATTTCATCAACAATTCTTAAAGTTCAAGAGAAAAAAACTCAAAAAGGAACTTCATACGCAATAATCAAATTTTCTGATTTGTCTGGAGTTTTTGAGTTATTTGTTTTTTCTGATATCTTTGAGACCAATAGACATATACTTGTCGAAGGTAATTCTATTATGATAACTTTAGTCAAAAGTTATATCGATGACAGCAAAGTTCAAAAGAAGATTAATATAAAAAAAATTATATCTATGAAGGATATAATAAATAAACCCATAGAAGAAGTTCAAATAAAAATTAAAAATCTAAACGATATTCAGAAAATTAATAATTTAAGTCTAGAAAATGGAGCCACTAAAGTGATTATTCATTTTGAGATTGAGAAAAAAGTTATGTCCTTTAAGCTGAGGCAAAATAGAAAAATAGACCACAAAATGCTTAATTTATTAAGAAATGAACAAAATATAGAAATAAATTAAAAAAAACTTGTTTTTTCTCATTTTATTTGTAATTAGTTCCATAAATTAATACGCACACAATTTCTGGTTTTATACCTCCGGTCCTTTTATAGGCAGTAATTGTGGTGGCATAACCGGGAAATAATATGAAAATACCAAATCTTACAATCGAACAATTATTAGAAGCTGGCGTCCACTTAGGACATAAAACATTAAGATGGAACCCAAAAATGAAAAAATTTATTTTTGGTAAAAGAGACTCTATTCACATAATAGACTTAACACAAACACTTGAATTAACAAAAGTAGCTTTAGAAAAGGTCTATTCAACAATTGCATCTGGTGGAAAAATTTTATTCATTTCGACTAAAAAACAAGCATCAGAAGCAATAGCAGATTTAGCAAATGAAACAGATCAATATTTTGTCAATTACAGATGGCTAGGTGGTATGCTTACTAATTGGGGAACAATATCTAATTCGATAAAAAAACTTGATAAAATTGAAACTGATTTAAAATCTGAAAATAGAGGATTTACTAAAAAAGAGTTATTAAAAATGAGTGGTCAGAGAGATAAGTTACAAAGATCATTAGGAGGAATTTCTCAAATGAAAAAAGTACCCGATTTGGTATTTATAATTGATACTAACTACGAGTCGTTAGCAATTAAGGAGTCAATTAAATTGGGAATTCCAATAATTGCAATCTTAGATACGAATTCTAATCCTGATGGAATTGATTTTCCAATCCCTGGAAATGATGATGCTAGAAGATCTATCGACTTATATTGTTCACTTTTAAAAGAAACTATTCTAAATGCAAAAAAGGAAATATCTCAAATACAGACAAATGAAAAAATTAAAGATGATGAGAAAAAAGAAGTTTCAAAAACTGAAAATTTAAAAGTTAAAAAAGAAGAAACTAAATTAAATTAATCAATAAAATATCATAGGATTTAAAATGAGTGACATAGAAAAAGTTAAGCAATTAAGAAAATCAACTGGAGCAGGATTTAAAGATTGTAATTCAGCATTGAAAGAATCTAATGGTGACCTAGATAAAGCTGTTGAAATCTTAAGAGTGAAAGGTATAGCAAAAGCTTCCAAAAAAATGTCTAGAAATGCAACAGAAGGTGTTGTTGTACTTTCTGGTGATGATAATAAAATGTCTATGATAGAAGTTAATTGTGAGACCGATTTTGTTGCTAAAAATGATGACTTTATTGAATTTGTAAAAGAATTAGGTGAATTAAATAACAAATATTCATCTAATCAAAATGAATTGCAAAAAGCTAATATGAAAAATGGAAGATCTGTTGATGAAAATTTAGTGAGTCTTATTGCTAAAATTGGTGAAAAAATCACTATTGGAAGGTCAAATACTTTCAATGACCCAAATGGAAGAAATTTTGTTTATCAACATTCTATTATTAAAGAAAATGTATCTAAGCTAGTAGTAATAGTATCTTTAAACACTAATGATAGGTCTGACAAAATAGATTTATTTGGTAAACAACTATCCATGCATGTTGCTGCATCAAACCCTATTGCTTTAAATTCAGATGAAATTAATGAAGAAATAATTAATAAAGAGGTTGAGCTTATAGCTGAAGAATTAAAAAATTCTGGAAAACCGGAGGAAATTGCAAAAAAAATAAGTATAGGCAAGATAAATAAATTTAAAGAGGACAATAGCCTGATGACACAAGACTGGGTAATGGATCCTAAAATAAAAGTGAAAGATGTATTGAAAAATCTTGAAATACCAGGTTTAAAAATCATCAAATTTACAAGGTTAAAGATAGGTGAGTAATGTTTGAAGAAAACAAATACAATAATAAGATGATTAAAACATTTGAAGTTTTTCAACAAGAATTAGCTTCTCTAAGAACTGGAAGAGCTAATGCTAACATGTTAGATTTAGTTAAAGTTGATGTGTATGGACAAAAAATGCCAATTAATCAATTAGGAAGCATAACAACACCAGAGCCTAGAACAATAAATATTCAGGTTTGGGATACAAATAATGTAGCATTAATAGATTCGGCTATTAAAAAATCAGAGTTAGGTTTAAATCCTCAAATTGATGGTCAATTAATTAGATTACCAGTTCCAGATTTAAGCGAGGAAAGAAGAACAGAAATGAAAAAAATAATTAAATCTATGGGAGAGAAATGTAAAGTATCAATCAGAAACATAAGAAGAGAGGCTAATGATGATCTAAAAAAGCTTCTTAAAAATAAAGAAATTTCAGAAGATGAAGTTAAAAAAAAAGAAAAAATAATTCAAGATTTTACTGATGATCATATCAAAGATATCGATTTAAGAGTTTCTACCAAAGAAAACGAAATAATGACTATATGAATTCACCTAAACATGTTGCCATAATAATGGATGGAAATGGCAGATGGGGAATCAAAAAAAAAAAATCAAGAAACTTTGGACATACAGCTGGTGTTAAAACAGTAGAAAAAATTATAGAAGAAGCTATTTCTCTTAAAATTAAATATTTAACTTTGTATACATTTTCAACAGAAAACTGGCGAAGACCAAAAAAAGAAATAACGTTTTTAATTTATTT
>CACCEJ010000007.1 GCA_902545035.1 uncultured Pelagibacteraceae bacterium | reverse complement strand
ACAGTGTAAACTCGCTCTTGAAAATGCTGGTCATATTTGCCTTTCTGTATATTCAAGTGGTGGATTTAGACAGCTTGGGAATGCAACTAAACCTGTTCATGAACCAGATGATATGAAAGGACTTAAATGGAGAACTACTAAAAGTCCAGTTGAGTTCATGCTGGTTAAAAATTGGGGTGCAACACCAACACCTTATGACTGGAGTCAATTATATCAAGGTCTTCAATCAGGTGTAGTTGAAGGACAGTATGTTGCAAGTCCATGGCAGCACGTTGCAAAACTTCATGAAGTTGCAAATGATGCACCAATGCATTTTCAATGGTATGGAGAATTAATTGATAAAGTATTTGGTAAAGTTGGTCCAACTGAACCATCTATTACAAGTTTAATTGTTAAAGAGCCAATAGGAGTTGTTGCTGGAATTGTTCCTTGGAACTTTCCTTTAATGATGGCTGTCTGGAAGATGGCGCCAGCTCTTGCAGCAGGTTGCTCGGTGATAATTAAGCCAGCGGAAGATACACCACTTACAGCAATTAGAGTTGCTCAAATTGGAAAAGAAGCTGGAATACCAGATGGTGTTTTAAATGTACTTCCGGGTTATGGTGATGTTGGAGAGGCTCTAGGTAGGCACAAAGATGTTGATGCAGTTTCTTTTACAGGATCAACTGAAGTGGGTGGTTATTTCTTAAAATACTCGAGTGAAAGTAATTTAAAACCTGTCGCATTAGAGATGGGAGGAAAAAGTCCATTTATAGTTTTAGAAGATGCTAAAATTACAGATGATCTAATTGATAATGCTATGAATTCTGCATTTTGGAACGGTGGACAAAACTGTTCAGCAAATATGAGGCAGATAGTACATAAAAAAGTAAAAGACGAATTTTTAGACAAAGTTATAAAAAAAGTTAAAAAACTGAAAGTAGGAGATCCGTTAGATTTAAAATCGAATATGGGATCTATGATTTCAAAAGGACATTTACAAACTGTTGATGGATACATTCAAAGAGGTATAGATGAAGGAGCAAAACTTTTATCTGGAGGAGTTTCAATTAAAAACCAAAAAGGTTTTTATGCAAAACCAACACTTTTTGATGGATTAAAAGAAAATATGACTATTGCTCAAGAGGAAATATTTGGACCAGTGCTTGGTGTTTTGACAGTTAAAAATGACGAGGAAGCTTTGAAAATTGCCAGTAATTCGAAATATGGATTGCATGCTAGTGTATTTACACAGGACATAAATAGAGCGTTTCATTTAGCTAAAAGTTTGCCCTGTGGAACTATATCAGTAAATACTTTTTCAGAGGGAGATATTAAAACTCCATTTGGAGGCTATAAGCAATCAGGTTCATTAAGTAGAGATCAAGGTACTGAGGCTCTAAATTCGTTTCTTCAAACAAAAACAATTTGGATAAGTCATAGTTAATTGATGATCAAACAATACAAAATAAGTGTGCCTAAAAGCACACTTAATGAAATCTATAAAAAAGTAAGAAACTTTCCTTGGAATGCTGCTCAAAATATGAATGGTTGGGAGTATGGAACTAACTTAAATTATCTAAAGAGTATATCTAAATACTGGATTACAAAGTATGATTGGAAAAAATTTGAAAACAAGATCAATTCACTTAAAAATTATAAAACAAAAGTTGAAGATATAAACTTACATTTTATTTTTGAAAAAAGTAAAAATCCTAATTCTAGACCATTGTTGCTTTTACATGGATGGCCAGGAAGCATAACTGAATTTTTAGATATCATTCCAAGACTGGCTCACCCAGAAAAATACGGAGGAAAAATTGAAGATGGATTTGATGTAATTGTTCCGTCTTTACCAGGATTTGGATTTTCATCTCAAATCAAAAAAGCCTTAGGTCCAAGAAAAATTGGAAAAATACTAAATAAATTTATGGTTAAAAACTTAGGCTATAAAAATTATTTTGTACAAGGTGGTGATTGGGGAGCAACTATTGCTGGATGGATTGGTCTTGATAGCTCAAAGAATTGTAAAGGAATACATCTTAATTGCTTACCACTTAGACATCCAAAAGGACCAAAAAATAGTAAAGAAAAAAAATGGGAGAAAAAATTTAACTTTGATCAAATTATGCAAGAGGGATATAGAACTCAACAAGCTACAAAGCCTCAAACTTTGTCTTATGCAATGATAGATAGTCCTGTAGGTACAGCAGCGTGGATTTTGGAAAAATTTCATGGTTGGTCTGATCTTAAAATGGGCAAGATAGAAAAGACATTCTCAAAAGACGAACTTTTATCAAATATAATGATTTATATAATAACAAAAAGTTTTAACACTGCTAGCTGGATTTATTTTGGTAGAAGAAAAGAAGGTGGAAGATCTTTTCCAAAAAATTTTAAAAAAATAAAAGCACCAACAGCAATAGCAATTTTTCCAAAAGAAATGCTTGAGTGGCCTCCTAAATCATACGTGAATAGAATTTTTAATATAAAAAGATGGAAGAAGTTTCCTAACGGTGGTCATTTTGCGGCTTTGGAGGAACCAGATTATTTAGTGAGTGATATACTTTCATTTTTTAATAAAGACTTAAAAAACGTAAAATGGAAAAAAATAAATTAAAAAAAACCATTGTTGAAATATTCAGGAAATATAAACTCTCGAGAAGTCATTCAAAAATATGTGCAGACGCAATAATTAATGCTGAATTAGTCGGGGCTCCTACACATGGTTTATCAAGACTAAAAATGTACTGTGACCGTATAAATCATAATTTAATTAACCCTAAACCTAAAATAAAAATTAAAAATATTTCTCAATCCGTAGCTCACATAAATGGTGATGATAGCATTGGTTTTGTTGCAGCTGATATAGCAATAAAAAAAGCAATAAAAAATGCTAAGAAAACTGGAATAGGATTAGTGGCTGTTAAAAATAGCGGTCATTATGGAATGTCTGGATATTACGCAGAACAAGCAGTAAAGAAAAATATGATGGCTTTAGTTTTTACTAATGCACCACCTGCAATAGCTCCGCATGGAGCTATCAAATCTTTATTTGGTACAAATCCTATTTGCTTTGGATCTCCAACAGGATCAAAAGCACCATTCATATTAGATACATCTGTTTCAATGATCAATAGAGGAAAAATAAGAGTTGCATCAAGAACAAATTCAAAAATACCTGAAGGTGTTGCTTTAGATAGATTTGGTAACCCTACCACTAATGCCATGAAAGCTCTTGAGGGCGTTCAACTTCCTATTGCAGGATTTAGAGGTTCTGGCCTTGCATGGATGGTTGATATTTTAAGTGGAGTTTATACTGGGGGTAATCACGGTGGAAAAGTAAAAGATCCATTCGACGATTTTTCTGGGCCACAAAATATTGGTCATTTATTTATTGTAATGAAAGCAAATTTATTTCAATCAAATTTTAAAAAAAGAATTAAAGAAAATATTAAAAGAATAAAGAAGCTTCCTAAACTAAAAGGACTAAAAGAAATATTATACCCTGGAGAAAATAAATTAAGAAGATTTAAAAAAAATTATAAATCTGAAATTCAAATTCCAGCAAATATAAAAGAAGATATTCGAACTCTTTTAAAATAGTAAAAATTTTTAGCCAGCTCGCCCTAAATAATTTACCATTATAACTCCTGTCACGATCAGACAAATTCCAATAAAACCATACATATTAGGAAATTGATTGTATTTTAACATGCCAAAGATTACTACTCCTGCTACTGTTAAACCACTATAAGTAGAATAACTAAATGCAACAGGTATTACAGACATTGCTTTTGCTAAAGAAAACATCGTTACAGTCATTAACAGTAAGCAAGCAATTGTAGGGGTTAGTTTTGTAAATCCTTCAGAAATTTTTGCAAAACTATTTGCTGCTATTTCTGTGGTTATTCCTAAAGCTAATATTAGATATCCAGTAAATGGTTTCATTACTTTATTATTTACAAATTATTATTTATTACAACAGTAGATATTCCTTTATGTACTTGAATTTAATTTAAATTATGAAACTAAAAAGACTTAGTTAGACACAAAGTATCCAATAGTGCCTAGGACTATAAAAAACGTTAAAATGAAAATTCTATTCTTTAAAGTTTCTTTTTTTTCTTTTTGAATAATTTTGAGTTTGAGAGCACTGATATTTACTTTTTGAGGGGTATCAATATTTACGTCACCTGTTAATTGAGAAGAAATTTCAATATCAGATGCTCTACTATCTTTATTATAACTCATATGGTTTTATTTAAACACATGTTTAATTTGTAAAAATTAATTCTGTGTCCAAAATGGGTTGTGCACAATTAATTTTATGTCCATTTTGGGTTTAAAATAATAGAATGGTTATCATTAAAAAATGACTAAAATCCGAAACAATCTCATAAAAAAAAATATTCAAAAATTAATCACAGGAAATTTTGAAAAACTTGCCCCAACATACTACAGATTAATATCTGAATGGATGAATTCTTCATATGAAGTTTTTAACGACATAGATAAGTATAGGATAATTCTTTATCTAATAAACAAAGATTTTGAGCACTACATACAAATTAAAAAAATAGAGAGCTATGATAATTTTTTTATGTTTGATAAATCTTTGGAATTAGATCGAATTAATATAATTGAAATATCAAAAAGTTTAAATATTCCAAAAGAAAGTACTAGAAGAAAAATTCTCGACCTTGAAAAATTAAACGTTCTTCAAAAAATTGGAAAAAAAATTTATATAGATAGGTCGGCTTATAGACTGGTACAACCTAAAAATACTCTTAAAAATTTGAGCGCATTATTATCAAAAATCTCTGAAATATTAAAAAAAGAAAATTTAATAGACAAATCTTTAAATGTCGACGAAGTATCAGAGCATTTAAAGGAAAACTTTTCATATTGTTGGTACTATTTTTATATATTTATTTTTACTTTAACCTTAAGATGGAAAAAGCAATTAGGAGATCTTGAAATTTATTCAGTAGGTATGGTTATAACATGTCACTCAATAGTAAATAAATCTTATGAGGGTGTTGGTTTAAATTTTTCAGAATGGGAGAAAGATATGGTAAATGTTGAAGAAGGTGGGGTAAATACTATGTCAATTTCTGAGATAACTCATATTCCAAGACCTACAGTTGTAAGAAAATTGAATTATTTGTTAAAAAATAAATACATTAGCATTAATAAAAAAAAACAATTCACTATAAATATGAAAGATCAAGCATTAAGCGATACTATTAAAATTCAAGAACAAAATATCTCTTCTTTGTCAGATTTAGTTTGTAAAATATTTTGAAAAAGTAAAAATTAATTAGCTCTTCGAAGTATAAAAATTAAAGCGAAGCCAGTTAAGTACATTATAAGAGCATATGCTGCTGTTGGTATCATATAAGCAATATCATTAAACATTTGTGTTGCTACAAACACTGCCAAAGTTCCATTTTGTAAACCACATTCTATCGCAATACATTTTCTTTGCTTCATTCCAGTTGCAAAGAATTTGGCTATATAATAAGCAAGTATCAACATTACAACATTTAATACTAATACTGCAAAGCCTGCTTGTTTTAAGTAATTAAAAATGTTTTCTCTTTCTTCAATCCAAATTGCAGCAAATACAATAACGAACAAAGCTGTTGTTATTTTATTAACAATCGAAATATTTGAGGAAATTAAATTATCTGCAAATTTTCTAATAATCATGCCTAAAATTACTGGCACAGTAACAACCAATGCCATCTTAAGTGTAATTGCTGTCATAGTAATATCTGCTGAGATATTAGTAACACCAAGTAAATCAGCTGATTTTAAAACAATAAATGGTACTGAAATTATGCTAATTAAACTAATTATTGCAGTTAATGAAATGGACAAAGCCACATCTCCATTTGCAAACTTGGTCATAACATTTGTAGTAACGCCCCCTGGTGCAGCAGCAATAATCATAATGCCTAATGCAATCTCAACAGGCAAATTTAATATTGATATTAAAATATACGCAACTAACGGTAAAAGTAACAGTTGGCAGAAAAATCCAATTACAAAGTCTTTAGGATTATTTATTACCCTTAAAAAGTCTCGTCCAGTTAGACCTAACCCTAGACCTAACATTATAAGTGCTAAAGCGATTGGAGCAATTTTAGTAACTATTTCCACTTTTTATCCTTATACTATATTTGTATATTAGTTTTTTAATCATTTTAGTATATATAAATTTAATGCTTTCAGATAAATCAACAGTTTGTCCACTTAATTTATTAGATATTGCTCATCAAAAGAGAGGAATTAAAGCTGCAATTGTGAATGCTGGTAAGGAACTACCAATGCTCTCCGTTATGGATGCCGTTAAAGAAAAATTAATAGTTCCTGTTTTGATAGGTGATCAGGGGGAAATTAAAAAAATAGCTGAAGAATTAAAATTTGATATTTCCGATTATGAAATTGTTCATGAACCAATTGAAAATAATACTGCTAAAGTTGCTGCTAAACTAGCAGGTGATGGTGATGTAAAGATTATAGTCAAAGGCCATATACATACTGATGTGTTAATGAAAGAAGTTTTATTAAGAAAATATAACTTAATAGGAAAAACTAGATTAAGTCATATTTGGCATATGACACTAGATAAAGAAGATGGCCCACTAATAATAACTGATGGCGCATTAAATGTTAATCCTAATGTCAAAACAAAAATGCATATTTTAAAAAATGTTATAGATTTTTGTCACAGAATAAAAATTGCAAGACCTAAAGTTTCTATTTTGTCAGCCACAGAGGAAGTTTTAGATAGTATGCAAAGTTCTGTTGATGCTAAGGAAATTTGTAGATTGGCTAGCAAAGAAAATTTTAACGCAGATATATTTGGCCCTCTAGCGTTTGATAATAGTGTTTCTAAAAAATCAGCAACTATAAAAGGAATTAAAAATGAAGTTGCAGGAGATGCAGATGTTTTATTAGTTCCAAATGTAGAGGCTGGAAATGCTTTAGTAAAAATGATGATATATTTTATGGGAGCTTGTGCAGCTGGTGTAGTTGTTGGTGGTAAAGTCCCTGTTGTAATAACAAGTAGATCGGATGATGCGACAGCAAGACTAGCCTCAATTGCTGCAGCTGTGGTAGCTTTAGATTAAATGAATATTGAAAAAAAATAATAATTAAATTAGGATTTAAATATGGCAATAACTTACTTAAAAAAATCAC
This sequence comes from uncultured Pelagibacteraceae bacterium, assembly GCA_902545035.1. Classification (GTDB taxonomy): domain Bacteria; phylum Pseudomonadota; class Alphaproteobacteria; order Pelagibacterales; family Pelagibacteraceae; genus Pelagibacter. The sequence goes on along the minus strand of CACCEJ010000007.1, from coordinate 47,714 downwards.
CAAAAACTTCATCAACTGACGATACAAAGACCAGAGAGATTGTTGAAAATATTCTTAAAGATATTGAAAAAACTAAAGAAGAAGGATGTATCGAACTATCAAAAAAATTTGATAAATATGAAGGTGAAGTAATTGTTACGAGAGAAAAAATTGAAGAAATTAAAAAAAATTTAGATCCTAAGACTAAAGATGATATTCAATTTTCTCATGAAAGAGTAAGAAAATTTGCTGAAGCACAATTGAAAAACTATGGTCAGGATTTTGAAGTAGAGTTATCAGATGGCTTATATGCTGGGCAAAAATTAATTCCAGTTAATACTGCAGGTTGTTATGTTCCTGCTGGAAGATATGCACACATAGCATCAGCTGTGATGAGTGTAACAACAGCAAAGGTAGCTGGTGTAAAAAATATTATTGTTTGTAGTTCTCCAAAACCAGGTGTGGGTGTTCATCCTGCGATAGTCTATACTGCGGATTTATGTGGTGCAGATGTAATAATGAATTTAGGTGGTGTGCAAGCTATTGCCGCAATGACTTATGGTCTTTTTGGAAACGCGCCTGCGGATATGCTTGTAGGCCCAGGTAATCAATTTGTTGCAGAGTCAAAAAGAATTCTGTTTGGAAAAGTTGGGATTGATTTATTTGCAGGTCCTACAGAAATCGCTGTGATAGCTGACGACACAGCTGATCCAGAATTAGTTGCTTTTGATTTAGTTGGACAAGCAGAGCATGGATACAATTCTCCAGCTTGGTTATTTACGACTAGTAAAAAACTTGCTGAATATGTCATGCAAAGAGTGCCAGAGCTTATCGCAGATCTGCCAGATTTACCAAGAGAAAACTCGGGCGCCGCTTGGAGAGACTATGGTGAAGTTATTCTTTGCGACACGGATGAAGAAATGGCTAAAATAAGTGATGAATATGCCCCTGAACATTTAGAAATTCAAACTAAAAATCTTCAATGGTTCCATGACAGATTAAAAAATTATGGATCATTATTTATTGGAGAAGAGACCACAGTTGCTTATGGTGATAAATGTTCTGGGACAAACCACATTTTGCCTACTAAAGGAGCAGGAAAATATACTGGTGGTTTGTTTGTTGGAAAATTTATTAAAACATTAAGTTTTCAAAGAATGACTAAAGAGTCTACAAAAGAGGTGGGTGCAGCATGCGCGAGAATTTCAAGATATGAAGGCATGGAAGCTCATGCGAGAACCGGAGATGTGAGACTAAGAAAGTACGGATTTCAAAATTAGTTTTATTAAACTCTTGAAAATAATAAAAGTGTTACTCCTAATACAAAAATTATAATACCTATTATTTCAGACACTTTTACTTTTTCCTTGAAGAAGTATCTTGAAGAAAAATAACTAAATAATAATTCAATTTGTCCAACCGCTCTGACAAATGATGCTTGAATTAATGTGAATGCATAAAACCATGATAAAGATGCAAAAAAACCACCTAAGCCAATTAGCATGCAATCATATTTATCATTATAAAGTTTTCTAAATTCTCTTTTTTCAAATATTAAGAGATAAATAGTTAAGATTATTGTAGGTATTAAAAGGCCAAATAGTAGTGTTGATATTACTTTTTCAAAATTTGACTCAAAATTTTTCAAAGATAGCGCTGCAGATCTAAAATAAACAATACTCAAAGCTAAGAATAAACCTGAGACCAACCCAATTAATGTGGTTTTAGAAAAAATATTTTGGAAAAAAAATTTTACATTTTTTATTGATAAAATAATTACTCCCAAAGTTGAAATTATAATTCCACTAATTCCTATTATGTTTAGTTTTTCATTGAGTATTAAATATTCAAATAAAGCAACTTGTACAACTTCTGTCTTACTAAGTGACGTACCTACTACAAAATTTGAAAATTTAAAAAGGTAGAGCAAAACAAATGTAAAAATAACTTGAAAAATTGATGCTAATGTAACATTGATTAAAAAACCTGGTTGAACAAGTATATCTTTAATAATTGTGAATTCTCTAAAATAAACAAAAAATGATAGTAAGGCTAAAGGCAGAGCAAATGAAAATCTTACATATGTTGAAGCAATTGTAGAAACATCTTTGTTAATTTTTTTCTGAAATGATGATCTTAAATTTTGAAAAAAAGCAGCGATGATTGTGACTATAATCCAATTCATTTTGAGTTAATTATGTAAATACTTATCAAGGAAGTTTAAATTCTACTTCCGTTTTCATCAAATATAAAAATATCTTTAGTATCAAATCTAAGCTCATTTTGAAAATCAATTTGACTAGAAATTTTTGCACTAAGCTCTAAATTATCATTACTCATATAAACTATCTTTTCATTTCCTAAATTTTCTACTAATTCAATTTTAGGTTTGAACTTAAATTTAGATTCATTTGATACATTAAAATGTTCGGGTCTTATTCCAATAAAATATTTACTTTTATCAAACTTAATTTTTTCAAAAGTAATTTCGTTTCCTAAGAAGTTAATTTTATTATCAGAAATAATATTTTCATTATTTAATGGTAAAATATTCATTTTTGGTGTTCCAATAAATTGAGCAACAAAAATATTTGATGGATTATTGTAAATTTCATCGGGTGTTCCGACTTGCTCAATATTTCCCAGATTTAATATTACAATTCTATCAGCTAAAGTCATTGCTTCTACTTGATCATGGGTAACATAAATCATATTAGTTTTGATTTGGTTATGAAGCTTTGAAATTTCTACTCTCATCTCAGCTCTTAAGGCTGCATCCAAATTAGATAAAGGCTCATCAAATAAAAATATTTTAGGATTTCGGGTAATTGCACGTCCAATGGCAACTCGTTGCCTCTGACCTCCAGATAACTGCTTTGGTTTTCTTTCAAGTAATTCCTCAATTTTTAAAATTTTAGCTGCTTGCATAACTTTTGTTTCAATTTCTTCCTTAGATTTCTTTTCAATCTTCAGTCCAAATGACATGTTCTCATAGACATTCATGTGTGGATAAAGAGCATAAGATTGAAATACCATTGCAGTTTGTCTTTTGGAGGGATGAAGATCATTAATTTTTTGATCATTAATAAATATTTCCCCCTCATCAATTTTTTCTAAACCTGCTATCATTCTTAATAAAGTTGACTTTCCACAGCCAGATGGACCAACTAATACAAGAAATTCGTCATCTTTTCCCATAAGGTTAAAATCAGTTATAATCTTGTTTGATCCAAAAGATTTATGAACGCCTGTGAATTTTATATTTGCCATTTCAACTTTTAATTTTTTCCAAGATATCTATGCCTATTTGTTTTAAAATATGAAGTATATCAATTGGTACCCAATTTTCACGAATTTTTCCTTCATCGTGATGATAAAAATCCATAACTCTCATTGTTAGTTTTTGATTATTTGCTGTAAAACCTAACCAATCATTTGAACCATAGTAAGCCTCTAAACTATGCCAACCAGCGCATAAAGAAAATTTACCATCCCCTATTTCACAATAATGACCAAGTTTGAAATAATCTCTTTCAGTAAATGATTTCCTAAATGGCAACTGATGCATATCAATAAAACCCTCTAAAGATCTTGAGGTGCCAATTCCACAAGGTCCATACCATATCATTTTGTCATGCCAATATTCTCTTTGAGGATGATCTATTAATCTTTTTTTTAATTCTTCATCAGATAGGTTCTCTGTTTCAGGTTTAAAATTAAGACTTCTATTCATTGAAAGAGCTTGTTTCAAACTTGAATTTGAAATTTCAATATCTTTTTCAAAAAAATTTACACCATCGGTATTTATTGGAGGTAACCAGGCTCCTTCAGGTCCTCTCGATGGATTGATTGGAAAAATACCACATTGTCTTAAGAAATCTATAACATCAATTAAAATATGACTTTCAACTATTTTGTCTTCTTTAAGTTCATGTATTTCACAACATCTAAGATTTATCATATTTAAATTTGGCTTGATCCCTAACCATGACTTTTTAAAGTATCCAGATAACGTTGAGTATGACCCTACTAAAATTTTATCCCTAAAAGCTCCCCCTACTACAATATTTTCTCTTCTTTCTAAATCTGGGAAGGCTTCTAATAATGGTGTCCAGAGCTTTTCATTTAAATTTTTTATTCCAATAAACTCATTTAAAGGATGAAAACAATTGACCTTTACATCATTTATAAATGCCTTATCCAAACTTTTATCTATTTCTTTTAATCCTAAATTTACAATTTGATTTAAATAGCTTCTAATTAAATTTTTATTTCGAAAATTTTGCTCTGGTGAAAGATCAATATCTTTAACGTTTGTTTTAGTTTTAAGTCCTGTATCAAATTGCTCTATTTGCATATATTTATTTATTGGAAATATTCGTGTATCACAATATTATAATTAAAAAAATATGAATATTAGACTTGCTAAATTTGAGGACTTAACTCCTAGTACTTTACCCTTTGTTGAAGGTAAATTGAAAGGTCATAAAGAGAGAAAAAATTATTCTATTTTAGGACCAGGTGTTGCTGAGGATGCAAATCAATCAATAAAAATATCAGAACCCCATGGATTTAACTTAGGTGCTGTTTCTGCAAAACCCTTAAATGGTTCTGGACTTCATAGCCATTTGACTGCCGAAGTATTCATAATTTATTCAGGTAAATGGAGGTTTTATTGGGGTTCTAAAGGTGAACATGAGACAATATTAAATCCAGGCGATATTATATCTATGCCAACAAATATGTTTAGAGCATTTGAAAATGTAGGAGATGAGGAGGGTTTTATTTTTGTTGTTCTTGGTGGAGATGATCCTGGAATTGTAACATGGATACCTGAGGTTCTAAAAAAAGCAAAACAAACTGGTATGGCACTATTAGATGATAATTCTTTGATTGATTTAAACAGTCAAGAAATTCCAAATGGTAGAAAATTACTTGACCCAATATCAAAGGATGAAATTATAAAATTTGATAATTATAAACTAGAACAATTACAAAAAAATATATGCGAGTCTAGTAAGAGACTTGAAAATGAAAACAATATTGGAAATAATGTTAAAATTTCACATATTTTAGGTAACAACTTTCAAAACAAATCAATAACGCCAATTATAAAACACGATACTGGATTTAGCTTAAGCACTTTTAAATCTACAATAGGAACAGTTGAAAATTTAAAATTTGATAAACCTACAATTTTTTTTTCACAAAAAGGAAAATGGAACATTGAAACAGATAATTCTTCCATTGAATTAGATTATAAAGATACATTTTCAGTTCCAGTTGGATCCAACATAAGTATTAAAATTGACGAAAAAAATGAGTCACTTCTTAATTGTGTATCACAAATATAATGAAAGGTTTTGATAAGAAATACAAAGACTTTCCTGACTATATATTAAAAATAACTGAGCAAATTTGGGAAGGTAAAGATGTTGAGTCTATTGGTAAATTTTATACAAAAGATATACCAGTAAGATCACCATTCGGAGTTACTTATGGCAATAAACCAGTTATAGACGCAACATATGCAACTTTAAAAGAATTTCCTAACAGACAATTGTTAGGTGAGGATGTTATTTGGAATGGTAATGACGAAATTGGATATCACTCTTCCCATAGAATATTAAGTAAAGGAACACACCTAGGTGATGGTTTTTATGGAAAGCCTAGTGGAAAAGATATTAATTATAGAGTAATTGCTGATTGCGCATGTAAAGAAAATCAAGTTTATGACGAGTGGATAGTTAGAGATCAAGGAGCGATGGTAAGGCAGATTGGTTACTCTCCAAAAGAATTTGCAAAGAAAATAATTGAAAGCGAGGGGGGAATTTCAACTGCATCCAAGTTATTTAATTTTGAAACTGATAAAAGTTCAAATTATAAAGCTGAGAAATATAAAAAAGGATCAAAAGCTGAAAAATATTCTGAGATACTTAAAAATATTTTTAATTATAATTATAAATTTGAAGGATATGATAGAGCCGCTAATATTTTTTGGCCTGGAAATAAAATTGGTCATGGAAGAGAGAGTATTAAAGAAAAATGGAATTCTCTAAAGGCAATATTTTCAAATATAAAATTTACCATAGAACATGTGGGTTTTTTAGAGGAAGCAGGTCAAAATCCAAGAATATCAGTTAGATGGTTTTTAGAAGGTACTCACAGTAAAGACAGTATGGATTATGATAAAGCTTCAAATAAAAAAATATTTATAATGGGTATTAATCATGCAGAATTTTACTCCAACTCTATTATAAGGGAGTGGGTATTATTTGATGAAGTTGCTATATGGAAACAAATTTTAATAAATCATGGTTAAAATAAAAACCACACATGTCGGAAGCCTACCCAGATCAAATGAGCTCTCAAGTCTTTTAGCCTCGAAAGATAATAAAGAAGAAATAAGCATAAAAAAATTTGACGAAGTTGTAAGAAATAATGTTTTAGAAGTTGTAAAAAAACAGATTGATACAGGAATTGATATAATAAGTGATGGAGAAATGTCAAAAATTAGCTATGCAACATATATTAAAGATAGAGTTGAAGGTTTTTCAGGAGAAAGTGAAAGAAAAGCTCCAAAAGATTTAGATGATTTTCCATCTTTTAAAAAAAAACTTGTTCAATCTGGTGGAACCCCGACATATAAAAGACCATGTTGCACAAGTGAATTAAAATTAAAAGATAATGTTTCAATTAATAAAGATATCGTAAATTTTAAAGATGCATTAAATAAAAATTCTCATAAAGACGGGTTTATGAATTCTCCATCACCAGGAGTTATTTGTAATTTTCTACCTAATAAATTTTACAAAAATGATGATGAATATTTAGAAAAGCTTTCAGATATTATGAAATTTGAATATGAAAAAATTATTGATAGTGGTCTTTCTCTTCAGATCGATTGCCCTGACCTCGCTCTATCAAGGCATATGATTTATAAGGACATTTCAGATGAAAATTTTTTAGAAAGAGCAAACAAACATGTCGAGGTTTTAAATAAGTCATTAGAAAATATTGATCCAACTAAAGTAAGAATGCATATTTGTTGGGGAAATTATGAGGGACCTCACATTCACGATATTGAGTTAAATAAAATTATTGAGATAGCTTTTAAAGCCAACATAAATATGTATTTGATAGAGTCTGCTAACCCTAGGCATGCTCATGAATGGGAAGTATTTGAAAATATAAAACTACCAAAAGATAAAATTATTATTCCAGGAGTAATAGAGTCAACGAGCAATTTTATTGAACATCCAGATGTCGTAAAACATAGAATTTTAGCCTTTTCTAAAGTAATAGATCCTAACCAATTAATGGCCGGTACTGATTGTGGATTTAGCACATTTGCCGGATTTGGAAATGTTGATGAGAATATAGTTTATAAAAAACTTGAGTCACTTGTGATTGGATCAGGACTTGCGTCAAAAGTGATTTAAAAATCTCTTTTATTAAATAATTCTTAAATATATAGTTTTATTAGAATAATTATAAACAACCAAAAAAGAGAGAAAATATGAGAAAAATACTATTAACCTTATTGTTCGTGCTTTTTGGAACAACGGCATATGCTGATGGGCATTGCAGTAAACCAAGTGGTTCAATAAATATTTTAGCAAATGATTTTCCAGCATTAAGAACATTTGTAGAAACAGCTAAAGGATGTAAAGGAAGTGCAGATTTTAAAGTTACTCACTCATCAGAACACAACAAAATTGCTGTTCCAGCTTTAACTGCAAACCCTTCTGAATTTTCAGCAAGAATTGCAGCTAATAGTTCGATTGTTCCTTTAATGAATCAAGATTTAATTAGACCTATGGATGATCTAGTTAAAAAATATGGAAAAGGAATACAAGACTCCCAATTAATAACAATTGATGGAAAAGTAATGGCTGTTGCTTTCATGGCAAACACTCAACATTTGTATTACAGAGAAGATGTTTTAAAAGAATTAGGTATACCTGTACCTAAAACTTACGAAGAAGTTGTTGCTGCATCTGAAAAAATAAGAGCATCAGGTAAAATGCAACATCCGTATGCAGCTGCGTATAAAGCTGGATGGAATTTAGCTGAAGAATTTGTAAACATGTTCATTGGTCATGGTGGTGAGTTCTTTAAAGCTGGAACTGCTGAACCAAATATCAATAATGCAAAAGGTGTGGCTACACTGAATATGCTTAAAAAGTTAGCAAGTTTAAGTAACCCAGATTATCTTACTCACGATAGTGAAGCAATCAAAGTTGAATGGGAATCTGGAAAAGTTGCTCTTATGACATTATGGGCATCAAGATCTGGAACTTTATTAGATGATGAGGGTGATGCAAAAATTACTGCAGCAACTAAATTAACTGGACCAGCAACCGTTGGTGGAGGAAATATTCCTGCAGCTACATTATGGTGGGATGGATTTACTTTAGCAAAAAATAGATCTGACAGTGATGCAGAGGCAACTTTTATAGCTCTAGCTCATGCTGCTTCAAATAAAAAAATGGTTGCAGATGCTGCTGACCAAGCTGTTTGGTTAGTTGAAGGTTTTGTGCCAGGACCAAAATCTATTGGTGTGATTGAAGCTGTAAAAATGGGAGCAAAACCTTACCCGATGTTACCACAAATGGGTTTAATGCATGGTGCATTAGGAAGCGAAATAGTTGAGTTCTTACAAGGTAAAGAATCTGCAGAACAAGCATTGAAAGATGTTGAAGCTGCTTACATCAGTAAAGCTAAAGAACAAGGCTTTCTATAAAAATAAATATTTAAGTGGGGATTTAATCCCCACTTAATTTTAAATGCCAAATAAAACTTTTTTCTGGTTTTTCTTGCCAACTGGTTTGGCAATGATTTTGTTTATTGGTCTACCAATAATATCTACTGGTATCCAATCTTTTTATGCCCAACATGATCAAGTGGTAAAAGAAGTTAAAAAATGTGATCCTTTTGGTTGTACAGTTTCAATAGTTGTTGATCAGGAAGCAACTTCCATATTGAGAGATGAAAAACCTTTAGGTAAATTTAACGGATTTGGTACTTATATAGATAGAAATCATTTAGCCATTGAGCAAATTTCAGATTTTTGGAAAGAAACTGACTCCTTTGGAGAATTTATTAATCAGGTTACTAATTTACCTTTTTACAAAGCTCTTTTATTTACTTTAACTTATTGTTTATTTGTAACTCCCAATGTTTTATTGTTAGGTTTCATTATTGCGTTAAGTTTAAATGCAATATCTAGAAAAATAAGAGGCCCATTAATATTTGGTACAATATTACCAATGATAGTTACTCCATTAGTAGGATCCCTTGTTTTATTTTGGATGATTGATGCAGAAGGTATTATTGGTGCAAATTTACAATTAATGATGGAAGATCCATATCTATCATTAAAATCATCTAGAACGCTTACATGGATAACGATAATTATTTATGGAATTTGGCATCATTCCCCGTTTGCTTTTGTAGTTTTTTATGCTGCATTACAAACTGTACCTCAAGAACCTGTTGAGGCAGCAATTATCGATGGAGCGTCAAGATACCAGAGAATTAGACATATTGTGTTGCCACATATTTATCCAGTTGTTACTTTTGTAGCTTTAATATCATTAATGGACAATTTTAGAGTCTTTGAACCAATAATTGGTTTTAGCGCTGAAGGAAGTGCTCAATCTTTATCTTGGTTAATTTATGATAATTTAGTCAATGAAGAAGTAATTTTATTTGGCTCTGCAGCAGCAACCTCAATGATGACAATTATTGGTATAGCCATATTGTTAGCACCAGTATTAATTAGGACTTGGAAAGAATTTAGGACGGCAAGATAATGGAATATGGTTTAGACAAAAGATCGAATGCACTTAAAACATTTAATACAACTTTTATAATTGTTTGGTTATTAATTGCATGCTTTCCATTTATTTGGACTTTTTGGGGATCGTTTAAAGTAAGAGCAGATTTTTTTTCTAGAGCTGATTGGTGGTATGCGATCTCAGCATTTAATACTTTATTAGAAACAGGTGGTCAGTTTACCTCAAAAGCTTATTCTGAAGCTTGGACCGAAGGTGAATTTTGGAAAGCATCAAGAAATACGATTATAGTAACAGTTTTTGTTGTCTCTATATCACTTTTTTTAGGAACTTTAGGTGCATATGCTTTATCTAGATCTACTGAAAGATATGCATTTTGGATTCTAATTGCAGCATTAATTTTTAGAGCGATGCCACATATTACTCTAGTCTCAGGATATCTTTTTCCTTTTTTTGAATTACAAATTTGGGGAATCTTACCAACCACAATTGTAGTATTAGTTGCGATCAATCAACCTTTTACATTATGGCTTCTCTATTCTTTTTTTAAAACTGTTCCAAAAGAATTAGATGAAAGTGCGTTAATAGATGGTTGCTCATATTTTCAAGCATTTAGATATATAATTATGCCAGTGATGTGGCCTGGAGTAATTACAGCTGGTTTGTTTAGTCTTATGTTGGCTTACAACGACTTTACAGTCACTGCATTATTATTAAATCAAGAAAACCACACCATGGTTCCAAAAATACAAAGCTATCTTGGTACTAATCAGCATGAAGGTAATTTAATGTGGGCAGTTTCAGCAGTTGTATCTGCAACTGCGCCATTGTTTATGTTAGTCATGTTTTTTCAAAGACAAGTAATAAGTGGCTTAACCACTGGTGCTGTTAAAGGATAATGGCAATCAAAGCCATATTATTTGGTTCTATTGGCACGATAGTAGAAACATCAAATATTCAAAGAAATTGCTTTAACTCAGCTTTTAAAAATTCAGGATTAAAATGGTATTGGAGTAAAAAATTATATCAATCGATGTTAAAAAAATCTGGAGGCGAAAAAAGAGTTAAAAAGTTTAGTCTAGAGAAAAAAACTTTTGTTAATGCAAAAAAAATTAGAAATTTAAAAACTTTAATTTTTAATAATTTTTTAAAAAAGAATAAACTAAAACCACGTGCTGGAGTAATTAATGTAATCAAATATTGTAAAAAAAATAAAATTAAGATTTGCTTTGTAACCTCTACTACAAAAAATAATATTGATGCAGTATTTATATCTTTAAATAAATATTTAAAAAAAAGTGATTTTGATTACATCGGACACAACAAAATCATAAAAAACTTTAATGATAAAACTGATATTTACTTACATTGTCTGAAAAAATTAAAACTTTCAAATAAAGATTGTTTAGCAATTGAAGATACAGAAATTAGTTTTAAATATGCCAAAAAAGCTAAATTAAGATGTGTTGCCTTCCCGGGCGATTATCACCGCTCCGGGAAGTACAAGGATTCATTTATAAAAGTTAAACGTCTTAACTCAAAAATATTTGCTGATTTATAGTTGGTCTATTAAACCTGGTGCTAATTTCTTAGACTTTGATGAAAATCTTAACTTCTTAATAGCATCTAGGTTAGATTTATCGTCTCCAACGACCACAAAACCAATCATTCCCATATTTTTGTGTGGTGTACACCAGTAAGCATAAATTCCTGGGACCTCGAACTTGTATTCAACATCCTTATTAAACTTTGATTTAAACTTACCAACGCCTTCTGGCACACCCTTTTTTATGAATTCAACGTTATGTCCTTTATCTGTTGCCTTCCAAAGAACTGTATCTCCAGGGTTAACTCTTACTATTTTAGGCTCAAAAACATTTGATTCTTTATCAAGCCTATTAAGCATTTCCACTGTTACATCCGCACCTAAAGCTATATTCGTAAAAAATATACTGATTAATATTATAAATGAACTTGTTGATTTATTATATTTAGTCATGCCGGTGATATATTCTTTTAAAGTAAATAAACAATAACTATATGGTGTAACAAGTTGACACGTCTTTAATTAGTTTTATTTAACAATCTATCAGCTCTTAGAGTAGTGAAAATTATTATTATTAAAAATGGGATACATAATATGTTCATTATTTTCCAACTTGTAAAACTAAGAACAATACCTGCAGTTAAACTTGCGGTAGCTTGAATTGAAAAGACTATAAAATCATTAAATCCCTGTGCTCTAAATCTTTCCTCTTCCTTATAATTTAAAACTAATAAACTTGTCCCAGATATGAATAAAAAATTCCATCCAAGGCCTAAGAAAACTAATGAAAAAAGATAGTTGATAACTGTTTGATCGAAGTAACTGAGTATAATTGTAAATATAAAAAATAAAACACCAAAATACATAATTTTACTATGCCCATATTTTTTAATTAAATTCCCAGTAATCAATGCTGGCAAAAACATGCTAATGATATGTAATTGAATTACAAAACTTGTATTATTTAAAGACATATTATCATGAATATGCATACTAATAGGAGTAGCTGTCATTAAAAATGACATTACTGCATAAGCAAAAGATGATGATACAAGAGCTTGTAAAAATCTAGGCTGAGATATCAATTCTAAAATTGTTCTACCTTTTAATGTTTTTTTACTATTAATAACTTTATTTTCCTTATAAAAAATTAAAAAAATAATTGATGATAAAGTTAATAAAGATAAACAAAGATACGAGCCAACATACAATCCCTCTGAAATAATATTTTTTCCAAAATTTGCTAAGTTTGGACCCAGTAAAGCTGACAAAATCCCAGCAAAAAGTAATAATGAAATAGCTTTTGGTGCTTGTTTTTTGTCAACACTTTCCGCTGCAGCAAAACGATACTGATGAGCAAAAGCCATTCCAAATCCAAGACAAAAACAAGAAAATGAATACAGAATAAAATTTTGCTTTAATACAGAATATGCTGCTAATAGTGCAAATAATGAAGTTGTTATAGATGAAAATATAAAACCTTTTTTTCTTCCTGTAATACTCATAATTTTAGAGGCAACTATAATAAAAATAGCTGTACCCACAATTGATAATGACATAGGTAATGTTGAAAGAGATTTAATTGGACTGATACTAGTTCCAATAATTCCACTTAAAAAAACAGTTACAGGTGCAACAGAAAATGCAAATGCGTTGCTTGCAAATAGCAACCATACGTTTTTGTTCATTTAGGTATTATACTCTTTTCTTACCTTGAACTACTCTGTCCAATATTAAAGCAACAAATAAAATTGCAACACCAGCCAAAATTCCTTGTCCAACATTTGCATATTGAAGTGCCTCTAGCACGTCCTGTCCTAAACCTTTTGCTCCAATAAGTGAAGCCACAACAACCATTGCTAAACTTAACATTACAGTTTGATTTACACCAGCAAGTATTGATGGTGTTGCAAGCGGTAAATCTACTTTTCTAAGAAGATACCATTTAGATGCACCGTAAGCTATTGCCGCCTCTCTAATAGTTTCAGGAACTCCTCTTAAACCTAATACTGTAAGTCTTACAACAGGTGTTCCTCCAAAAATCATTGTAATGATTACTGCTGCAACCTTCCCTGTTCCAAAAAATGCAATGACGGGAATCATAAATACAAATGCAGGCATTGTTTGCATAAAATCCATTATTGGTCTTATCATTGAATAAAATCTTTGACGTCTTGCACAATAAATTCCTAGAGGTATTCCAATAACAATACTTAAAATTGCAGCCGTTCCCAGTAAGGCAAGTGTAGTCATTGCTTTTACCCAAAATCCCAAAAAGCCCATGTAAGCTAAAAATCCTGCAGAGTATATCGCAGTTCTTATGCCTGCTGATAAAGCGGTTAAAACTACAATTGTAGTTATAATCACAATCCATGGTGTTTTTACAAATAAAAGTTCTAAAAAATCGAGAACAGATCTAATTCCAATTGTTATTGCGGTAAATACAGCATCTCCTTTTATAACTGCATAATCAAAAATTGTTTCAACCCATTTTATAGAGGTAAGTCTTATTTCTGGATGAGTAGGAAAATCATTCATTATTGAGAAGAAACCTGGAAAACTATAATGTATTACTGAAAAAAACATAATAATTATTGTAAAACCAATGCTTAAAAAATAATTTTTTGTTTTCATTCCAGGACTAATTGATTTATTTGATAACCATTCGGAGTATCTTTTTTCTAAAACTGTATTTGCTAATATTCCTTGAATAAATTTTACAAAAATCAACAACACAATTCCTGAAATTGTAATCCATATTGCAGAAGCCTCGATTTGCTGAACATCAACTACATATTCCTTCATTGCGTCTTCAAGTGATGTAATTGCCCTCTCATAGACTTCGACTTTATCTGGATTGTTCTCTTTTGCAGCCTCTAATTGTTTGTATCTAAAATCGATAGTTGATTGAATTTTATCAATTTTTTCTAAGGCATCTTTAGTAATATTTCCAAATAAGCCTCTAATTATTTGAACAACAGCAAATGTTTCGATTATTAAAAATGCTAGCGCATAATTCCAAATATTTCTTAACCCAAACCACATTGGTCCAAATAATGCAGCAAATAAATTGAAAGAAAAAGAATAAGAGGGTTTGCTTCCAATTTTTTTAAATTCATCAATGTAGTAATCTGGACTAGAAATCACAAAATTTTTAATTAATTCAGATCTAGATAAATTTTTAATTTCTTTACTCACTGTCATTCCCCTCAACAACTGCTTTCAGCAAATCTGATTGTGTAATTATACCAACTTCTAAGTTGTCATTATTTGTAACTATTATTGGTTTGTCTTCTGATACTGAAGTTTCAATAAGTTTGCTTAATATGTCGTTTTCATTAACTCTTTCATTATTACTTAAATTATCTCCAAAAGTTTTCTTATATTCTTCGATAGATTGCATAATTGTCTTAGCCTGAACAACTTTTAATCTTGAAATTCCTTTTACAAAGTCCGCAACATATTCATCAGACGGATTTACTACAATTTCCTCTGGTGTTCCAATTTGTACTACCTCTCCATCTCTCATTATAGCTATTCTATGTCCTACTCTTACTGCCTCATCTAAATCGTGAGTTATAAATACGGTTGTTTTTTTCATTTGCTTTGAAAGTTTTATAAATTCACTTTGAAGTTGTCGTCTAATTAAAGGGTCTAAAGCACTGAAAGGTTCATCCATTAAAAGAAATTCTGGATCTGCTGCTAATGCTCTAGCTAAGCCTACTCTTTGCTGCATACCTCCGGATAATTCATGAGCATATTTATTTCCCCATCCTTGTAATTCGACAATATTTAAAATTTTATTTGCAGCATCTAGCCTATCATTTTTGCTAACACCTCTAATTTCTAAGGGCATAGCTATATTATCTAAAACTGATCTGTGAGGCATTAATGCAAAATTTTGAAAAACCATACCAATTTTTTTGTTTCTTAATTCTTGAAGGTTCTCCTTATCAAATTGCATTACATCTTGATTATTTATTAATATTTTTCCAGATGTAGGCTCTAATAATCTATTTATATGTCTAACAAGTGTTGATTTTCCACTTCCAGACAAACCCATTACACAAAATATTTCACCCTTCTTGACATCAAATGAAACATCCGAAACACCAATTACAGAATTATATTTCTCTAGCGCTTCTTGTTTTGAAATTTTTTTATTTTGGATTGCATCCAATGCGTCTTGTGATGTATTGCCAAATATTTTCCAGACATTTTGAATTTGTATAGCTGCTTCCATGAAAATATTTTAACTTAAAAAGACTGAAAATGATACCTGGCAACTAATAGTCGCCAGGTAAATTAATTTTTATTAGTAAATTATAAACCTAACCAGCCGTCAACTGTTGATTTATTTTTAGACATCCAGTCTCTAGCAACTTCTCCTGGATCTCTTTTTTGTACAGAAACTTCGTATGCCATCCAAGAAACATCATCTGCAGTTATTTGGAAATTTTTGAAAAATTCTACAATTGCTGGAGATTTGCTCTCTAGAGATGTGCCCCATCCAATTTGTATTTGTTTCAAAGCATCCTTTGAAGCAACATATGATTTTTGATACCAGTCAGCGTCTGCTTTTGGTTGGATCATTTTATATTTTGCAGGATCATATGCTGGTTCCTCAAGCATAACTACGTCTGCCATCCCCCAAATTGCATGTGGTTTGTAACAATAAAACGCATAACCCTCACCTTTTTTAATAGAGTCAAGAACTCTAGCATTTTTCACTGCTTCTGCAGCTCTGATAGGTTCAATTCCAGCATCATATAATTTATAGTCTCTTAACTTAACTTGGTTAACATTAGCTGAAGCCCATCCATCTGCACCAATCCAAAATTCACCTTTACCATTTCCATCGCTATCCATAGCTTTGACAACTTCCGGTCTACCTAAATCTTCTATTGCAGTGATATTCATTTTTTTTGCAAATTGTTGAGATACACAATATCCTTGGTTACCTTCGTAAGGATTTTTGCTTAATTTAAGAGTTCCTTTTGGTACTAAATCATTTGTGTATGCTTCTTGATTTGGAAGCCATATATCAGGATGTACTTCAATCTCACCTTTGCTTCTATCTATTGCTCCATAGATAGCAGTATTATTTCCTGGTACTAACTCAGCTTCACCACCCATCTTATCTATAACAACTGCCGCAAGTAAATTTGCTATTGCTGTAGCACCAGTCCAACCTGGATCACCAATTTTTACTTTTTCAGCAAAACTCGATGCTGGTAAAAATAGTGAAATTACTCCAGCAACAAGTATTTTCTTTATTATATTCATATTACCCTCGATTTTATTTAATTTATAAACCTAAATTAAACTTTTTTTTAATTTTAGAGTCAATGATTACAGTATTGAAAAATGTTAATTCAGATATGCAAAAACCTAAAATGATCAAGTATTATTCAAAAAATTCTGCACAGTTTTATTAAACTTTTCTGGTTCTTCAAGATGTACGTTATGACAGCAATTTTGAAATATTTCAATTTTGCAATTTGGAATATTATTGGTTAGCAAAGAAACCTGATCAAAATTATAGGATCTATCTTGATCACCCCATATCACTAAAGTTTTGTTTTTAATGTATTTTAAATTTTCTAAACCATTCCAGTCTCTCATAGCAACTAATGCGTTATGAGCAGCTTCTTCATTTATATATTTGACTGCATTCTCACACAAATAATAATTTTTGTCTTTATCGCCATCGACAAACCATTTTGGTGGTATTCTTTTTACTTGCTCTTTTATGCCCTCTTCTCTAAGTTTTTTTATAGAGGTATTTATAGGTTCAAAACGACCTGGAATGTCTCCAATAGGTCCAGTCGCAAAACAAATTAATTTATTTATTCTTTCACCAAATATTTTAGCAATTTCTTGAACTATCATTCCTCCCATTGAGTGACCCATTAAATTAAATTTTTCAATTTTCTTTTTATCAATTTCATTGATAATGAATTTTGCCATTAAATTTATACTGTTTAAGGATTTTGCTTTATAACTTTCACCAAACCCCGGTAGAGCAGGAGAAATAATTCTGAAATTTTTAGATAAATAATCTTTTTGGAATTTCCACATTTCTGAAGATCCAAGGTATCCATGCACCAAAATAAGTGGAAATCCTGAGCCAATATCATCTGTATAAATTTCTTGCATAATTATATTTAAAATATAGTTGTATAACTTAACTTTTAAAACAAAATTCAAAAATTATTATGATTGGTATTCTTGGAGGAATGGGAACGCAAGCTGGTTTAGATTTTTGCAATAAACTAGCTAAAATAAATAGAGGTAAATTAGATCAAGACTACCCAATGTTTGTTTTGTACAATAAATCTAATACACCTAAAAGACCAGAAAACATAAAAAAATATTACAATGTATTAAATGCTTTGGTTGAAGGTTGTAAGAGATTACAAAAAAATGGTTGCAAATTTATTGTAATGCCATGCAACACTGCTCACTACTGGTACAATGATCTAAGTAAAAAAATTAAAATACCAATTCTTAGTATGCCTAAAGAAGTATACTTAGATGCCCTAAAAAGCTGTGAAAAAAATTCTAAAATAGGGATATTATCTACTGAAGCTACATTAAAAACAAAAGTTTATAATAAATATTTTGACAAAAGTTTTAAATTAGTAAGTCCAATTTCAAATCTTCAAAAATCATCTGTAAATAAATCAATTAAATTTGTTAAAATGGGTAAAATAAAAGAAGCTGAGAAAGCAATTAGGCCAGCAGTAAATTATCTAATGAAAATTAAATGTAAGAAAATTATTTTAGGCTGTACGGAATTACCTATTGCAATTTTTGCTTATAAATCTTTTAAAAAAATCAAACAATCTAAAATTTTTGTTGATCCAAATCTGCTTTTAGCTAACGTTTCAATGAAAAAATATAAAAAGTTAAAAAAACAATAACCCAGTTTCAGTATTCATTAACTAAAACTGAGATTATTGTATTTTTTATAACCTTTTATTTTGAAGGGTCGGGTACTTTTCTTAAATATGGTTTAACTGTTTCCCACCCATCTGGATAAATTTTCTTAGCCTCTTCATCTTTCACTGCTGGAAGAATAACTACATCTTCACCTTTTTTCCAGTTAGCTGGTGTTGCAACTTTATGTTTTGCAGTCAGCTGCATTGAGTCTATGGCTCTTAAAATTTCATGGAAATTTCTACCTGTTGCCATAGGATAAGTTAAATATAGACCAATTCTTTTATCTGGTCTTACAACAAAAATAGTTCTTACCGTCTCATTATCAACTGCAGTACGACCCATTGATGTTGTTCCTGCATCAGCTTCTAGCATATTAAAAAGTTTTGCAACTTTTAAATCTTCATCAGCGATAATTGGATAATCAGGCATTGTTCCAGATACATCTTTAATATCATTTAACCATTTTTTATGATCCTCTACCCCATCAACACTTAGTCCAATAACTTTTACATTTCTTGCATCAAACTCAGCTTTCATTTGTCCTAATGAACCTAATTCTGTTGTACAAACTGGTGTAAAATCTTTTGGGTGAGAAAATAAAACACCCCAACTATCTCCAAGCCACTCATGAAAAGAGATATCTCCTTCAGTAGTTTTGCATTGAAAGTCAGGACACATACTGTTTATTTTTAACATTCTTTACTCTCCTTTAATTAATTAGAACTATTATAAATTATTGATGAGGTTTATCAACGATATTTAACTTTGAAAAAACAACTTATAAGACGTGTATCTTGTGAAGATTATAAGTGTTAGATTTTTAATGTATGAACAACTCTAATCACTCAAATATTTTGATTATCGGTGGCGGATGCGCTGGTATATCAGTTGCTACAAGACTAAAAAGTTTAAAGTCTGATTTATCAATATCAATAATAGAACCTTCTGAAAAATCCTTGTATCAAGCTGCATGGACGTTAGTTGGTGCAGGAGCTTACGATGTAAATAGTACAATTAAACCAATGTCTTCTGTAATGCCAAGTTATGTAAATTGGATTAAGGATCACGCTGAAAGTTTTTCTCCTGAGTCTAATTCAGTAAAGACTTCAGGTGGTGAATATTCATATGACTACTTAGTGGTTTGTCCAGGGTTAAAAATTAATTTTGATGGAGTAGTTGGACTTAAAGAAACATTGGGAAAAAACAATGTTTGTACAAACTATAGTTCAGACATGGCTGTCTATACTTGGGAATGTCTAAAAAATTTAAATAAAGGAACTTTATTATTTACTGAGCCTCCAATGCCAATTAAATGTGCTGGTGCTCCGCAAAAAATTGCTTATTTAGCTGCAGATCACATGAAAAAAAAAGGTACTCTCAAAGATAGTAATTTAGAATTTTTGTGTGCAAAACCTGTAATATTTGGTGTGCCTCATTTTCAAGGTCCATTAAATGAAATTTGTGACTCTTATGGAATTAAAAGAAGTTTCCAACATAATTTAATTTCAGTTAATGGTGAAGCAAAAGAAGCTATTTTTAAACAATCAGATAAAGATGGAAATACAAAAGAAGTAACAAAAAATTTTGATTTTATCCATGTTACACCACCTCAAACTGCACCTGATTTTATAATGAATAGTCCTTTGGCTGATGCAGGTGGTTGGGTAGATGTAGATCACAAAGGTGGCACTCTAAGACATACTAAATATGAAAATATTTATAGCTTGGGTGATGTTATGAATGCACCTAATGCAAAAACAGGTGCAGCAGTAAGAAAACAAGCTCCAATAGTGGCTCACAATATTATTAAAGATATAAATAAATCATCTGAAGCATATAGACTTTATGATGGATATGGAGCCTGCCCTCTTACAGTTGCATACGGTAAAGTTATGTTAGCAGAATTTTGTTATGGTGGAAAAGTAACTCCAAGTTTACCCTTTGATCCAACAAAACCTAGTTCTCTATATTGGCAAATGAAATCAAAGCTTTTTCCTTGGTTGCAATGGAATGTGATGTTTAAAGGCAAAGAGTGGAGCAAGCCTAATCATAAAGCTATTGAAAATTAGTATCAATTTTATAAAATTTTTATTATTTTATAATTATGATTTTCGAACAACTATTTGATACTAAATCCTCAACTTACACCTATATAATTTCTAGTGGAAAAGGACGTGAAGCATTAATAATAGATCCTGTAATTGAACATACTGATGAATACATAAAAATTTTAGAAAATTTAGAATTAAAACTTGTTAAAGTAATTGATACTCATATTCACGCAGATCATGTAACTGGCTTAAATGAACTTAATCAACGAACAAATTGTATTCGCATAATGGGTGAAAACTCTAAATCTGAGGTAATTGATATAAAATTAAAAGATGAAGAAAATATAAATATTGAGAGTATAGAGCTTAAAGCTATATATACTCCAGGTCATACTGATTGTTCATATAGTTACTTAATGAATGATAGAGTTTTTACAGGAGATACACTTCTAATTAATGGGACAGGTAGAACAGATTTTCAAAATGGTAGTGCTCATCAGGCTTATGATTCATTGTTTGGTAAACTTTTAAAACTTCCAGAAGAAACACTTGTTTATCCTGCTCATGATTATAATGGAAAAAAAAATTCAACAATTGGTAGTGAGAAGAACAATAACCCTCGATTACAAGTCAGCTCAAAAGAGGAATATGCTGAAATAATGGATAATCTTAATCTTGCCAATCCAAAAATGATGGATATCGCAGTACCAGCAAATCTAAAGGGATTAACACTTAAAGAACTCTAAAATCAGGGGTATTATTAGTATTGTTTTTAAAAAATATACAATTATATAACTCTTATGGTATGCAATAATACACACTGTAAATGTACAAACTGTTCTTGTGACAGATGCGTTTGTAAAAATTGTGATTGCAAACCATCATCAGAAAACTGCTGTTGTAACAAGTAGTTAAATTTAAATAACTAATCTTAAATAAACATGAATGATTTTTTAGAGTCGATAATTAAAAGAGATCCTGCTGCAAGATCAAAGTTAAGTTTAATACTAACTTATCCAGGTGTTAAAGCTGTATTTTTTCATAGAATTGCAAATTTTTTTTCAATTGCAAAATTTCATCTTGTTGCAAGAATAATTTCTCAGTTTTCAAGATTTCTAACAGGTATAGAAATCCATCCAAACGCTAAAATTGGAAAAAATCTTTTTATAGATCATGGCATGGGAGTAGTTATTGGAGAAACATCTGATATTGGAGATAACGTTACCATTTATCACATGGCAACATTAGGCGGAATTGCTCCAAGTATAAATTCAGACAATCAAAGAAATGTTAAGAGACACCCAACATTAAAAGAAAATGTAGTTGTAGGATCTGGTGCACAAATCCTTGGACCAGTTGTAGTTGGTAAAAATGCAAAAATTGGAGCTAACGCTGTTGTTACAAAAGATGTTCCAGAAAATGCAGTAATGGTTGGGATTCCTGCAAAAAATGTTGGAACTGCATCTGAAGAATTTAAACCCTATGGTGTTGCACCAGGGGGTGATACAAAGCTTGATGTATGAAAATTTTACAAAATAATTTTGTCGAAGCAATAGGAAATACTCCTTTATTTAAATTAAAAGCCGCATCAGAAATTACTGGTTGTAATATTTATGGAAAAGCAGAGTACCTTAATCCAGGTGGCTCTGTAAAAGATAGAGCAGCTTTAGCTTTGATAAGAGATGCTGAAGAAAAAAAACTAATTTCAAAAGGTGGAACAATTGTTGAAGGAACAGCTGGTAATACTGGAATTGGATTATGTCTATTAGGAAATTCTATTGGTTATAAAACTATTATCGTGATGAACGATAATCAAACACAAGAAAAAAAAGATTTATTAAGAAATATTGGAGCTGATTTAAGATTGGTTCCACCAAAACCTTATAAAGATGAAAATAACTTTGTTAAATATGCAGGAAGATTGGCTGATGAATTGAAAAGTAGTAACAATCACGGTGTAGTTTGGGCTAATCAATTTGACAATACAGCCAATTCTAAAGGTCATTATGAAACAACTGGACCAGAAATATGGGAACAGACTGATGGCAAAATAGATGGTTTTGTATGTTCATCTGGCACTGGTGGTACAATTGCAGGTGTAAGTAGTTTTTTAAAAGAAAAGAATAAAGATATTAAAATATATTTATCAGATCCAACAGGTTCCTCTCTTTATAGTTACATTGAAAATGGTGAATTAAAGAGTGAAGGTGGTTCAATAACTGAAGGTATTGGATCTAGTAGAGTTACTGCAAATTTTGCAAAAGCAAAAATTGATGGAGCATTTTCAATAAGTGATCATGAGTCTTTGCCTGTTTTATTTGATTTAATTGAAAAAGAAGGTTTAAGTTTAGGTACAAGTTGTGGAGTAAACATTGCTGGAGCAATAAGGTTGGGTAAACTTTTAGGTCCAGGTAAAACAATTGTTACGATTCTTTGTGATAAATCTGATAAATACAACTCTAAGATGTTTAATAAATCTTTTTTAAAAGAAAAAGGTCTTCCCTATCCTCACTGGATATAATCACGCATAGCAGTACTGTAATAAATTCATTACATTTCTATCTTATAATAAACTCTAATATGTCAATTAATTTAAAGGAGAAACTATGGACGTAAAAGAACAAACTAAAAAAGCATATGAACTTTTTGGTTCTGGAGATATGGAAACATTTTTTAACGATATGATCGATGATGAAATCGTTTGGACTTTTCCAGGTAAAGAAGGTGTACATCCACTTTCTGGAGTTCACAAAGGAAAACAAGCTATGATGGCTGCAATGTCTAAAATCCCAGCTACTTGGCCAAATTTCCATTTAAAAGTTTTAGATATGATAAGTGAAGGAAATAAAGTTTTTGCAAGAGTTCATGCAACTGCAGATAACATGGATACTATGTTTGGTCACTATTTTGAAGTAAGTGATGAGGGAAAAACTAAAGTTATGATGACTTTTGATGATACACTTAGCATGTTCAATGCAATGAAGAAGTAAGGAACAGAATGTCAATTTTAGAAAAACTAAACAAAGCAATCATGGAAAAAGATGGTGCAGCAGCTGGTGAGCTGGTGCACGATGACTACAAAATGTTTTCCCATCTTAAAGGAGAATATGTGCATATGGGTAAGGCAGGTATGGTTGAAGCCGTAAGTAAAGGGATGATGAGTCCCGCAAAATACAGGATCCTTTTTGAAAATGATGAAATTGGTTTTGATCATTCGTATGTTACTTATCAAGATGGAAATACAGAAGCTTTGATGTGCTGTTGGAAGTTTAAAGACGGTAAAATCATTGAATTAGAAACTGGAGCAACAAAAATACCAAAATAACTATAAACTTACAAAGGTGTTAATATGGCTAGCATTGAGTTTAAAGCTTTTGATAAAGCATATGAATTTGCTGGGGTTTGGGGGGAATAAAATGGTAAAAATGGTTGGTAACTTTGAGGTAAAAGACTGGGCTCATTGGAAAAAAATGTTTGATGAACATTCTGGCCCAAGAGAAGCAGCAGGTATTAAAACTATTTACGTAGGTAATGAAATAGAAAATCCAAATAAAGTACATATTGTGATGGAAACACCAGCAGCAGACACTATGCAAAAATTTATGCAGAATCCAGAGAATGCTAAGGTAATTGCGGAATCTGGCCATAAACAAGAGACAACAGTAATGAGTGTTTGTTCAGATTAAAAATAATAACAGAAAGGTAATGGTGAAAAAAATATATTTAATTATGATGTTTATATTATTTACAACATCAAGTTTTGCAGACGGCCATAAAGGAAAAATTGATCTTAAAGGTTTTATTGTTGGAGAAAACAAATTTCTTACTGATAACGAGGGTAACTTTTTAACTTTTACTTACGATGGAGTTGGAGGATTAATGGCAGTCGAAGGTACAACATTCATGGATAATGCTTCACAATATTGTCTTGGCGCAGGCACAATCCCAGGAAAGGGATTTGAAATGGGACACTGTAAAATAAATCTAATGGATGGGGATGCTGTTTTTACATACTACGAAATTCCACTTGGAGACTCAATGAATGGTACATTTAAATGTTTAGGGGGAACAGGAAAATATAAAGGAATAGAATGTAGTGGCTCAACAGGGTACACACCAATTAACTCAGCCCAAGAAAATAAATTTGCCTCTTCAATTTATTTCATGGGTGAATATGCATTAATGAAATGATAAATTTAAAGAAAGGTAAA
Source organism: uncultured Pelagibacteraceae bacterium (assembly GCA_902545035.1). GTDB lineage: Bacteria > Pseudomonadota > Alphaproteobacteria > Pelagibacterales > Pelagibacteraceae > Pelagibacter. The sequence continues at coordinate 23,182 of CACCEJ010000007.1, read as the reverse complement.
TAAATGAAAAAAATTTTTTTAATTCTAATATTAAGTCTGTTCACAACAAACTCTTTTGCTGATGGTCATGCAAATGCAAATGGTTTTTCAATAACTCTTAAAGTTCCTATGGCCGATACAGCAAAAGTTGAGGAAATGCTTATGAAACATGCAAAATGGATGAAAGAAACACATCCATTAACAGGTGAAAAAAAACTAAATTCATATTCGATCATGAAAGGTCCTGAGTGGAAAAATCCTGGTGACCCATCACAAGGGACAACTGGTAATATTTTCTATGTATTAAATGAATTTTATGAAAATCCTGCTGGATTTGCAAATCATCAACAACTTGGTTCACAATGGTCTGAAATACAAGAATTTCAGACGATTTTATTCACATATCAAGTTGGATATGCTTTTCCTGGAACAACCATTGAAACAATTGAATAATCATTTAATTGAATTAAAATATTAAACAAAAAAAAGGAGAAAAATATGGAAAAAGAAGTGTTAGTAATCGTAGATTTGAAAGAAGGAAAGCTTGAAAAATTTATGGGATGGATGCAATCAGATGAAGGTATGAGTGTGAGAAAATCTGCAGCTTATCCAGAAAAAACTATAGGAGCAGTAAAGCCAGATAAAAGTGGCGTAATGTTTAAGGTATTTGTTCATAATATGGAAAAAATGAAAGAACTAATATCTGGCACACATCCAGTTGGAAAGGAAATTTACGATGAATGTGTTATCAAAATGACTGCTTGGGATTTAACAAAAGTTGAAATGTAATATGGCAAGATTTTATTTGATTGGCAAAATAAGTGCAGAATTAATGAAAAGAATGCAAAATGATCCATCTGCTGATAGATATGCATCGACTAAGAAAGTTACGGAGGCTGCTGGTTTAAAATTGATCAGCTATGAATGGGTAAGAGGTAGATTTGATGTTATCTCATGTGTAGAAGGAGATTATGAACAAGCACTTGCCTTGAAGATAGCTTTTAAAAATTCAGGTCTAATGGATGATTTGATGGTACATGAAGTTATTGACTACAATAAAGCTTTTCAAAATGCTGCAGATGCCACAAAGTCTGTTATTAAACCAGGAGAATAATTATGAGTGGTTATGCGATCTTTAACCTTAATGTTAACAATCCTGAAAATTATAAGGAATACATAGACAAAGTTAAACCCACTGCAGAAAAATTTGGTGGAGAGTATCTTGTGAGAGGTGGTACCAGCGAGACTATTGAAGGGTCATGGCAGCATCCAAGGACAGTTGTGATAAAATTTCCAAGTTACGAGAAAGCAAAGGAATGGTATAATTCCGAAGAATATAAACCAATAAAACAAATTCGATTAGATAACGCAGATACTAATGGAATAATAGTTGAAGGAGTATAAAGGAGATAAAATGTCAATATTAGAAAAATACAGTGCTGCATTAAAAAATAAAGATGAAGCAGCTATGAATGAGCTTTTGCATGACGATTTCAAATTTACAATGCATAAATCAGGAAATACTTTAGGTAAAGCTGAAGTGATCAAATGGGCGATGAGCGGTGATATTAATCAAAGAGATACAAGAGTTGTATATGAAAATGACGAAGTTGGTGTACACCACGCGTTTGTAACATTTGATGATGGAAACACTGAAGCAGTAATGGCAGTCTACAAATATGATAATGGAAAAATCATGAGTTTAGAGACTGGCGCAACACCAATGCCTAAATAATGAAAAAACTTATACTTTTATTTATTTTTATCGCCTTTAATTCTAATGCTGCTTCAATGAAGATGATTGGGTCTAAGGGTGATCCAAATGATGTTACAAGAGTAATAGAAGTAAAGATGTATGATAATTATTATGAGCCAAGTTCAATTCAAGTTAAAAAAGGTGAAACGGTAAAAATAATTGTTAAAAATTTAGGTGAACTAGTTCATGAATATAATATTGGAACTAAAAAGATGCATATTGATCACCAACCCGAAATGGCAAGATTAATTGAACACGATATTCTTTTAGGCGACCGAATTGACCATAAAAAAATGAAAGAAATGTCAAAAAAAGATCATTCATTGGGCCACAAACATGCAAATAGTGTAATGTTAGAGCCAAATAAAACAGGAGAAATTATTTGGAAGTTTTCAAAAGATATTTCTTTAGAAATGGCATGTAATATTCCGGGTCATTATGAAACTGGAATGGTTGGGCCAATAATAATTGAATAAATTAGAAAAGTTTGTAGATATTAATTTTAGATAATATTATTCTGAATTGATGAGTAATATAACTGCTTATATAATTTTAATTATTGCAGTTGCTCTTGGTACAGCATCTAATGGTTTTGCCAAAGCTGCAAATGGTTTTACAATATTTTTACCAAGTGTCTTTACAGCAATAACAATAGTTGCTTGCATGTATACGCTGTCTATAGTTATGAAAACTATTCCTGTTGGCGTTACTTATGCTTCATTTGCAGGCTTATGTATAATAGCTACTTCAGTTGTTGGTATTTATAAATTTAATCAAATTCCAGATTTTTTTACAATTATAGGTCTCATATTAATTATATCTGGTGTTTTAATTGTCAATTTAGTTGGAAAATCAAATTAAATATTAAAGTTTGTCTGGCAGATTATGCTTACCATCATCTTTTAAATCAATAATATATTCTTTAACTACAAAATCTAAATCTAGATCTGAGTATAAATGTGGAAACATAGTGCCATCAGTTGATTGCTCCCAAACTAGATTTTTTAATTTTAAAGCATCCACTTTAAGAATTATTAAATTAGTTTGATTAATATAAAACTTATTTAGTGTTTGCTTGACCTGATCTTTATCAGAAAAATGGATATAACCATCTTTTAAATCTAATGCAGTGCCTTTAAAAACATTATTAAGTTTTGCCTCACTCCACTCAGATTTTGTACATATCTTGTAGACAAAATCGAAATTCATTTTATTTGAGAAAGTCGTCTACTTCTACTTGATAACCTTCAACTAAACGATTTGTTTCATTTGCCATCCCGACAATTGCGATCATTTCGTTTATCATTCCGTCTGTAGCACCTTTTTTTCTGGCAGCTAAAGAATGAGATTTAATACAATATTCACAATTATTAGTAATTGAAACTGCAACATAAATAAGCTCCTTTACAGCAGGATCTAATTCACCTTTTCCCATTACTTGTTGTAATGATCTCCAGGTTCTTTCTAATGTTTCAGGACTATTAGCCATTGTTTTCCAAAAATTCGGAATTTCAGTTATTTGTCGGGCTTCTTTTATTTCATCAAAAATTTCTTTTACTTTGCCAGTAGCCTCATTTTCAGAAATTTTTTTAAATATTGTCATAGTTTTCTCCTTTTAGTTATAAATTGACTCAATTTTTGGCATTAATTTTAGTAGTTCCTTAGTATAATTATGTTTAGGATTTTTAAACAACTCTTCTGTTTCTGACACTTCACATAATTTTCCATCTTTAAGCACAGCTATTTTATCACACATTTGTCTTACAACCGGTAAATCATGGCTTATAAATAATATAGTGAGATTTAACTGTTCTTGAAGATCTTTTAATAAGTTTAGTATTTGAGCTTGAATGCTCACGTCTAATGCTGATGTAGGTTCATCGCACACAAGAAGTCTTGGTTGGGTTGCTAGTGCCCTTGCTATTGATATTCTTTGTCTTTGACCCCCTGAAAATTCATGGGGATATCTGATTGCAGACTGTTGAGTTAATTCAACAGACTCTAATAAATCATGAATATAACTATCTAAATCACTAGATTTTATATCTGGATTATGAAGTTTAATAGGTTCTGCAATAATTTCATTTACTTTTAGTCTTCCATTTAATGAAGAAAATGGATCCTGAAATATCATTTGAATTTGTCTTCTAAATTTTAATAAATCTTTATTTTTTTTGATCTTAGTAACATTTACATTGTCAAAAAATATATCCCCAGAACTTGGTTTAAATAAATTCACTACCATTTTTGCTATAGTAGTTTTACCACTACCACTCTCACCAACTAGACCAAATGATTTACCTTCCTTAATATCAAAAGAAACATCATCTACTGCCATCACTGAATTTTTTGTATTTTCTGTGAAAAAACTATCATCGAAAGATTTACTCAAATTTTGGATTTTAACTAAGTTTTGATCTACAATACTTTTTTTAGACCATCTGTTTAATATTTTAATATTATTATTTTGAATATTTAAATTCTCTTTTTCAATAATTGTAAACCTTGATATTTTTTTATTTGTTGGTGGTACAGAGCTAACTAAGCTTTTTGTGTATTTTTCCTTAGGCTCAACCAATATCTGTTTGGTTAAACCTATTTCAATTAAGTCTCCATTTTTCATTACAGCCACTCTATCTGTAGTTTCAGCGATAACACCCATATCGTGAGTAATAAGTATTACAGCTAAATTTCTCTCTTTTGTTAATCTTTTAATTAATTCTAGAATTTGAGACTGAATAGAAACGTCTAGTGCTGTTGTTGGTTCGTCTGCAATTAATAATTCGGGCTCACAACATAAAGCAAGAGAAATAACAACTCTTTGTCTCATACCACCAGAAAATTGATGAGGGTAATTGTTAAATCTTTTCTCTGCTTCTTTTATACCCACCTCTTTTAATAAATTGATTGCTCTATTTTTTGCCTCATCTGTATTAATATTTAAATGAGTCTGTATTGTTTCTATAAGCTGTTCACCAATTGTTAAAATTGGATTTAAGGAAGTTTGAGGATCTTGAAATATCAATCCTATTTTTTTTCCTCTGTATTGGACGATAGTTTCTTGATTTTCACTTATATTTGTGTCGCCCATAAATATTGATCCATTTGAAATTTTACCTGGTTCATCAATCAAATTTACTATAGCGTTAGCAACAGTGCTTTTACCCGACCCGGACTCCCCAACTAATCCAACTATTTCACCTTTATTAATATCTATATTTATATTTTTAGCTGCTTTAACTGTTTCTTTTCTCATTTTGTAATCAATGCTTAAGTTATTTATTTTTAAAAAGGTCATTTTTTAAGCTTTGGATTAAGTGTGTCTCTCATCCAATCTCCTAATAAATTAATTGAGAATGCAAGGATAACTAAAAATATTGCTGGAAAAAAAGTTATCCACCACTCACCTGAAAATAAAAAGTCATTTCCTAATCTAATTAATGTACCTAATGATGGTGTTGTTGGAGGAACTCCTACTCCTAAAAAACTTAATGTTGACTCGGCTATTATTGCAAGTGCTAGACCAATAGTTCCTATAACTAGAACAGGTCTCATAATATTTGGTAAAATATGTTTAAACATTATCAGTAAATTTGAAACTCCTATAATGGATGAAGCTGAAACATAATCTTTATTTTTTTCTACTAAGGTTGCTGCACGAGAAACTCTTGCAAATTGTGGCCACTCTGAAATTCCTATAGCAAAAATTAAAACATAAATTGCCATCTCATCGTGCATTTCTCTTGAAATGATACCCCTTGCAATTCCATCTACTAATAGAGCCATCAATATACTTGGTACAGTTAACTGAACATCGGTTAATCTCATAACTATCATTTCATATTTTCCACCAAAGTATCCTGCGGTTAGACCAAGTGAGACACCAAGAATTAGACTGAAAATAATTGCTGAAAATCCAACTATTAATGAAATTCGTGAACCATAAAGTATAGTAGAGAGCATATCTCTTCCTTGTCCATCTGTGCCTAAAATAAACTTTGCCATACCTTCGTCTGTCCATGATGGAGGTGTGAATGCTTCCATTAATGATAGTGATGCTGGATCAAATGGATTATGTGGGGTAACAAATTCAACGAAAAATGAGCAAAAGAAAATTATTAATAGTATAATAGAGGATACAATTGCTGTTGGAGATTTTATAAAACTAAAGTAAATATCACTATCTTTGAATTTTTCCCAAGAATTTAATGTTCTATTATCCACTAGTAACATCTCCTTTAACTCTTATTCTTGGATCAATAAAATAATACAAAATATCTACTATAAAATTTATCATCACAAAAACAAAAGCTATAAAAACCAAATAAGCTGACATTATTGGAATATCTACAAATTGGACTGCTTGAATAAAAAGAAAACCCATACCAGGCCATTGAAATACCGTTTCAGTGATAATTGAAAAAGCTACCAAAGTTCCAATATTTATTCCGGCAATAGTAATTACAGGAATTAATCCATTTTTTAATGCATGTTTATAATTTATACTTTTTTCACTTATTCCCCTTGCTCTCGCAAACTTTATATAATCAGTTTGTAAGATTTCCATCATCTCTGCTCTTACCAATCTAATTATATAAGTCATTTGAAAAAGGCTTAGTGTTACAGATGGGAGTATGATTGCTTTCAATCCTGAAATTGTTAGAAGTCCTGTTGACCAAAAACCTAGATCTATCACATCTCCTCTTCCAAAAGATGGAAGTACTCCTAATATCACTGCAAAAAGATATATGAATAGTATTCCAATCACAAATGTTGGAAGAGATACCCCTAGAAGAGATACCGCTAATATAAAGTCACTCAAAAAACCCTTCCTGTTAATACCCGTATAAACCCCTAATAAAGTACCGGAAACTAAAGCAATTAATGCAGAAATTAGAACTAGTTCAATAGTTGCTGGCAGTCTTTCAATTATTAACTCTGAAACTGGTCTTCTAAGTTGGTATGAAATTCCAAACTCTCCCTTAGAAGCGTTAACTACGAATCTTGAAAATTGAATATGTATAGGGTCGGTTAATCCAAGTGTTTCTCTTAATTCAGCTCTTTCTTCATCTGAAGTTTCCTCACCAACCATGTTGTTAATTGGATCTCCCACAAAATTAAATAAGGAAAATGAAACAAATGATACGACGAGCATCACTATTACTGATTGAATCAGACGTTTGAAAAAATAATTAATCAATTTAAGAAATTTTGATAATTACAAGCCCTTTATTTAATTAAAGGGCTTGTAAACAAAGTTATTTATTTAAAACTTGCAAAACGGAATAATGGTTCATTATTCGGTCTAATTGGAACATCTACATTTTTTTTAGTTGCCCAAGAAATTACTTGGTGATGTAGAGGAAGATACGAGATATCGTCTTTTACAATTTTCCAAGCATTTGCAATAGCAGCATTTCTTTTATCCAAGTCAACTTCGCCTTCCATAACTCTAATTGCAGCGTCAACGTCGCTGTTACTAAAGTTTACTTTATTCCAGCTAGCACCAGACTCGTATAAGTAATGGAATACGTAGTGACTATCCAAAGTTGGAACTCCCCAACCTAACATATAGAAATCACCTTTATCTTCTTTTAATTCCTTAAAGTGCTTACTTTTTGTTTGAGCAAATAAATTAACATTGACGCCGATTTTGCCTAACATACCAACAACAGCTGTACAAATTGCTTCGTCATTTACATATCTGTCGTTAGGACATCTTAACTCAACATCAAAACCTTTAGGATATCCTGCGTCTGCTAATAATTTTTTAGCTGCATCAACATCATAAGGTAATCTTTTGTCTAACTCTTTTGTATATCCATTTACACCAGGAAAAGTTATAATTCCTGCGGGCTCACTAAGACCTCTCATTACTTTTTTCTTTATTGCCTCTATATCTATTGCTTGATAAAGAGCTTGTCTTACTTCTTTTTTCTTAAATGGATTGTCCCCAGTATTTCCAGATCTTAGTTTGTCTGCTGCTTGATCCATACCTAAAAAGATTGTACGCATTTGAGCAGTGCTAACTACTTCATGATCTGAAGAATTTCCAATTCTAGCCAAGTCTTGAACCGGTGCATCAGTAACTAAATCAACTTCACCAGATAACAATGCTGCAACTCTTGTAGCTGAGTTTTTAATTGGTAATAAGTGTATTTCAGTAACACTATTATCTTTCATCGAACCCCACCAATTACTATTTCTCTCAAATACTGTCTTAGTATTTGGCTCTCTTAAAGTAATTTTGAATGGTCCAGTTCCCATTGCATTAGTCGCTGAGAATGTTTCTTCTCCACCATCCCAGTTTTGTGACACTGTAGCTCCAAAATCAATAGACCATTTTTTAGACATTATAAATATATTTGATAACTGATTTAAAAGAATTGGATTTGGTTTGCTGGTACTAATCTGCACAGTATAATTATCAATTTCTTTAACATCTGAAATTGTACTAATGTACTCTTTAAAATCTGATGTAGGTTGTTTTGCTCTTAATATACTAAATACAACATCTTTCGCTGTCATATTACTACCATCAGAAAATTTTACGTCTTTTCTTAAATTAAAGATCCATGTATTTGGATCTGTTGTTTTCCAATCTGTAGCAAGTTGAGGTTCAATACTCATATCTAAACCTCTTGTTACAAGCGCCTCATAAACTTGTCTTGAAACTTGAGTAGTAGGACCTTCATTTTGTGCATGAGGATCCAAAGTTAAACTATCACCCTGCATAGACCATTTAATTGTTTTCGCGTATGAATTTGTTGATACAAAAACAAATAAAATTGCAAAGAAAATTTTAATAAAATTTTTAAATTTCATTTTTCCTCCTAATTATTACAAATAAAATTAAACCTGATTAATGGGACAACTACAAGTGCAAAATAATTGCTTTAGTTGTTAAGAATGATCTCATTTTTGAACTTGGTATACAAAATTTCTGAATAATTATTCATTTTTTGCATATTTTTTTTCGCCTCAAAATCAAACTTTTCGAGCGCTCCTTTACCTAATTGCTTTTCCAAAGACATTTTATACTCTGGCACACACCCCCAATCATTTACAGTTGTATCCTTTATTTCAATATGAAATTGGATACCATAAGCATGATTTTTGTACCTAAATATTTGGTATTTCGTTTCATCCGATGATGCAATATGTGTAACATCCTTATTATTTTCTAAATTTTGAACCTCATAAGAATGCCATTGTAATGATGTTAACTTTTCTGGAAATTCCGAAAAAAGAGTATCGTTCTCTTTTTCTTCTGAGAAATTTATATTTAACATTCCTATTTCGGGATTTTTTGTTCTAACAACACTTCCGCCTACTACTTCTCCGAGTAATTGACACCCAAGACAAAAGCCTAAATAAGGTTTTTCTAAATTAACAACAAATTCTTTAATTTTATTTTTTTCTTCAACTAACCATGGATATTCTTGCTCCATCCATGTGTCCATTGGACCTCCCATACAAAACATTGCATCAAATTTTTTTAGATCATTTGGTATTTTCTCTCCTTCATCCAGCTCGATCGTGGTTAAGTTTACTCCATCTTTAATCATCAAATCTTTTATATAACCAGGATCTTCAATTTTAATGTGTTGAAGAACAATAATTTCCATCCTTAAGCTATTGGTTTTAATAAACTCTGAATTTTAATATGAATATTTTTATTTGATGATGCAAGAATATTACCTGCATATTTTGCATCTCTATTATCAATTGTAGAAACAATTCCACCTGATGCTTTGATAATAGGTATTAAGGGATGAATATCCCAAATTTTATTACTGCATTGAAATACAACATCAAGCTTACCTTCACAAATCTGTGCGTAAGACAAGGCATCGGAACAAGGAAATTGCATTAAATTTAAAAATTTAGTAATTTTTTTTTGTTTATTTAATGAAATTGCTCCATGTAGTCCTGCTGCTAATTTCAAATCTTTATATTTTACTTTTTTATTTGTATTAATTTTTTTTCTTTTATTATTTTCAACCACATATGCAACTTTATCAGATTGGTTATAATAATATTTTTTTAGAATTGGAAAATTAGCCAAACCAAATATTGGATTGCCTTTATAATTTAATGAAATTAAATTACTCCAAGTTGGACTTCCAATTACGAATGATCGTGTTCCATCAATTGGATCAATAACCCATGAAAAATCGCTTTTTGATTTTTTATATCCGTATTCTTCACCAATAATTTCATGATTTGGAAACTTTTTATTTATTTTAAATCTAATGAATTTCTCAAATGCTCTATCTGCCGAAGTAACTGGATCGTATCCTTTTCCTTTTATTTTATTTTGAACTTTAAATTTCTTACTTAACTTATTGTAATAAAACTTAGACAGATCTTTAGCCAACTGGTTTAAAAATCTAGGAAATTCATTATTATTTGGAATAATTTTTTTTTTCATTAAAAGGAATTACTATTTTATTTATCTTGATTAAAGATAAATTTAAATTATTTTTATAAAATACCTCATGAATATAGAAGTTGAAAAAAATAGAATATTCTTTAACGATGGTAATAATAGACAAGAAATTCACCCTTTCTGGCTTAGAGAAAGAGTTGAAAATAAAGAGTTCTTAGACGAAATCACACAACAAAGATTATTTGATCCCAGCATTTTACAGACCAATATTTTAATAGAGAAGGTAAAATTAGAAAATGATGAATTAGAAATAAATTTCAATGATGGCGTCAAATCATATCTAAAAGTAAGCAATATTATTAACGAGTATTCTAATCAAAAAATGGTTATGAGCTCCATAGAAAAAGTTAAATGGGACTCTAACTTAAAGAATTTAAAGAACTTCATATACAATGCTGATATTAGCGAAACTAAGGAAATGTATGACTTGCTTGTTTCTTTTTATCAATACGGATTTGTGATTATTAAAAATGTTCCAACTCAAGATAATTTCATTATAAATTTTGCTAATTCAATTGGAAGCGTAAGAAGGACGAATTTTGGAGAGTTTTTTAATGTAAGATCAATACCTAATCCTAATGATTTAGCTTACACATCTTATAATTTAGCTCCTCATACAGACAATCCTTACAGAATACCAGTACCATGTATTCAGCTTCTTCATTGTATTGAAAATGAGGTATCTGGTGGACTGTCAACTCTTGTTGATGGTTATACTGTTACCGAAGATTTAAAAAATGAATTTAAAGATTATTATGAAATTCTTACTAAGATAAAAGTAAAATTTAAATTTATTGATAAAGAAGTCATATTAGAAGATTGGTCTGAACTTATTAAGTTAGATGAAAAAGGAGAGTTTAAGCAAGTAAGATTTAGTCCAAGATTAGATTATGTGCCAATATTAAACAAAGAAGATTTAGATTTATATTATAAAGCAAGGAACAAACTTTCAGAATTTTATAATTCAGATAAATATAGGATAGAATTCAAATTGAATCCTGGCGACTTATTAATGATGGATAATTATAGATTACTTCATGGTAGAACTAGTTTCGATTCAAATGAAGGAAACAGATTCCTTCAAGGGTGCTACATTGATTATGATAGTACAGAGGGAAAAATTAGACATCTTAAAAGAAAATTTAGTATCTAACTTATCCAAGATTTTGCATGAATGGAATATATTCTAGAAGGTAATATCCTAAAGCTTGAAGTTGATTTGTAATCATTAATACTCCAGTAATCAAAAGTAGAGAACCACCTGTTTTGTTTATAACATTCATTTTTGTTTTTAAATTTTTAGAAAAAATCATAAATTTCTGAATTAAATATCCCGATAAAATAAAAGGTAACGCAAGACCTAATGAATAAAATGATAAAAGTAAAATTCCTTTATTTATACTTTCCTCTGTAGATGCGATTGCCAATATTGATCCAAGAATAGGTCCAATGCATGGTGTCCAACCAAAACCAAATGCCATACCAACTAAAATTGAGCTAAATACACCTGACTTTTTATCTGCTTGGAACCTTTTCTCATAATTTAAAAACTTTAAATTAATCAAGCCTATTATTTGAAGTGAGAAAATTATTATAATTGTACCAGCTAGAATTCTAAGAGTGTTTGAGTTATCTAAGACTAATGATCCTAAAAATGTTGCTGTTGCTCCAAAACTAATAAAAACAATTGAAAATCCAAGCGTAAAAAGAACTATTGGAAATAAATTTATACTCTTTTTTTCAAGAAGTTCGTTAAGAGTTGAGCCAGATATATATGAAATATATCCTGGAATAAGTGGTAATACGCAAGGGGATAAAAAACTTATCAAACCTGCGCTAAATGCAAGAAATATTTCGATCATTATCCTGTATTTTTAATCGCTGCAGAAATTCCTGCAATAGATGTCATCATCGCATCATCAAGTAACTTTTTGCTTTTTTTATCTAATTTCTTTTGTTTTTGCTTTTTCATCACGATTACTTGTAAAACATTGAGTATTTCTGAGTAGATATTTCTAATAATTGCAGGTCCCCGGAAGGCTTTTCTTTGTTTAAGTATTTCTCTAGGAGTAATATCATGATTTAATTTTTTTACTGCATTAAACTGATATCTTAGTTTATCACCTACTCTAACTAATTTTTGGTCTGCTAAATTTTTTTCATAAATTTTTGAAATTTCAGGATCAACTTTTGATAAGACCATGTCTAATAAGTCCATTGTAGAATTAAAATATGGCCAATTTTTTTCCATATCTGTTAAAGTTTTTTTAAATTTTTTAATTGATGAGTACCTTAAAGCTTCAGCGGTTCCTAACCAGGCAGGCAACATCAGTCTTATTTGTGTCCAAGCGAAAACCCATGGTATTGCTCTTAAACTATTAATGTTATCTACATTCTTTCTTTTGGATGGTCTTGATCCTATCGATAACTTACCAAGAGCCATATGTGGCGTAACGGTTTTAAAATATCTGATGAAGTCAGAGGTTTGATTAATATTTTTTCTATAAGAACTAGTTGAGACATTTGACATGTTTTGAATAAGATTTCTCCATTCTTTTTTTGGATTTGGGGGTGGATTTAGAGTTGCTTCCATGACAGAGCCAATATAACTACACAGGTTATACTTTGCTAATGGCTCATATCCGTATTTTTGTTGTATTACTTCACCTTGGTCTGTAATTCTTATTTTTCCGTTAACAGAATAAGGTGGCTGCGATCTTAAAGTTGCTTGAATAGGCCCTCCTCCTCTACCAGCAGAACCACCTCTACCATGAAAAAAATGTAACGTTAATTTTATATTTTTTTGCTAATTTAATAATTTCTTCTTGTAATTTATATTGATGCCAACTAGCTGATAATTTACCTGCATCTTTACTAGAGTCTGAATACCCAATCATAATTTCTTGCTTATTTAGTATGTGTTTTCGGTACCATTTTAATGAGAATAATTTTTCCATTATTTTTTTACCATTTATCAAATCATCTAAAGTCTCAAATAAAGGAACTACTCTTAACTTACTTTTGATATTAGCCTCTTTTTGCAAATACATTACAGATAAAATATCTGAGGCAGATGAAGTCATTGATATTACGTAAGCTCCTAAACACTCTTTTGGTTGACTAGACAAAGCTTTAAAAGTTGACCAAACCTCTTTATTTTCCTTATTTTTAAAAATAAATTTATTAATTGAATTTTTGCCTCTAATTTTATCTAATAAATACTTTATTTTTTCTGTCTCACTCCAAGAATTATAATTTCGCCCAGATTTTCTTTTTATAAATTCATTCAGTAATTGTGAATGTCTGGATGACTCTTGTCTTATATCCAGTCTTGCAAGATTAATTCCAAAACATTTTGCTCTTCTCATTAAATCAAGTAAATCACCACTAGCTATATTTTCGTTCTGATTTTGCTCTAAAGACTCTCTGACAACTCTTAAGGGTTTTAAAATTTCTTCTCTTTCAGAAAGTAATATTTTTTCATTTAATGGTTTACCATAATTAAGATGTTGTTCTATTTCTCTATGGGTTGTTCTTAGTTTATCTCTTAATGGTCTTAAATAAACTCTATATGGTTCAAAGGTTTTGCCTGTAGTTTTTAATATTTTATTTGAGCATTTTTCCATAGAGTAAGATCTAATTAATTTAGTTAAAGACTTTTCATAAAGTTTTGCAGCTTCCCATCTTGATAAAAGAATAACTCTTTTGGTCACCTCGGAAGTTACAAAAGGATTCCCATCCCTGTCGCCTCCCATCCACGACCCAAATTCAATTGGATTAAAATTTTTTGGAAGTCCTTTGCCCATATTTTTTTCAAAAATTTGATTTAATCTTCTGTAAACTTTAGGTATTGTATCCCATAAACTATCCTCAATAATTGCTAATCCCCATCTAGCCTCTTCTGGTGGAGTAGGTCTAGATCTTTTAATTTCATCTGTATTCCAAATGATTGTAATTTCATCATATAGTTTTTTATCTAAAATTTTTAATTTTGATGGATAATTATTTAGAAGAATTCTTTGCTCAAGAATTTCTGTTAATGTATGATATTTTTGAATCAAGGTTCTTCTTTTAACTTCAGTAGGATGAGCTGTTAAAACTATTCCAATATTTAAACTTTTTGCAATATTATAAACTTTATTATTTGAAATTTTTTTATTTTTAAAAAAATTTTCAAAAATTTCTTCTATAAATATATTTTGGAATTTTTTATTTGATTTTATATTTTCATATTGATCTAAAGTTCTAGATGCATCTATTGACTCTGCTAAATTATAAAAATTCATGAAATGATTAAATGCTCTTGTTAATTTAAATAAAGACTGTGGACTAAGTTTATTAACTTCTCTTAGAATTTTCTTAAATGGTTCTTTCCTGTTTTTATTTGCAACATTTGCCTTTGACAAAAGTCTAATTTTTTCAACTAACTTAAAAAAGTTAGAGCCCTCCTGTTTTTTTATTACTTTACCAAGAATATTGCCTAAATGTCTGACGTCATCCCTAAGTGATTTGGTTGGAATTCTCTCGTAATAAAGATCTCGTTTTAACATGATTAAAATTAAATTTTTTTTGATTTATACCTTTCGTATTTGTTTCTATTTTAAATAAACTTCCTGAGAATTTAAATTTTTTAATTTCACTTTTTTTCATACCTTTTAAGGCTGAAGTTACAAATAATTCGGAGTTATTTTTACCACCAAATGCACAGTTTGTTATATTTTTTGCGGGTAATTTTACTTTATGTAGTATTTTTCCAGATTTACTAAAAATTGAAATACATGCTCCATGAAAATGACAAACCCAAAGATTTTTATTTTTATCTAAAGTCATTCCATCAGGCACACCTTGATTCTTTGTAAATTTTTTAAATACAATTTTTTTGGTAATATTTAATTTTTTATTTATTTTAATTTTATAAATAGTTTTTTTCCTACTATCTGTATGATAAAAATTGTTGCTATCTATAAATGCTGGACCATTTGTTATGTAATAAGTTGTATCAACTTTTTTTAAATTTAATTTTTTATCAAGGCAATATAACGATCCATTTGTCAAATTTCTTTCAGGATTATCCATAGTGCCGAACCATAATCTACCTGATGGATCTGTCTTACCGTCATTAATACGATTTGTTTTAATGTCTTTTTCTATATATATTGATTTTAAAATTTTTTTCGTTTTTAAGTTTAAAATTCTTAACTCACCCTGAAGACCCAATATAAAAATGTTATTTTTAATATGTGCTAGAAAACCTATCTCTTTATTAATTTTAATTACTTTTCTTTTATTATTTTTTATATTTAATATATGGATTCTTTTTTTTTATATCAGTAAAATATATCGATTTATGTTCTTTTACCCATAATGTTCCCTCACCTAATATACATTTAGCATTCCACAAAACTTCTGGTTTTGAGGTTTTTATTTTAACCATAGTATTCGTATTTTTTAATGAAATCTTTATTTGGATTAATTCCAATTCCTATATTTTCTAATGGAGATGCAAACCCATTTTTATTTTTAACTTGATCTAAAATTGAAAATTTTTCCTCAGCTAAATCTGTTATGAAAATATTTTTTTCTGTTGTATCAAACTCTAACATAGACTTCGTTGGAAATAGTCCGCCTGGCATATCGGGTAATGTTGTTAGCAAATGAAGATTAACTGCCACACTTAAAGCTGACCCCCATACATGATTTACTATTGGAATAAAATTAGACTGCGCTAACGCTGATACTTTTAAATATTCAGTAATTCCACCCAAACCACAAACCTCGGGTTGAGCTATATCAATACAATTATTTTTTAAAAGTTGGTTCCAACCATATTTTGTAAATTCTGCCTCACCTCCAGCAATATTAGTCTTTAATTTTTCTTTAAGTTCTTTGTAACCATCATAATCCTCTGGAGCCACAGGTTCCTCAAACCAGTAAATATTCATTTCATCTAGTCCTTTTCCAACATACAAGGCATCATTTTTATTATAAGCATGATTTGCATCCACCATCAATTTAAATTCAGATCCAATTGTATCTCTTACAGCACTAACTAACTTTAAATCTTCTTTAGGACCCATGCCGATTTTCATTTTCATAGCTTTAAAATTCTTTTCTTTTATTTGATTAGCCTCATTTTTGAACGTTTCACAAAGTTCATCTACTGTTTTTTTTTGCAACATCATGCCGTACCCATAAACTGGAATTTTATCATTAGTTTTACCTCCTAGTAGTTGATAAAGAGGTAAATTAGATTTTTTTGCCAATATATCCCACAATGCTATATCAATTCCTGATAATGCTTGAATTGGCATTCCCTTTTGACCACTGTCTCTAAGCAAATTGTATACTTTGTGCCAAATGTATTCTTTTTTAAGTGGATTATCTCCTTTTATCAAAGGTTGAATAACTTTTTCTACAATATATTTATTTGCTAGAGCTATATTTCCAGGTCCAAAACACTCTCCCCAGCCTGTGATGCCTTCATCAGTCTCTACTTCAACTAAGTGGGCAGTTCTATGTTTGTAATATTGTTGTGAGTATCCTAGTTCTTTGTCTAACTCATATCTAAGTACATGACTTTTGATTGAGGTTATTTTCACAAATTTTAAACAGCAACTACTTTAGAGTTCTGTTCTCCTAAGTTCTCTATTGATAGTTTCATTTGGTCACCTGCTTTCAGAAATACTTGTGGTTTTCTTCCCATTCCAACTCCTGGAGGTGTTCCAGTTGTAATTATATCCCCTGGTTGTAATGACATAAATTTACTTATATAAGATACAATGGTATCAACGTTAAAGATCATAGTGCTTGTATTTCCCGTTTGCATTCTCTCACCGTTTACATCCAACATCATTTTTAAATTATTTATGTCCTTAATCTCATCCTTAGTTACTAGGTAAGGTCCAGTGGGCCCATAAGTATCGTGAGATTTACCTTTAACCCATTGCCCCATTTTCTCAATTTGCCATTCTCTTTCACTAACATCGTTTACTAAACAATATCCTAAAATATGACCTTGTGATTGGTCTTCTGAAATATGTTTAGCCTCTTTTCCTATTACAATTCCAAGTTCAACTTCCCAATCTAGTTTTTTTTGATCCTGAAACTAATTCTACATCATCATTAGGACCACACATTGAACTAGTAGCCTTCATAAACATAATTGGTTCTTTTGGAATATCAGCGCCAACTTCAGCAGCATGGTCTGAATAATTAAGCCCTATTGCAATAAACTTTCCTGGACTTGTAATGCAAGAACCTACTCTTTGACCTGATGAAATTTCAGGAAGACTTGATATATCAACGCTTTGAATTTTTGAAATTGTTTCAAAATTTAAATTGTTTGGGTTTAAATCACTTACATGTGAACTAATATCTCTTATTTTTCCGTCACCATCTAATATCGCTGGTTTTTCTTTTCCCTTTTCACCTACTCTTAATAGTTTCATTATTTCTCCTTTATATTTAAATTGTCATTCCACCATCTACAGAAAAAGTATTTCCTGTTGTAAATGTTGATTCATCGCTAGCTAAATAGATAGCAAAATCAGCAATTTCTTGTGCAGTTCCTAGTCTTTCCATAGGTTGTCTTGCAATGAAATCCTTTTTTGCCTTAACTGGGTCTGGACTTTGTTTCACTCTATCTTCCCAAGAAGGTGTAAAAACAGTTCCAGGTGCAATTGCATTACATCTAATTTTTTGCTTAACAAAATCAGATGCGATTGATTTTGTTAGTCCAATAATAGCTGCTTTACTTGCTCCATAAACAAATCTATTTGGTAGCCCCTTAATGCTTGAAGCAACAGATGCAACATTAATAATACTACCTCCATTATTGTTTAGCATAACTGGAATTATAGATTTACACATAAAGTACATTGATTTAATGTTTGTATTAAATGAGAAATCCCAATCTTCTTCACTGCATTCTAAAATAGTACCATGATGAACAAATCCAACAGCATTAAATAAAACATCTATATTTTTCATATGTGAACAATAATTATTTACATCATTTTTATTAGTACTATCTAATTTAAATGTATCTATTTTTGGATACTCATCTTTAAGTAGTTTTAAAGTTTTATCATTAATATCTGTAGCAAATACATTTGCACCTTCATTATAAAATGTAATTGCAGTTGCTTTCCCGATACCCTGACCTGCTGCTGTAACTATAACATTTTTATTTTCTAATCTTTTTTTCATTAAATTTTATTTATCCTTTCAATTTCTTTGTAAAGTGAACTATGATCTGTTTCACCATGACCATTTTCAACTAGTGATTTATACATTTCTTTAACTAAATTTGAAATAGGTAATTGAGTATTATAATTATTTGCACATTCTAAGATATTATTCATATCTTTAAGCTGACTTGAGGTTTTGCCTTTTGGACTAAAATCTTTATCTATCATTCTTTTTCCATGTGTTCTAAGAACTTTACTATCAGCCCAACCACCAGATAAAGCCTTAATCATTTTATTTGGGTCAGCTCCAGCCTTTTCACAAAGGGTAACTGCTTCAGCAACAGCACCAATAGCTAATCCAACAATAATTTGATTTGCTAATTTTGAGACCTGACCGCATCCTATTGGACCAACAAGAGTTGGGTTTCCCATTGATTTTAAAATATCTTTAACTGACTCAAAAACTATTTGTTCTCCCCCAATCATTATAGCAAGAGATGCTTCTTCAGCTCCTATTGTTCCACCTGAAACTGGTGCATCTAAGTAATTTATTTTTCGAGATTTTAAATTTTTTCCATGATTAACTGCTGTAGTTTGTTTTACTGAGCTCATATCAATTACAGTTGAATTAGGTTTTAAATTATTTAAAAATTCATCGCTACCCAAAACTTCATTGACCGCATCATCATTAGTTAACATTGTAATTACCACATGACTTTCCTTAACAAGTTCTCTTATTGAATTTGAAATTTCAGCACCAAAGTCTTTTAATGGTTCAGCTTTATTTTTGGATCTATTAAATGCTCTAACTTTGTATCCAGCTTTTAGAATGTTTTTTGCCATTGGAAAGCCCATAAGGCCAGTACCAATAAAACCTATATTTTGCATTATTTTCTAGGGACAAAATCGTGGAAGTTTTGCGTCATTGCTTCTGGAAAGAACATAACACAAGCCAAAACAATCAATTGGATTACTATAAATGGTGCAAAACCTCTGAAAATATCAGTTAGTGAAATGTGTGGTGGAGCAACTGATTTTAAATAGAATGCTGCAGGACCAAATGGTGGGCTTAAAAATGAAACCTGCATATTTACACAGAATAGTATTCCAAACCAAATAGGATCAAAACCTAGAGCTAGTACTATTGGTAAAAAAACTGGCATTGCTAATAGAACTATTCCAACCCAATCCATGAACGCACCCATTATTAAAAACATTATTTGCATCATAAAAATTAAATACATTGGCTTTAAATCATAGGCTAAAATTGTTTCAGCAACATAAGTGGGTCCTCCTGCAAGAGAATAGGCTCCTGCTAAAACTGTAGCACCAAAAGTAATTGTTAATATAGTTCCTGAAGCTTTAAAGGTTCTAACAAGTGCATCTTTAAACAAAAACCATGTTAACTCTTTTCTAGCAGCTATTATAATTAGTGTTGCAACTACACCCATACCAGCTGCTTCTGTAATACCAGTCATACCAGAATAAATTGATCCCAAAACAATTATTACAATACCAATAGGTGGTAAAAGACCAGGAAGATATGACATCTTTTCTTTTAAAGTTAATGCTGGCTCATCACTAAGTGGTGCAAGATGAGGTTGTATTCTTGTTCGAATAAGAATGTATGTAATTATTAAACCGGATATCATTAGACCAGGAACAATTGCTTCTTGGAACAACATGGTAATTGAAGTTTCTGTTGTTAGTCCATAAATAATTAAAACAATCGATGGTGGGATCATTGTGCCTAGAGAACCTGATGCACAAATAATACCAATCGACATATCTTGATCATATTTCAATCGCAACATCTGGGGTAGTGCAATCAGCCCCAACAAAACTATCTCTCCTCCGATAATTCCACTCATCGCTGCCATGATTGTTGCCATGATTGCTGTTACTACTCCTACTCCACCTCTAGTTTTTCTTAACCAAGCATTTAGCGCATCATACAAATCTCTTGCAATATTCGAGCGTTCAAGTAAGGAGGCCATGAATATAAATAATGGTACCGATAAGAATGAGTAAGTTACAACAAGAGAATAATATCTTGAAAGCAAAATTCCTAAAGCATGTTCACCTATATATAAAAATACAAGCACTGCTCCCATAAAACCTGAAGCAAAACCCATAGGCACACCTATTGATATCAATGCTAATAGTCCTACTATTAGTATTATTGAGAGTGTTCCTATCTCAAATTCCATTTTATTTTAAATCTTTGGCAGGTTGGTACTGTTTTTCTTTAGGATTTTTCCAGTCAATAATTAAGTTATTTATTGATTGTAGTGCTATAAGAAATATACAAATAAGCGTGAGTGGCTTCATAGTTGCAGGAATTGGTGGATCCCAATAAGTTGCAAATCTCTCCCAATTTATAAATGATCTATATGCATCCTCCATTCCTCCATAAATTACGGCAGCTGCAAAAGTGACAATAATTACAGTACTAATTAGATCAAAAATACGCTGAGTTGGCCTACTTACATAGTCATATAATAAGACAATTCTGATATGACTTCTAAGCCTCGTTGCATATATTCCACCAACTAAATAACAAACACCAGCTAACCATAAACATAATTCATTAGCCCATAATGTTGGTTTAAATAGCACGTACCTCATAAAAATTTCATACATCATTACGATTACTATAACAGGGATTAAATACTTAATTGTGTGGCTTAAAAATAATGAAATTCTATCAATCCAATTTATTGGAAAATCGTCTTTACTTGCAACTTTTTCATTTTGCTCTTGTAATTGCTTGTCTTGTAATTCTTTATCACTCATAGGCAAAAAAAATTTTATAAGAAGGGCCTATTTCAGGCCCTTCTATATTTTGTTAAGCGCTTTTTATTATAGGATACCGTTAGCTTTCATGTAAGCTTTATGAATCTCTATAAGAGCAGCAGCTTCTGGAGACTTTTTCTTCCATTCTTCCCAAGCGCCAAGTGCAGCTTGTCTGAATTTAAGTCTGTCTTCTCTAGACCAGTCATGAAGAGTAACACCCATTTCTTGTAAAGCTTTTACAGCTTCTGCGTTTTTTCTTTCAACCAAGCTAGTGATAGTTCTACCACAGATTTCGATTGCAGCTAACATCGCACCTTGTTCATGAGGCTTTAACTTATTCCAAACTTTAGTGTTACAAGCTAAGTGGTCAGCTGGCATAGAGTGGAAACCTGGATATGTAGCATATTTGTTTTGCTCATAGTGTCCACCAGCATAGTTTGTAGCTAACGATGAATAGTCAGCACCATCGATTAGACCAGTTTGTAAAGCAGTTGGAACTTCACCGAAATCCATAACGATTGGTTTAGCTCCTAATGCTGTAAAGATCATACTTTCCATTCCTGGAGGTGATCTAAATTTAAAGTCTTTTAGTGAAGCAACATCTGGAATTGGTCTGCTAGAAATTAAAGACTCATGTCCTGGTATCCACCAACCAATTAATGTCATTCCATATTTATTATAAAGTGCATCTACAGCTTCTTGAGCTCCTGGGAAATTCAAGAATTCGTATTGTTGATATGGGTTATCATATCCACCCATTACATCTCCTGCAAATTGGAATGCAGCATTTTTACCAGTTTGATAACCAGCACCTGTCATATCACAGTCAATAATTCCAGTTTGTGCAGAGTTAAATACCTCAGCAGACTTACCTGTTACAGATGACGAATAGAACATTTGTACTTTTAAGCTTCCCCCAGAGAACTTTTCTACATTCTTAGCAAATTGAGCTGCAACTTCACCATTTGGTGAGCTTGCTGTGAAGTGAGTTTCTATTTTAAGAGTTTTTGCGTGAGCAGAACCAAATAAAGCAATAGATACTACGGCAATAGCAGCTGTTAGTTTAGTTATTAATTTTAACATTATTTCCTCTCAATTGTGTTATTACCTAAATTTAAACACAAAGAGAAAAAGATTTCAAATAAAAGAAAGAATTTGTTTATATATAATATATATAATTTTAATGGTACAACCTTTAGTCGAATATTAAACCACTTCTGAAAGCAGTGGTTTATTTGAAAAAAAACACTTTAAATTATTAACTGCTAACATACTCATTGCTAATCTAGTTTCATGTGTCGCACTACCAACATGAGGTAAGACAAAACAATTATCTAATTCTAAATATCTTTTATCTAGATTTGGTTCATTATTAAATACATCAAGTCCAGCACCATAAATTTTTTTGTTTTTCAAAGCCTCTATTAATGCATCGTCATCTACAGTTGATCCTCTTGATGTATTTATAAACACTGAATGTTTTGGAAATAATTTTAAGGTTTCTGAATTGATTATATTTTTTGTTTCCGGAGTAGCAGGAGTATGTAAACTTACATAATCACAATTAGGTAACATAGATTTTAAATCTGAGTAATAAGCAGCATCTTTTTCAAGATCTTTAGATAATTTATTTCTATTGAAGTAAATTATTTTCATATTAAAAGCTCTTGCTCTATCAGCAACAATCTGACCAATTCTTCCCATTCCTATGATGCCTAAAGTTTTTCCTGTAATTTCATTACCAACCATTAATTTAGTAATATCTGGTCTGTGATCTTTCCAGGTATTCGTCTTTACTAAATTGTAAGCTTCTCCAATTCTTCTTGAAGATGCTAAAATTAGTAGAATAGTTATTTCTGCTACAGCATCATTTAATACATTCGGTGTATTAGATACTTTTATGTTTTTTTCCTTAGCTGATTGAGTATTTATATTATCATATCCAACTCCAACATGGCCAATTACTTTTAACCTCCCTGTCAAACTTTCAAAGAAATTCTTATCTAATTT
>CACCEJ010000006.1 GCA_902545035.1 uncultured Pelagibacteraceae bacterium | reverse complement strand
TTATACAGGGTTTCAGATTTACAATGAGGGACCACTAAAATTTACTCCAAGTTTTACACCTGGATTATATTCTGAAGGTGATGGTAAAGATTTAGGGCATGTGATTGAATTTAAAACTGAAATTCAAATATCTTATGAATTTTCAAATAATAGCGAAATAGCAGCCTCATATAATCATATATCTAATGCTAGTCTTGGAGATAAGAATCCTGGGGCAAATAGTTATATGTTTAATTATATAAAAAAATTTTAATTTAAAGATATGAATTTAAAAGATTGTCACAATTTTAGTGATTTTAGAAAATTAGCTAAGAAAAAATTACCTTCTCCAATATTCCATTACATAGATGGTGCTGCTGATGATGAGATAACATATGCTAGGAATACAAGTGCTTTTGATGATGTTGATTTAGTTCCAAATGTTCTAAGAGGAGTAGAAAATGTTGACCTTTCAACAACAATATTTGGAAAAAAATTGGACTTACCTTTTTACCTAGCACCAACAGCCCTACAACGACTTTTTCATTATGATGGAGAAAGAGCAGTAGGAAAAGCAGCAAAAAAATTTAATACGATGTTTGGTGTTTCAGCTTTAGCAACTGTCAGTGTAGAAGAAATATCTTCTATGATTGATACACCTAAAATGTTTCAATTTTATTTTCATAAAGACAGAGGCCTTAATGACTCTTGTCTAGAAAGGGCAAAAGCAGCAAAGTTTGATGTTATGGCATTAACTGTAGATACTATTACTGGTGGAAACAGGGAGAGAGATTTAAGAACTGGCTTTACATCACCTCCAAAATTAACTTTATCAAGTTTATTTAGTTTTGCTACAAAGCCTATGTGGGGAATAAATTATTTAACAAAAGGTAAGTTTGAATTACCACATCTTCAAGATTTTGTTAAAGAGGGAACCAGTACTAATTCCTCGATTGGAAGTTATTTTTCTACGATGTTAGATCAATCAATGAATTGGAAAGATGCTGAAAATCTTTGTTCTAAATGGGGAGGTCATTTTGCTCTTAAAGGTATAATGAGTGTTGAAGATGCAAAAAGAGCGGTAGATATTGGGTGTACCGGTATAATGGTTTCTAATCATGGTGGAAGACAACTTGATGGATCAAGGTCTCCATTTGATCAATTAGCAGAAATAGTTGATGCTGTAGGAGATAAACTTGATGTTATATGTGAAGGAGGAATTCACAGAGGAACTCATATGCTTAAAGCATTATCTCTAGGTGCTAAAGCATGTTCAGGTGGAAGGCTTTATTTATACGCACTAGCTGCTGCAGGCCAAGCCGGTGTTGAAAGGGCTTTAAACCAATACAAAACAGAGCTGCAACGTGACATGAAACTCATGGGATGCACAAAAATTAGCGATTTAAATAGAAGTAATTTAAGATTCAGAAGATAATGAGTCTAAAGAATTGCTACAATTTTGATGACTTTAGAAAGCTAGCAAAAAAAAAATTACCTGCCCCAATTTTTCATTACATTGATGGTGGAGCTGACGATGAAGTCACAATGAACAGAAACACAGATTCATTTAACGACTGCGATCTAGTCCCAAATATTTTAAATAGTGTTGGTGAGCCAGATTTAAAAACTGAGGTTTTTGGAACAAAAATGGACATGCCAATTTTTTTGTCCCCCACTGCAATGCAAAGTTTATATCATCCAGATGGAGATAAAGCATCTGCTCGTGCAGCAGAAAAATTTGGTACAATTTATAGCATGTCTACAATGGCATCTTTTTCGATCGAAGAAATTGCAAATCTTTCAAGTGGACCGAAAATTTTTCAATTATATATCCATAAAGATCAATCTATAACCGACGACTTAATTGATAGATGTAAAAGAGCAAACTTCAATGGTATGTGTATTACTGTTGATACAATTGTTGCCGGAAATAGAGAAAGGGACCATAGAACAGGTTTTACAACACCTCCAAAATTTACATTAGATAGTCTAATGAGTTTCGCCATGAGACCGCAGTGGGTATTTAATTATTTTACAAATAAGAAATTTGAATTAGCTAACTTGAAAGATAAAGTTGAAAAAGGAACAAATATTGCTCAATCTGTTATGGGATATATAAATGAACAGTATGATCCAGCTATGAATTGGAAAGATGCAGAGTACTGTATCAAAAAATGGGATGGTCCTATTGCTCTTAAAGGAGTTATGTCAGTTGAAGATGCAAAAAAAGCAATAGATATTGGATGTACAGCTATAATGATATCAAATCATGGAGGAAGACAACTTGATGGATCTAGATCTCCATTTGATCAGGTAAAAGCTATTAGGGATGCAGTAGGTGATAAATTAGAGGTTATATTAGATGGGGGCGTTAGAAGAGGTACACATGTATTGAAAGCACTTGCGGCGGGTGCGACAGCTTGTAGTTTTGGTAAAGCATTTTTGTTTAGTTTAGGGGCTGGCGGACAACAAGGTATTGAAAGATTATTACAAAATATGCATGATGAAATAAGACGTAACATGATATTGATGGGCTGCAAAAGTATCAAAGACCTTGATGAATCAAAAATTATTTTCCGAAAATAAATAAAAATTACTAATATAAAAAATAAGTAAAATAAATTAAATATAATAGACATACACTAACTTTTCAGTTAGTTTTCACATCTTAAAATTGAGATTATGAAATTAGCAAAAAGTTTAGAAAATCTAGGAACAGAGTCTGCGTTCAGTGTCTTAGCTGAAGCGAAAGCATTAGAGGCCAAAGGTCATCCAATGATACATTTGGGTTTAGGTCAACCAGATTTTAAAACTCCAAAACATGTAGTCGAGGCTGCTAAGAAAGCTTTAGATGATGGTCATCATGGTTATGTTATGTCAAATGGAATTCCAGAATGTAGGCAAGCTGTAACTAGATGGATTAAAAAACGTTACAACACAGATATAGATTTTGAAAGAATTTTAATTATGCCAGGTGGAAAACCTACAATGAGTTATGCAATCCAATGTTATGGTGAACCAGGAGCAGAAATAATCCATCCAACACCTGCATTTCCTATTTATGAGTCAATGATTAACTATACTGGATCTACTCCAGTACCATATGATCTAACTGAAGATAAGGACCTTAAATTTGATCCGGATAAAATACTTTCACTTATAACTGATAAAACAAGATTATTAATTTTAATTAATCCTAACAATCCAACAGGTAGTTTTGTTGAAAAACCAGTTATAGATTATTTTGCAAAGGAATTGGAAAAACATCCACATGTCACTATTTTAAGTGACGAAATCTATAGTAGACAGATTTTTGATTACAAAGAGATGCCATCATTCTTCCACTATGAAAATTTAAGAGATAGACTAATTGTTCTTGAAGGTTGGAGTAAAGCATATTCAATGACTGGATGGAGATTAGGTTGGAGTTTTTGGCCAAAAGAGCTTGTTGAACATGTTAATAAATTATTAATCAATAGTGTATCTTGTGTGAACGCAGCAGCCCAATTCGCTGGAATAGCAGCCTTAGATGGTCCAGACGACTCAATTAATGATATGTTGGATAAATTTACTTTAAGAAGAAATTTAATTCATACAGGTTTGAATGAATTACCAGGAGTAGAATGTAGTTTACCAGGTGGTGCATTTTATGCTTTTCCAAATGTAAAAGGAACTGGAATGACAGGTGCTGAATTTTGTAAAAAAGCTATGCATGAAGCCGGAGTAGCAATAGTGCCGGGAACTGCATTTGGTCAAACTTGCCAAGATTATGTGAGATTTAGTTTTGCCGCATCAAGAGATAACATACAGCAGGCCTTAGAAAATATAGGCAAGATGCTTTCTAAATAGACTGTATTTTTTAAAAGAAACTTCTATAATATTCAATTATGAATGAAACTGTTCAGACAGAATTAAAAAAGATTTTTAATGGAAGGTTTTCAACCTCTGAGTCCACAAGAGCAAATTATGCTAGAGGAGAAGATACTTATGATCCAATTCTCTCAAAAGCTGTAGTATTTCCTGAAACTAATGAAGAAGTATCACAGTTATTAAAGTTATGTAACGAACACAAAATTCCAGTTGTTCCTTTTGGTACTGGAACTTCCTTAGAAGGCCATGTTGTTGGAAATCAAAATGGAATAACAATTTCCCTTGAAAAAATGAACAAGGTATTGAGTGTAAATGCTGAAGATTTCGATTGTAGAGTACAGGCAAATGTAACTAGAAAACAGCTAAATGAATATCTTCGAGAGGATGGAGTATTCTTTCCAATAGATCCAGGAGCAGACGCTGCTCTTGGCGGAATGGCTGCAACATCGGCATCAGGTACAATGGCTGTGAAATATGGAACTATGAGAACTGTAATCTCAGGTCTAACAGTTGTTCTTCCTAATGGAGATATCATTAAAACTGGAGCCAGAACAAAAAAAACTTCTGCTGGATATAATTTAACAAATTTATTTATTGGTTCTGAAGGAACTCTAGGAATAATCACTGAAGTTCAATTAAGGTTATCACCGATACCTGAAAGTATAATGAGTGCAGTGTGTTACTTTCCAGATTTAGACTCAGCAGTAAAAGCTGCTCAAGAGGTTATTCAATATGGTGTCCCAATAGCGAGAATCGAAATGCTAAATAAAGATCAAATGGAAATAAGTATTAAATATTCAAAATTAGATAACATAAAAGCATCACCTACTTTGTTTTTTGAATTTCATGGTAGTGAAAATTCAAACAATGAGTCAATAGGTATAGTCGAAGAAATTTCAAAAAGTAATGGTGGAAGTGATTTTCAATGGGCATCGTCACCTGAGGAACAGAAAAAATTATGGAAAGCGAGACATGATGTATATTACTCCGTTAAAGCTTTGGGTAACGATATGAAAGTTTATTCCACAGATGTTTGTGTGCCAATTTCAAGATTAGTTGAATGTATTTCATGGGCAGAAAAAGAGGTACAAAAGTTAGGATTGACCGCACCAATGGTAGGACATGTGGGAGATGGAAATTTTCACTCAATAGTACTTTATGATCCAGATGATGAGGAAAAACAAAAAAAAATCCGACAATACAGTGATGACTTAATTAATAAAGCTCTTGAACTCGAAGGAACGATTACAGGAGAGCATGGTATTGGACTTCAAAAGAAACATTATTTACTTAGAGAACATCCAGATAATGTACCTGTTATGAAATCTATTAAAAGATCATTAGATGTTAATAACATAATGAATCCTGGAAAAATCTTTGATTTAAACTAATCAAATTGTATGAAAAAAATTTTAGTTACTAGAAGATTGCTAAGATCTTGTGAAGATCGAGCAAAGGAAATGTTTGATGCAAATCTAAATTTAAATGATGAACTTTACTCACAAAAAAAATTAATTGAAATGAGCCAAGGTTGTGATGGTATACTTTCAGCATTAACTGATAAGTTGGATGCTGATACAATTAATCAATTACCAGATAGTATTAAAATACTTTCTAACTTTGCAGTTGGATTTGGAAATATTGATTTAGATGCAGCAAAAAATAGAGGTATTGCTGTAACAAATACTCCAGATGTTTTAACAGATGCTACTGCTGAAATTGGAGTATTATTAATTTTAGGTGCATGTAGAAGAGCTTCAGAAGGAATTGAGCAAGCAAGACAAGGAGGATGGGTTTGGTCAGCTGATCTTTTAATTGGGAAACAACTTACAGGTACTAGATTAGGAATTTTAGGGATGGGAAGAATTGGACAAAAAATTGCAAAAGTAGCAAAGTCTCTTGGTATGATAATTCACTATCATAACAGATCAAAACTAAGTGAAGATAAAGAGCAAGGTGCTATTTATCATGATAATTTAAAAGACCTCTTATCTGTATCAGATGTGCTATCAGTATGCTGTCCAGCATCAAAAGAAACAATTGATATGATTAATAAAGATACAATTGAATATTTACCAAAGGGTGCAGTTGTAACCAATGTTGCAAGAGGAGACATTATTGAAGATGAGGCAATGATTGATGCACTTAACAGAAGGAAAGTTTATGCAGTAGGATTAGATGTTTACAAAAATGAGCCACATTTAAATAAAGGTTATTATAAGCACAAAAGTGCTTTCATTCTTCCACATTTAGGTAGTGCCACTAAGCAAACTAGGACTGCGATGGCTAACTTAGCTATTGATAATATTGACGAATTTTTCAAAACTGGAAACTGTAAAAATAAAGTAAATTAACAATCTGAAGTTGTATTTCACTGGATATTGTCATTTTTAAAATGACTCTAAGTAACATATGTGTTTAATATCCTGCAGTTAATTAACTATAGAGGAGAAATAAATGATTAAAGACAAAAAGCTGAAGGTTAAAAAAACACCTTCAAGACGTAAGTTCTTTAAAGCTGCTGCTGCAACAGGTGTTGCTGCTGTAGCTGCATCATCTTTAGCTGCTCCAGCTGTTGCTGCTGAAAGAATTGAAGCATCAATGGTTGCTACTTGGGGAAGAGACTTTCCAGGTTTAGGAACAGGAGCTCAAAGATTTGCACAAAGAATCTCAGATATAAGTGATGGTAGAATTCAAGTTACTTATTATGCAGCGAACGAAAGAGTTAAAGCATTTGACTCATTTGATGAAGTTGCATCTGGTAACTCACAAATGTACCATGCTGCTGACTACTACTGGGTGAAGAAAGATCCAGCTTGGGGTTATTTTACAGCGGTACCATTTGGTTTTACTTACACTGAAATGAATGCATGGATTAGATTTGCAGGTGGTCAAGAGTTATGGGATGAACTAGCTGACAAATTTGGTCTTAAAAACTTTATGTGTGGAAGCACAGGAGTTCAAATGGGTGGATGGTTTAACAAAAAGATTAGAAGCCCTAATGACTTCAAAGGTTTAAAAATGCGTATGCCTGGTTTAGGTGGACAAGTAATTGGTAAACTTGGAGGATCTCCAGTTTCATTACCTGGTGGACAAATTTACGAAAACCTAGTATCTGGAGCAATTGATGCTACAGAGTGGGTAGGTCCATGGAATGATGAAGCTATGAAATTCCAGGAAGCTGCTAAATACTACTACTATCCTGGTATGCACGAGCCTGGATCAATGTTAGCATGTGGAACAAACAAATCTTGGTTCACAAGCTTAAACAAATCAGATCAATTATTGATTGAAGCTGCTGCAGCAATGGAAAATGACGTAATGATGTCTGAGTACAATGCTAAAAATGGTGCAGCTTTAGCTAGATTGATCAATGATCATGGTGTTAAACTAGAGAAGTTTAGCGACAAGGTATATGATGGCTTTGCATCAGCTGCTAATGAAGTGTTTGAAGAAACAAGAGCTAGCAGTGGTCTTGCTGAAAGGGTTCACTCGAGCTTCTTAAAAGCAAGAAAAGACATTGGATCTTGGACTAACTTGTCTGACTCACCTTACATTTCTCAAAGAAACAGAGCTTTAGGAATGTAATCAAGCTTAATTTGATATTAAAAGGGCCCTCTTTTGGGCCCTTTTTTTTATTTCAAAATTAAGTATTACTAAGAGAAATTTAAATTCATATGAGTTCAGAAAATAGCAAAATATCTCTATATCTAAGAATTGCTAGCTACTCAGTATTAGCTTTCACTCTGGCATTCCTCATAAATAATGTTTTAACAGTTTGGATTGATTGGCCTGGAGTTAAGAAAATTTTTTCTCATTATGAAATGTTTGGTTTTAAGAAAAAAGCAATTGATGGATCCACTTTGAGTTATGGTTTTATGCAAATTGGAGTTTACTTAATATGCATTGTAGCTGTAATAATTTATGTATTTAAAACGTACTCTCAAACTTTAGAACGAGACTCAGAGATACTATCAAATTTTTCAGCCTACTTAGTTAGGTCATCTTTTTGGGCAGTATTCTTAGTCGGAGTGGCTGATTTTATAATTTCATTTATGGTCGTTGAAAGATTATGGGAAGCTATATTCAGTCCAGAAGTGAAAGCCTTCATGGTGAAATCACCAGAAAGAATTACATTTATACATTTTCCAATTATATTAATTTCATTTGTAATTGGTTACTTTACAAAATCTGTTGGTTTTATTTGGTTAGCAGTTTTAGTTGTTGTCAGTGAATTCATAATTGTCTTATCTAGATTTATATTTTCTTACGAGCAAGCCTTCCAAGGAGATCTTGTCCGTTTTTGGTACGCTGCACTTTATTTATTCGCAAGTGCTTATGCTTTAATTCACGAAGGTCATGTAAGAGTAGATGTTCTTTACTCTTCATTCAGTGAAAGAAAAAAGGCTTGGACAAACCTTTTAGGTTCTGCACTTTTAGGTGTTCCACTTGTATTGATAGTTATATTTTTAGGACTTAACGGTAAAGCAAGTATAATTAATGGACCGGTTGTTGCTTTTGAAGTTACGCAGCAAGGATCTAACGGTTTATACCTTTTATATTTGATGGCTGTATACTTAGCAGTGTTTGCCGTTACAATGCTCTTACAGTTTACGAGTTATTTCATGGGTAGTAGTTATAAAATTTTAAATGGTAAGGAAAATTAAAGTATGGAACTTTTTTTCTTAGCAGTTTTAGTCTTAATAATGATAGTTGCTCTTGCTTCTGGGTATCCCGTAGCATTTGCGCTTCCAGGTTCAGCTATAATATCTATTGGTTTAGCTGCGTTTTTTGGATACTTATTTGAAGGCGATGCAGACGCATATTTTGCAGTTGATGGTCCTATAGAATGGCTTGTAGCTGGTATAACAAACTTTAGGAGTAATTATTGGGACGTTGAAACTGATACCCTAATTGCAATTCCTTTATTTATTTTTATGGGAATAATGCTGCAAAAATCCAAAATTGCAGAAGATTTATTAATAACAATGGGTCAATTGTTTGGTCCAATTCCTGGTGGTCTTGGTATTTCAGTAATTTTCGTTGGTGCATTGTTAGCAGCAACCACAGGTATTGTTGGAGCAACAGTTATTGCAATGGGATTAATTTCATTACCTACTATGTTAAATAATAACTACGATAGGAAACTTGCTAGTGGTATAGTATGTTCATCTGGAACGTTAGGTCAAATAATACCTCCATCTATTGTTTTAATTATTATTGCTGATCAATTAGCTAGTGCATCAGATGTTGCAAATAACATTCGTCAAAATGATTACAAAGCAGTCACCGGAGAATTTAACATGCCTGGAGAATTTAGAGTTGGATCCTCAAGTGCTGGTGACATGTTCCTTGGCGCTCTTTTACCTGGTTTAGTTTTAGTTGCACTTTATATGATTTATGTATTTTTCTATGCTAGAATTAAAAAAGGTGTAGCGCCACCAGTTCCATTTAAGGGAGAATTTAATTTTAAATTTTGGTTACGTGTAATTGTTATAATTATTCCTCCTCTTGCACTTATCTTTGCAGTTTTGGGTTCAATTCTGATGGGTATAGCAACAGTTAACCAAGCTGGTTCAATTGGTGCAATTGGTGCAACATTGATGGCAGGATATAGATTGTTTGAAGGTAAGAAAAGTGCTTTTTATCCTTTAATTCTGATAATTGGATCATTAATACCCATTACATTTATTGCCTCTACATATGAACTTAACGTTAAAAATTTAGAAGAAAGAAATATTGGTGCAATTTATATTGCTGCTTTTTTTGTAGCAATACTTGTTTATGGTATTGCATGGAGTTTTTGGAGAACATTTAAAACTGAAAATGTTTTAAAAGAAGTTGTTACTGAGACATGTATTACTACTTCAATGGTATTTATAATCCTTCTTGGTGCTGCGATGCTTACATCAGGCTTTAGAGCATTTGGTGGTGAGGAATTAGTAAGAGATTTTCTTCAAGATTTACCAGGAGGTTTTTGGACTCAGTTTGTTGTGGTCATGATTGTAATTTTCTTGTTAGGTTTCTTTTTAGATTTTATTGAGATTGCAGTTGTTGTTGTACCAATAATTGCACCAATATTGCTAGCTGAAACAGGAGCAAATGTTACAGCTGTATGGCTTGGAGTAATGATAGGTGTAAATTTACAAACTTCTTTCTTAACACCGCCATTTGGATTTGCTTTATTTTATTTAAAAGGTGTAGCTCCAAAAGTGGTCCAAACATTAGATATCTGGAAAGGTGTTGTTCCTTTTATTATCTTACAACTTATCGGTTTAGGAATTGTGGGTGCATACCCGAGTCTAGTAAATTATTTACCGAACAGGGTTTATTTAACATCTAATGTTGCTCCGCCGCCGATGAATCCAAAACTACAATATTGCTTACAAGAGTATAAATTTGCAAACTACTCTAATAATGCTGATGTAATAAATAAAAGTATAACTGACTTTGACGACATTATTCTTGCAAATTTACCAGCAGATAAATTAAGTTATTTCCAACGCCATGTTGATAACTCTAAGTACTCTTTTGAACTTGTTAATGAGGTTAAAAGTACAGAGACATTATATAACGATTATGCGGTCGATTACAGAGACTTACATTTTAAAACAAGAAAGAAACAAAAGAAGATTTTAAAATTAAATAAAAAGATAGATAAGTATAAAGCTGAGATTAGAAACTTAGATGATGATGATGTTTCAGATAAAAACAAACTTGAACAAAAAATTGAAAATGTGAAACTAGAAATAGACGAGATAAGTAGTCAAATCCCAGAAGAATGGAAATCAAAAAATGATGAATTTAATAAAATTAATAAAGCTAAAAATCTAGCAACAAGAAAATATCGAAAAACAGTTGATAATGCTTACGAAGATTTATTGTTGATTAAGAGTTTTATAAATGATGGTGAAAAATTTGAAGAATTAGAGCAAGAAATGAAACTTCTTAAAAATAAAATAGATAACAGAGGTTACATTGATGCAATAGAGTTTATAGATAATATATTTGAAAAAGTTGGAGAAATTTCTGGATCTGATGAGTTTGCCGATAAATTAGATTATCTTATCACTTTAATGGATGAGGACGAAGTTGATTTTGAAAAACTTCAATCCTCAACGGTCGATACTATCGCGTTATTTGAGCAAGAAGTTAGTTGGAGAAAAAATTTTAAGAAAAAATATATGGATAGAATAAATGCTCATGACAAAGTTATTAGTGAGACTATTGGATTAAGATTGCAATCAAAACTTACGAAAGAACAAGCTATATATGTTTCTAAATGTAATTCTATCCACAGAGATATATCTTTAAACTTTTAATTATTTTGTGATTTGATCAATTAATTTTGATCTTTCGTATAAACCAAGATTTTCCGCTTTTGTTTTTAATTTTTCGTACTCAGATTTTAAATTTTCAGTTTTGATGTTAACTTTGTTACCAATTTCAATAAGAGAACCAATAATTGGATCAATTTCTAATGGACGTTTAGCATGTAAATCTTGAGTTGTTGATGGTTTATGACCCTTAATAGAAATCGCAGCATTTATTCTATGATCAATAGAAACATTAAATTTTACACCAATTTTTTCACCTACTTGTTGGCATTCCTCCATCAATTTTCTTACTATTTTTAACAATTCTGGATCATTTCCAATTTCATCTAAGGTTTTATCATAAAGAGCACTAATAATATTAAATGAGCAATTACCCCAGAGTTTTATCCAAATTTCATCTCTTAAATTACTTTTTTGAGGAGCTTTTAAGCCGCCTGCAATTAGTAAATCAGCAATGAGTTTAAGTCTTTTTGATTTAGATCCATCAGGTTCACCAAGTGTAAATCTTTCTCCTCCATTATGTTTTATTACACCTGGTTCGGTTATTTCAGCAGCTGGGTAAACAACACAACCAATAGCTTTTGCTGGATCTAAATGTTTCCATATTTTTCCCTCGGGATCCACACTATCAATATGATGGTTGTCTAAATTCGTTCCAGTATTTGCTTTATAAAAATACCACCAAGGAAGGCCATTTACAGCTGATATAATCGAAGTTTTTTCTCCAATAATATTTTTTAGTGAATCAACAATATTTGAAATTGCATGAGCCTTTACAGAAATAAATATATAGTCTTGTACATCTAATGTTTTGGGATCATCGGTTACTTTTAATTTAAAGTTTTCAGACCTACCCTCTTTAATTAATGTCAATCCATTTTCTTCTATCGCTTTTTTGTGTGGTCCTCTAGCTATAAGAGATAAATCTATATTTGTTTTACTTAAACAAGCTGCCAAATATCCACCGATAGATCCTGCACCAAATATACAAATTTTTGTCATTAACTACTTAAACCAAATTTTTTTGCTAAAACGTTTCTTTGTAACTTACCAGTTGCTCCCTTTGGAATTTCATCTACAAAAAAAATTTTCTTAGGAATTTTAAATTTTGCTAATTTTTCTTGAGCATATTTTAATACATCTTCTTCTGAACACATCTCTCCGGACTTAATAATTATAGCGCTTGCTATATTTTCACCAAGCATTTTATCCTCATAACCAAAACATACAGCTTGGTCTATTGATGGATGATCCATTAAAACATTATCAACCTCTAAAGGAGATATTTTTTCTCCACCCTTATTAATTATTTCTTTCAATCTTCCTGAAATTTTCAAATATCCGTCTTCGTCAAAATATCCTTGATCACCAGTTCTAAACCAACCATTTGTGAAACTTGTTTTGTTTGCTTCTTCATTATTTTCGTAGCCAAGTGTTACGTTTTCACCCTTTATACATACTTCGCCTTCTTCACCTTTTTTCATCATGTCACCATTTTCACTCATAATACATACTTCTGGACCTGCTGGTAGGCCTACAAATCCTGCTTTTTGTTGTTTTGGTGGTAATGGATTTGACGTCATTTGATGCGTTGCTTCAGTCATCCCATATGCTTCAATAACAGGACAATTAAATGCTTCATTTAAATCTTTAAATACAGCAGGAGGTAATGAAGCTGAGGAAGATCTAATTAATCTTAAATTTAAGTTTTTTGCTGCCTCTTTATTTTTATTTGCTCTTAATAAGATTGCTTGATGCATAGTTGGTACGCCTGAATACCAAGTAATTTTTTCTAATCTAGCCAAATCAAGAAACTTTAATGCATTAAAACCGCTAGAGGCACATACTGATGCACCAACTTTCATTGATGTTGCTAAAACTGCTATAAGTCCATGAATATGAAATAATGGCATAATATTTAAACAATGATCATTATCTGTAAGACTTAAACTTTTTGAAATATTTTCAGAAGATGAATAAATATTATTATTAGATAACGGCACAATTTTTGGCCTTGAGGTAGTTCCTGAAGTATGCAGGACCAAAGCCTCATCATTTTCATTTGGGGATGAATAATTACTTTTGTTAACAAACAAATCAAATAAACCTTCAGGTTGATCTTTATGGATTTTCAATTCACAAATTTCTATATTTAATTTTTTTGCAACTTCTACTGACGGATTATTTGAATTTTTTTCAACAATAATTATTTTAGGATTTAAATCCTTAAGATAAAACTCATACTCTTCTGATTTATATGATGGATTAAGAGGAGCAGCAGACATGTAACTTGAAATTCCTAAGAAACTAGTGGCCATAGATGGTCCATTCGGTAGAACTATTGCGGCTCTATCTTTATTAGATATACCATTTCCTGATAATTGTTTTGAAATATCTTCAACAAATATTTTTAAATCTCTGTAACTAACTTTTGAATTGTTTTCAGACGAAATTGCAATTTTATCATTTTCACTATTTTCAAAAATGTTTTTAACAATTCTTTTTGACACTTCTAATATCCTTTTGCGTACCCATCTTTTCTAGGATCTGATCCACCTAATAGATCACCTTCGCTTCTATTAATTTTTATTGCTTGCCCTCCACCATGTGTACCATCAATATATTCTACATTGTGACCTACTTCTTTAAGACCATCAAAAATCTCTTTATCAACAGTTTTTTCGAGCTTATAAATATTATTAAAATGAAATGCTCTAGGAAAGCTTAAAGCTTCTTGCGGTCCCATCCCATAATCAATCATATTATTTAAAACATGAACTTGTCCGACTGGTTGATATTGACCACCCATAACACCATAGCTTAAGGTTGCGTTGTTATCTTTATCAATGACCATACCTGGAATAATAGTATGCAATGGTCTTTTTAAGCCAGCAATACAGTTAGGGTGTCCATGCTCTACTCTGAAATTTGTACCTCTATTATGCAAAAGTATTCCACTTTTATTTGTTGTAATCCCTGATCCAAAAACATAACAAACAGAATTGATTATTGATACGCTATTTAAGTCTTTATCTACTACTGTTAGATAAATTGTCTCTGGGTGAGCTGGAATATTTAAGTCACCAACATCACCGCATGAATTTAGATTAATTTTATTAAAAATATCTTCAATATTTTTATCACTTAAAATTTCATCCAAATTAATATTTGCAAAACTTGGATCACCCAAACTTGTTTCTTTAACTTTATAGGCTTGTTTTGTAACTTCTGCTTCAAGATGAAATCTTTCTACGCTGTTGAATTTATAGTTTTGAATGTTAAGTCTTTCTAATAATTTCATCATAACTAATACCGTAACACCAGGTCCATTAGGTGGGCATTGATGAATAAAATCACCTTTATATAAAGATTTGATAGTTTCTGATCTTATTGTTTTCTGCTTAGAAAAATCTTCAAAAGTATGAACGCCTCCTAATTCATTTAAACTTTCAATTATATCTTTTGCAGTTTCACCTTCATAAAATTCTTTACTTCCTTTTTTACTAATTGCCTCAAGCGTTTCTCCCAACGCAATATTTTTCATTAATTCATTTTCTTGATATGTACGACCATCTTTTAAAAAAATTTTTTTTGAATTCTCATTTCCATTAATTTTATTTAAACTGTTATGCCAAGCTTGCGATACTACTTTAGAAATTTTATGACCATCTTTTGCAATATCAATTGCTCCTGAAAATAATTGTTCAAAATCAAGTTTGCCAAATTCTTTATGGATAGTTTCCCAAGCATGAACTGCTCCAGGTATAGTTACCGAATGAGGACTTGTTAATCCAATTTTATCTATATTTTTTTCCTTAAAGAAATCATAATTTAATTTTTCTGGAGCCAAACCAGATCCATTAAAAGATACTGCATCTTTATTATTCATTTTAACAATTGCAAAACAATCACCACCGATACTTGTTGCGTTAGGTTCAACAACTGATAAAACAATTGAAGCAGCAATAGAGGCATCCACTGCATTTCCTCCCATTTTAAGTATTTTTAATGCTTCTTCAGTGGCCAATGGATGAGAAGTCGCTGCCATTGCATTCGACGATCGTGCATCTTTATCTTTTGTTGATTGATTATTCATAGTAATGATTAAGTAGAGAGATATAAATGATTAGTAAAGCAAATAAAAGTATTTTAATTTTTTGTGTATTTGCCTTTGGCTTTTTTATTTCTAATTTATTAAGATCAATTACTGCCACACTCACTCCAGTTCTAACAAGTGAATTTGATTTATCAGCGGGTAACCTTGGGCTGCTAGCAGGTGGTTATTTTTTAGGATTTTCATTAATGCAAATACCAGCAGGTTTACTTCTTGATAAGTATGGCCCAAAAAAAGTCGTAGCATATCTTTTATTGATAGCTCTGATTAGTACCATTTCTTTTGCATTTGCAAAAAGTTTTACAGGATTGTTAATTTCTAGATTTTTTATTGGTGTTGGTGTTGCAGCATGTCTAATGGGACCTTTGACTGGTTATCGTGTTTGGTTTGAAGAAAAATATCAGCAAAGAGCAAATTCATGGATGTTGATGGTAGCAAGTTTTGGTTTTGTAATTTCAACATTACCAGTACAAATTTTACTACCGATGATCGGCTGGAGGTCTATTTTTCTTTTAATTTCAATTTTGATTTTATTAAGTATTATTTTAATTTTAGTTTTTATCCCATCTTGGAATAATAATCCTAAAAATACAATAACTCAGGAGAAAGGAAATCTTTCGGATGTATGGAAAAATAAATTTTTCATAAGTTTAATTCCACTATGTTTTTTAAATTACGGAGGCGTTCAAGCAGTCCAAACTTTATGGGCAGGTCCTTGGATGTTAAATGTTGCAGGTTATTCTCCACTTGATAGTGCTACAGGCTTGTTTTGGATAAATATAACAATGTTATTTGCATTTATGTTTTGGGGATATATTTTACCAAAATTTTCATCCCTAGGCATTGACAGCATAAAGATTGTAAAGATTGGTTTGCCAATAAGTTATGTTGTTTTATTTTCTATAATAATAATGGGCCAAAATGCAGGGGCTATAATGTTTACTCTTTATATTTTATCGTCAATTGTTTTATCTTTAACTCAACCTGCCTTAGCCTTAAGTTTTCCTCAAAATCTTGCTGGAAAATCATTAACCTCTATAAATGTATTTATTCATTCAGGAACATTTTTTGTACAATGGGGAATTGGATTATTAATTGATCTTTCTAAAAATATGGGTGCAAACACAGTCACAAGCTATAAGATTTCCTTCTCTATATTCTTAATTTTATGTATTTTTAGCTATCTGTTTTTTATTTATTTTAATAAAAATGAGAATTAATTTTAAAATGACATTATCCAAATTTCTTTTTTTAATACCACTAATTTATATTATTATTTGTATTTTCATTTACTTTTACCAGAGAAATCTACTTTATCATCCAGGGGAAAATAATTATTTAGATGAAGGTCCCTTAAATCACAAAATTGAAAAGATTTATATTAACTCAGAAAGTAGATTAGTTGGTTGGCATTTTCAAAAGAACCAAAATTATAAGACCATACTATTTTTTCATGGAAATGCTGGCAAACTTGATAATCGTATTTATAAATTAAATGAATTCTCAAAAATGAATGTTAACTATTTGATATTTGCTTACAGGGGATTTAGTGGAAATGATGGAAATCCTTCAGAAATTGGTCTTTATGATGATGCTTTAGCAGCAAAGAAATGGCTAAATTCAAAGAAAATAGCAGATAAAAATATAATACTGTATGGAGAATCGTTGGGTACAGCTATCGCACTTAACCTTGCGAAAGATTATTCGTTTAGTGGTGTGATATTGGAGTCTCCCTTTACATCTATGGAAACATTAGCAAAAAGTTATTATCCATATTTACCGGTTAAATATTTGTTAAAAGATAAATACAATTCAATTAGTAAATTGAACAATAACTCTGCTCCAATACTTGTTATGCACGGTATGAGAGATAAAATCGTTCCATTTAAAATGGGAAAAGAAATTTTTACCAAGTTTAATGGAGAAAAATCAAGTTTTTTTGTTGAAAATGACGATCATATGATGGATTTTAATAAAAATCTTATTAATTCAATTGAGTTGTTTATTAAAGATTTAAATTAAGACACAATTCAAACAAAAATTAATCAACTTTATTTATGTTAAATCTCATATGACAAGAATTTTATCTATAATACTTATAATTTTTATTTCAAATATTTCTTATGCAGAAATTAGTAGTGAAACTAGAAATAAATATTTTTATATTGGAAAAATGAAATCATATAATGATAAATTCACCTTATATTTTAAAACTAGAAATAAAGCTATTTTAGCAAAAGGAGAAGAAACAAATTATATTAATGATTATCCACAAGATTTATATATTTACAACCATACTTCAAAAGAAGATCACCCATTACTAACTTACGAGTGGTTTCCAAAAAAAGTAAAAAAACTTGTAAAAAATTATTCCTATCCAGTTTTTCCAGAGGACTTTGCTTATTACTTAATGAAGGATAATAATACTCTCATTCTAGTTAGTGGTAAAAAAAATTTTTATCAAAATTTACAATATAATATTGAAACTAAAAATTTAAAAAAATTTTCTAGTAATGGTAAATTAAATTTTATTATTTCGAGCTACGCAGAGATTTGTGGATATAAAACAAATAAGAATAATTTTGAATGTTCTATTGAAAAACCTTTAATTTCTAAAAATTTAATTAATTAAATTGAGTAAAAGCATCAGCGAATTGTTCTGCATTAAAAATTTGTAAGTCATCTTCTTTTTCTCCAAGGCCGAGACCCAAAATTGGAACTTTATATTTTTTTGAAATTGCAATTAGTACCCCACCTTTTGCTGTTCCATCAAGTTTTGTCATAATTAAACCTGTAATTTTTATAATTTTATTAAATTCTTCAAGTTGATTTATTATATTTTGTCCAGATGTTGCATCTAAGACCAAAACAACATCATGAGGAGCAGTTTCATCAGTTTTTTTTATTACTTTTGCTATTTTTTTAAATTCATCCATCAAATTTTTCTTATTTTGCAGTCTTCCAGCGGTATCAATCAATACACGCTTAATATTGTTGTTTTTAGCGTATTCTATCGATTTATATGCGACAGATGCTGGGTCAGAACCCGGATCAGATTTTACTATTGGGACACCAACTTTGCCTGACCAAGCCTCAAGTTGTTCTATAGCAGCTGCCCTAAAAGTATCGCAAGCAGAAAATAATACTTCAGATCCATTATTTTTAAAAATTTGTCCAATTTTTCCAATCGTTGTTGTCTTTCCAACCCCATTAACACCAGATACTAAAGTAATATTTAACTTTTCTTTATTTTCAAAAAAATCTTTTCTTTCTAATGGTCTCATCAGCTCAAGAATATAATTCTTTAATATTAAATTAATTTCATCAACGGTTTCGTTATTTGGATCAATCTTTTTTTCAGCAATTATACTTTTAATTTCAGACGCAGCATCAATACCAACATCTGAACTTATTAAAAATTCCTCAATTTTATTTAATGTGTCGTCATCTATTTCTTTTTTGACAATTATTTCCCTTAGACCAGACTTAATATTCTCTGCACTTTTTTTAAAACCAAATTTAAACTTTTCAAAAATTCCCATTATATATTTATTTTTATTTCTTTTATCTCTGAGACTGGTCCCCTCATATGAATTTTTTTGTCTTGATCAATATTAATTATTAATTTGCCTAAGCTGAATTCAATTTCTGTGGATGAATTTTCTAATTTTTCTAAATTTGCTGCTACTGCTGTTGCACATGCTGCTGTGCCACATGCTTTTGTCAACCCCGCTCCTCTTTCCCAAACCTTAACTTTATAATGATTATTTCCTATTTTGTTTGCAAGTGTAAAATTGCATTTCTCTGGGAATAATTTGTTATTTTCAATCATTGGACCAATTTTTTTTAAATCAAAATCATCAATATTGTTCACAAAAAAAATCACATGAGGGTTTCCAACGTTAACAGCTATACCTCCTTTTGAGCTTGAATTATTTTTGTCACTAATTTCAATACCTAAATTTTTGGTATCGAGATTTTCTGACATTGGAATATCTTTCCAATGAGTTTTTGGTGCTCCTATAATTGTTTCAACTTCGCTATTCTCAAGTATTTTTGATTTTAATTGATTGGATCCTACAAATAGATCTATAACTTTTTTGTCTGTTTCTTTAAAAATTAAAAATGCTACACATCTTGTACCATTTCCACATGCGCCTGAAATACTTCCATCAGAATTATAAAATTCCATTTCAGCATCACCTTTATTACTTTTGTTTACAAATATTAGTTGATCACAACCAATAAATTTTCGATCACAAATTCTAATTATTTGATCCCTGGTTAATTCGACATTATTTGACCTATTATCAATAATTACAAAATCATTTCCAAGACCATCCATTTTAAAAGCTTTAAATTCCATATACTTCAGTATTTAACTTATTTATTGACATTTTGAACCTCTATTATAGTTTATCGCCGTTTCCGCAAAATACAGCAATTTGCGGTGTCTTTGGTAACAAAGAGATCGACACCAGTCAGCGAGAGTTCGCCCACTGGTGCGATACTTGCTGGATGGAATTATGTTTGAAAACTTAACAAATAAATTTGAAGAAATATTTTCTTCATTAAAAAAAGCCCCTTCACTTGATGAAAAGCAAGTAGATGAAGGTTTAAGAGAAATAAGGCTTGCTCTTTTAGAGGCGGATGTATCTTTAGAAGTTGTAAAAGAATTTATAAATAGAGTTAAACCTAAAGCTTTAGGTCAGGAAATTATCAGATCAACTTCACCTGGACAGATGGTAGTTAAAGTTGTTAACGATGAGTTGATTTCTTTCCTGGGGGATAAAAATTCTGAAATTGAATTAAATGCAGTTCCACCTGTTCCAATGATGTTAGTTGGATTACAGGGATCTGGAAAAACAACTACGACAGCTAAACTTGCAAGATTTTTAGAGACTAATAAAAAGAAAAAAGTGATGATGGTGAGTCTAGACGTTTATAGACCTGCTGCACAAGAGCAATTAAAACTTCTTGGTGAACAAAACAATATAATCACACTTCCAATTATTAAAGATCAGTTACCTGCAGATATTTGTAGAAGAGCAATTAGTGCAGCTAATCTTAATGGAGCAGATGTAATTTTATTTGATACAGCTGGTAGAACACAAATCGATTTACAAATGATGAGTGAGATCAAACAAATTGAAGCCATTATAAATCCATCAGAGACAATACTTGTTGCAGACTCTCTTACAGGTCAAGTTGCTG
This sequence comes from uncultured Pelagibacteraceae bacterium, assembly GCA_902545035.1. Lineage (GTDB taxonomy): Bacteria > Pseudomonadota > Alphaproteobacteria > Pelagibacterales > Pelagibacteraceae > Pelagibacter. Next base: position 42,679 of record CACCEJ010000006.1, on the reverse strand, counting down.
CAAATGTTGCAAAAGAATTTAAAAGTACAGTAAATCTTACAGGTATCATTCTTACAAGATCAGATGGTGATGGTAGAGGTGGTGCAGCACTAAGCATGAAGTATGTTGCAGATGTACCTATTAAGTTTTTAGGGGTTGGTGAAAAGGTAGAAAACTTTGAAGTTTTCCATCCAGATAGAATTGCAAATCGAATTTTGGGTATGGGAGATATTGTTTCCTTAGTAGAAAAAGCTGCTGAAGATCTTGATGAAGAAAAATTGAAAAAAACAGAAGAAAAACTTAAAAAAGGTCAGTTTTCTTTAGAGGATTATCTTACTCAACTAAGACAGATGAAAAAAATGGGTGGTATTGAAGGTATAATGTCTTTTTTACCTGGTGTTTCAAAAGTTAAATCCCAAATGGATCAAGCTGGAGTCGATGAAAAGATAATTACCCAAAATGAGGCTGTAATATTATCAATGACTAAAAAAGAACGAGAAAATCCAAGGATAATAGATGGTTCCAGAAAAAAAAGAATTGCTAATGGTTCAGGTACAGATGTGGCCACTATCAATAAATTGCTTAAGCAATTTAAAATGATGTCAGAGATGATGAAAAAAATGTCAAAAGGAAATATGAAAGGGATGGCGGATAAAGGCATACCTCCAGAACTTTTTAATCAATTAAAATAAATAGGAGAAAAAATGTTAAAAATGCGTTTATCAATGGGAGGTACTAAGAAGAGACCCGTATATAAAATAGTAGTTGCTGATAGCAGGTTTCCAAGAGATGGAAGATTTATTGAAAAATTAGGTTTTTTTAATCCCCTAATTCCAAAAGAAAAAAAAGAGAGAATGGGTTTAGATGTTGAAAGAGTTAAGTATTGGTTAGGTCAAGGTGCTCAACCAACAACTAGAGTAGCAAGATTGTTGGGAGAAAATGAAATAATGCCAATGCCAGCAAAAGGTAATAATCCTCAAAAAGCAATTCCAAAAAAAGACAGAAAGAAAACTGAAGAGGGTAGTGAAGCTAAAGCAGAAGCTCCAAAAGAAGAAGCTAAAGCAGAAGCACCAAAAGAAGAAGCTAAAGCAGAAGCACCAAAAGAAGAAGCTAAAGCAGAAGCTACAAAAGAAGAGGCTAAATAAAATAAATGTTTTTATCCAGAGTATTTACTTTGTATCCAGATTATTTTCCTGGTTATCTCGATAAAGGTCTTTTTGGTAAGTCTAAGGGAAAAGAATGGAATTTAGAAATTATAAATATAAGAGACTATGCTTTGGACAAACATAAAACTGTTGATGACACTCCATATGGCGGCGGAAATGGAATGATAATGAAAGCAGATGTTTTGGCAAGCTCATTAGATGCGAATGTTAAAAGTGGAGAAAAAACCATTTATTTGAGTCCTAGAGGGAAAGTATTTAACTCAAAACTTGCAAGAGAATTTTCTAATGAAAATTCAATAAATTTAATTTGTGGTCACTTCGAAGGCGTAGATGAAAGAATACTAGAAAGTAGAAATATTGAGGAAATAAGTATTGGTGATTTTATATTGTCAGGAGGTGAAGTTGCTGCTTTTGTAGTGATTGACTCTATCCTTAGATTTATTCCAGGAATTTTAGGCAATCTAAATTCATCAAGAGATGAAAGTTTTGAAAATGGTCTTTTAGAGTATCCTCAATTTACAAAACCCCAAATTTGGGAGGAAAAAAAGGTCCCAAATGTACTAATTTCAGGCGATCACGCCAAAATTAAAGACTGGCGTTTATCTCAATCTGAGGCTATAACACGCGACCGAAGACCAGATTTATGGCAAAAATATAAGAAAAATTAAAATGAAAAATATAGAAGAAATTAACAGATCAAATTTAAACAAAATCATTGCAGAGAGAAAACATCCTGACTTTTTTCCAGGGGATATAGTTAAAGTTGGGGTAAGAATAACCGAAGGTAAAAGAGACAGAATTCAATATTTTGAAGGTGTCTGTATTGCAAAAAAAAGTAGAGATATAAACTCCTCATTTACAGTTAGAAAAATTTCATTTGGAGAAGGAGTGGAGAGGACTTTTGCATTGTACAGTCCAATTGTTGATACAATTAAAGTTGTTAGATCAGGTAAAGTGAGAAGAGCAAAATTATATTACTTAAGAGATAGAACAGGTAAATCTGCAAGAATAGCTGAAAAAATTAAGAAGACTATTGGTATTGACTTAGAAACTAAAATCAATGAAGTCACTGAAGAGAATGTAATGCCTACAACAGAGCCTCAAACTGAAGCTCCAAAAGCAGAAGCTCCAAAAGCAGAGCCTGCTAAAAAAAAAGAACCGAAAGATAATCAAGATCAGAAAAAATAATTTTTTTCTAAATGTCACTTACAACTTACGATAAAATTTGGAATGATCACCTAGTTGATGAACAACCAGATGGAACATCTTTATTATTTGTAGATAGACATTTAATTCATGAGGTGACCAGCCCACAAGCATTTGAAGGATTAAGAAATTCTAACAGAAAAGTCAGACATCCAAAATTAACACTTGCTGTTGCAGATCACAATGTTCCTACTACTGACAGATCAGAGGGAATTGCAGATGAAGATTCAAGAATTCAAGTTGAAACTTTGAATAAGAACTGTAAAGAATTTGGAGTAGAGTTATTTGGAATGAATGACAAACGTCAAGGTATTGTTCATATCATTGGGCCAGAGCAAGGATTTACACAACCTGGTAATATTATTGTTTGTGGTGATAGTCATACTGCAACACATGGTGCATTTGGATCTTTAGCATTTGGAATTGGAACGTCTGAAGTAGAACATGTTTTAGCAACACAAACTTTAGTTCAAAAGAAATCAAAAAATTTTAGGATAAGTGTTAATGGGTCTTTACCTATTGGGGTAACATCGAAAGATGTAATATTACAAATAATTGGAAAAATAGGTACAGCAGGAGGCACAGGTTACGTAATTGAGTATGCTGGAAATCTTATTTCTGATCTAAGTGTTGAGCAAAGAATGACAATCTGCAATATGACTATTGAAGGTGGTGCTAGAGCAGGACTTATACAACCAGATGAGAAAATATTTAAGTATTTAAAAGGAAAACCAATGTCACCGAAGGGAGAAAACTGGGATAAAGCCTTAGAATATTGGCACACATTGAAGTCTGATAAGGATGCAAACTTTGACAAAGAGTTAACATTAGATGGTTCTCAAATAAAACCAATGGTCACATGGGGAACATCTCCACAAGATGTGGTGGAAATAGATGGAAAAGTTCCTAGTCCTGAAAACGAAACTGATCCAGATAGAAAAAATTCAATTAACAGATCATTAAATTATATGGGTTTAAAACCAAACACAAAAATCCAAGATATTAAGATAGATAAAGTTTTTATTGGAAGCTGTACTAATGGAAGAATAGAAGATATCAGAGAAGCAGCTAAGATTCTTAAAAATAAAAAAATTGCCAATCATGTACATGCAATGATCGTTCCTGGATCTGGATTAGTTAAGGAGCAAGCTGAGCAAGAGGGTTTAGATAAAATATTTTTACAATCAGGTTTTGAATGGAGAGAACCAGGCTGTTCAATGTGTTTAGCTATGAATGCAGACAAACTTAAGCCAGAGGAAAGATGTGCGTCGACATCAAACAGAAATTTTGAGGGAAGACAAGGAAGAGGTGGTAGAACACATTTAGTTAGCCCAGCAATGGCTGCAGCAGCTGCAATATCTGGGAATTTAGATGATGTTAGAAAGTATCAAAATTAAATGAAAAAATTTAGTTCAATCAAAAGTATTCCTGCTTATCTTCCTATCGTGAACATAGATACAGATATGATAATTCCCAAACAGTTTTTAAAAACTATTAAAAGAACAGGATTAGGAAAAAACTTATTCTTTGAAATGAGATATGATCAAAGTGGTAAAGAAATTAATGATTTTATTTTAAATAATAGTCCTTACGATAATTCAAAAATTTTAATAGCAGGAAAAAATTTTGGATGTGGATCTTCGAGAGAACACGCACCTTGGGCTTTGTTAGATTTTGGAATTACTTGTGTGATAAGTTCTAGTTACGCAGACATATTTTACAATAACTGTTTTAAAAATGGCATCTTGCCGATTACAATTTCAGAAGACCAAATTAAAGAGATCTCAGAATATTCAAAAAGAAAAGAGGAAATTTCTGTAAATTTGCCTGAACAAACTATAAATTTTGGAAATAAAGAAATCAAATTTGAGATAGATCAATTTAAGAAAAAATGTTTGATAGAAGGACTTGATGATATTGCATTATCATTAGAAAAGTCAGACAAAATAATTTCCTACGAAAATAAAATAAAAACATCAAAGCCTTGGATTTTTAGTGATTAAAATTAAAAAGAGAAAAATACTACTATTGCCTGGTGATGGTATTGGTCCGGAAGTTATGGCCGAGGTTGAAAAAATAATTAAATGGTTCAACTCGAAAAAATCTTTAGATTTTGAAATAGACAAAGACCTAGTTGGTGGAGCTGCTTATGACAAGCATGGTTCACCAATAACTGACGAAGCTTTTTATAAAGCACAAGAGAGTGCAGCAGTTATTTTAGGTGCAGTAGGTGGACCGAAGTGGGATAACCTTGACTTTTCTAAAAAACCAGAAAGAGCACTTTTAAAATTAAGAAAAGAATTAAAGTTATTTGCAAATCTTAGACCTGCAATATGTTTTAAACAACTTGTTGATGCATCAAGTTTAAAACCCGAGCTTGTTTCTGATTTAGACTTACTTTTCGTAAGAGAATTAACTGGAGGAATTTATTTCGGTGAACCGAGAGGAATTAAGCCTATAGATAATGGAGAGAGAAAAGGAATAAATACACATATTTACACCTCAAGTGAAATTCAGAGAGTAGCTAGAGTTGCATTTGATCTAGCAAGAAAAAGAAGTAATAAAGTTACTTCTTGTGAAAAATCAAATGTAATGGAAGCTGGCCAATTATGGAAAGAAGAAGTTCAATCAATTCATGAAAAAGAATATAGCGATGTTGAATTAAATCATATGCTTGCTGACAATTGTGCAATGCAATTAGTAAGAAATCCAAAACAATTTGATGTTATTGTTACTGATAACCTTTTTGGTGATATGTTATCTGATGAAGCAGCAATGTTGACTGGTTCTTTAGGACTTTTACCTTCAGCTTCTTTAGGCGCAAAAGATAAAAATGGTAATATGCGATCACTATATGAGCCAGTTCATGGATCTGCACCAGACATAGCTGGACAAGGTATAGCGAACCCAATTGCCACAATTTTAAGCTTTGCTATGGCTTTGAGATATTCCTTAGACCTTGATAAAGAAGCAGATAGTTTGGAAAAAGCTGTTCAAGATGTTTTAGATGAAGGTCTTAGAACAAAAGATATTATTTCCAAAGGAATGAAAGAGGTATCTACATCAGTAATGGGTGATGCGATAATTTCAAAATTGCAATAATTTAACATTTATTCTAAAGTATACTTATGCCAACTTATAATGCACCTGTAGAAGATATGATGTTTCTCTTTGATAAATTGAGAAACAATAAAAAATATAATGAGATTGAAAAATACAAGGAAGTTAACTCAGAATTAGTAAAAGATATTTTGGATGAAGCTGCTAAAATAACTCAAAACTTAATTTTACCTCTCGCAAAGAGTGGAGATGAAACGCCTGCAGTCCTTGAAAATGGAGTTGTAAGAACACCCCCTGGATACAAAGAGGCTTACCAAAAATTTATAGAAGATGGATGGATTTCCTTATCTTGTGATCCTAAATACGGTGGTCAGGGAATGCCAAAAACAGTCAGTACATTTTTTGATGAAATGCTTTCATCAGCAAGTTTATCATTTAAACTTTATAGTGAACTAACAATTGGAGCATATAATTGTTTACTAAGACATGCAGATGAAGAAATAAAGAATACTTATTTACCCAAAATGGTTGAGGGAAAATGGAGTGGTACAATGTGTCTTACAGAACCAGTATGTGGAACAGATTTAGGCCTGTTGAAAACTAAAGCTGTGGATCAAAAAGATGGAACATACAAGATAAGTGGACAAAAAATTTTCATTACCTCAGGTGACCAAGATTTAACAGAAAATATTATTCATTTAGTGTTAGCTCGATCAACAGACTCTCCGAAAGGGACTAAAGGAATTAGTTTATTTTTAGTTCCTAAATTTGTTTTGAATAAAGATGGATCTGTTGGACCAAGAAATGGTGTTTCAACAGGCTCTATTGAAAATAAAATGGGAATTAAAGGATCAGCAACATGTGTTTTAAATTTTGATGATGCTGTTGGATACATGATTGGACCTAAAAATAAAGGTCTAAACTCTATGTTTACAATGATGAATTTAGAAAGAATAATTGTTGGCATTCAGGGACTTGGAATTTCAGAAATTGCATACCAAAATTCTCTTACTTATGCCAAAGAAAGAAAACAAGGGAAGGCATTTAATTCTAAATCAAACAATGGTGCAGATTTTATTATTGACCATGTTGATATAAGAAGATCACTTTTAAGCATGAAATCTATGATAGAAGGACAAAGAGCCTTGAGTTTCTGGTTGTCTCAGCAAATTGAAGTAAGTTTGAATCATTCTGATGAAAAAATAAAACAAGAGGCTTCAGATCTCGTTTCATTGATGACACCAGTTGTTAAATCACTTTTCACAGACAATGCAATGGAGATAACCAGTGAAGCAATGCAAATTCATGGAGGGTATGGATTTACAAAAGATCAAGGTATTGAGCAATTCTATCGAGATAATAGAATTACGCCTATCTATGAGGGAACGAATTCAGTTCAGGCGGCTGACTTAGTTTTTAGAAAGTTAATTAACAAAAATGGTGATGTTATTGAAAATTATTTAAACCTAATTAAAGAAGAGATTAACATCACAGACAAAAAAGCAGAGCCATTTATAAAACAACTTAATTATCATTTAGATATTTTGTCCAAATTTACTGATTGGATGAAAGAAAAAATCAAAAATTCTCCAGAGGATGCTAGTGGAGCATGTAATGACTATTTAAAAGTTTTAGGTTTAGTGGCTACAGGACATGCATGGTTGAAAGTGCTAGAAGTTTCTTTTAAAGAATATGACAATAATAAACACTTTTATGAGGACAAAATCCAAACTGCAAACTTTTTCTTTAATAGAGTACTTCCAAGAATAGAAAGTAGTTATATTAGTGCAACAACTGGAAGTAATTATATTATGAACTATAAATTTAATTAGCATGAACCATTATGAGACAAATTTGGATAAAAATGATGCTAATTATGTTCCATTAACGCCTTTATCGTTTTTAGAGAGGGCAAAAGATATTTACCCAAATTATGAGGCTGTGGTTTATGAGAGTAGAAAATATACTTGGAGCGAAGTTTATAAAAGATGTGTGAAGTTTGCCAGTGCACTAGACAAGATTGGAATTAAAACTGGTGACACAGTATCTGTTTTAGCGTTTAACACTCCAGAAATTTTTGAGGCCCATTATTCTATTCCAATGGTTGGTGCAGTAATAAATGCAATTAATACAAGACTTGACTCTAAGACAATAAGTTACATCTTAAATCATAGTGAGGCAAAGGTATTAATAGTTGATAGACAATTTCATGATGTAATTAAAAAAGCTTTAGAAGATGTGAATCAAGAAATCAAAATAATTGATATTGACGATAAAGATGCGAATTTAAAAAACTCTAAAGCAATAGGTTCTCTGGAATATGAAGATTTTCTAAATACAGGTGATGAGGACTATATTTGGAAATTACCCAAAGATGAGTGGCAGGCAATTGCTTTAGGATATACATCAGGAACAACAGGGAATCCAAAAGGAGTAGTTTATCATCATAGAGGATCATATTTAATGGCAACCGGAAGTGCTGTTGCATGGAACATGCCTAATAAATTAAACTTTTTATACACAGTTCCAATGTTTCATTGTAATGGATGGTGCTATCCTTGGACAATGTCAATGATACATGGAAGAGTCATATGTTTAAGAAACATTGATGTTAAAAAAATATTTGAGTTGATAGATAAATATGAAGTGACTCATTTTGGAGGTGCTCCTATTGTTTTAAATATGCTGGCTAATGCTCCAAAAGATCAACAAAAAGAATTAAAAAGAAAAGTTTACGTGTTAACTGCAGGTGCTCCTCCCCCTAGTATAATTTTTGAAAAAATGAAAAAACTTGGATTTGAAGTAATGCATGTTTATGGTTTAACGGAAACTTATGGTCATATTTTACAATGTGCATGGAATGTCGAGTGGGATGGATTAGATCAAGACAATCAAAATGAAATCAAGGCTAGACAAGGTGTGAGATATCCAAACACGGAGGGTGTTGTTGTCATGGACCCAGAAACTATGAAACCAATACCTCATGACGGAAAAACTATGGGTGAAATAATGATTAGAGGCAATGTTGTAATGAAAGGCTATTTTAAAGATAAAGAGGCAACAGAAAAATCTATGGAAGGTGGATGGTTTCATTCAGGAGATTTAGCTGTAACTCATCCAAGTGGTTACATAAAAATTCAGGATAGGTCTAAAGATATTATTATATCTGGTGGAGAAAATATTTCATCTATTGAAATCGAAAATACAATATCAAAACACCCTGCAGTATCTCTAGCAGCAGTGGTGGCAAAGCCTGATGAGAAATGGGGAGAAACTCCATGTGCCTTTGTGGAGTTGATAGAAGGGAAATCTAGCACAGAGGAGGAAATTATTACTTTTTGTAGAGAAACTCTCGCTGGGTTTAAACTTCCAAAGAAAGTAGTATTTGCTCCATTGCCAAAGACATCAACGGGTAAAATTCAAAAGTTTGAATTAAGAAAACAAGCTAAAGAGCTTAGCTAATATAGTTTCTTTACAAAATTGGAATAAGATGACAGTAATGCGGAAAAATAAATGAAAAACTTTTTAATAGCAAAATCAAGAAGACTAAGGGGAACACCGTATACCTCTAGAATTGAGAAACAAGGTGTGACTGCTTACACCATTTATAATCATATGTTGTTGCCAGCAGCATTTGGTTCTGTAGAAGATGCTTATCATCACTTGAAAGAACATGTTCAAATTTGGGATGTTGCTGCTGAAAGACAGGTTGAAATTTCTGGTAAAGATTCTGCAAAATTAGTTCAATTAATGACATGTAGAGATTTATCAAAATCTAAAGATGGAAGATGTTACTACTGCCCAATAATTGATGATAATGCTGGTTTAATAAATGATCCTGTAGTCTTAAGACTAAATGAAAATAGATGGTGGATTTCTTTAGCTGATTCAGATGTAATTCTATTTGCCAAAGGATTAGCGATTGGAAACAAATTTGATGTAAAAATTTCTGAACCTGATGTTGACATAATGGCAGTGCAAGGACCAAAATCATTCCAATTAATGGAAAAAGTTTTTGGAGAAAAAATTGTAAATTTAAAATTTTTTGGCTTTGATTATTTTGAATTTGGCGGAGATAAACATCTTATTGCAAAATCTGGATGGTCTAAACAAGGTGGCTATGAAATTTATATGGAACACAACGAGTCAGGTTTAAAACTATATGATCACCTTTTTGAAATTGGTAAAGAATTTAATATTAAACCAGGTGGGCCAAATTTAATTGAACGTATTGAGAGTGGTTTGCTTTCACATGGTAATGACATGGACAATGGAGACAATCCATATGAATGTGGATTTGATAAATATATCAATATTGACAGTGACGTAGATTTTTTAGGGAAAGAAAAATTAAAGAAAATAAAATCAGAAGGAATTAAAAAAAAATTGATGGGAGTGAAAATTGATACTAAGGAAATAAATGTTACTGGTTCAATGGATTTAATTGATGAAAATAATCAAGTAATTGGAGAATTAAGATCCGGATGTTATAATCCAACATTCGGCCAAGTTATTGGAATTGCAATGATAAATAAACCTCACTTTGAGGAGTCGAAATCCTTCAAAATCAATATAAATGGTAATCATTTTGATGGAAAAGTTTGTGATTTACCTTTCATTTAGTATAAAACTCTAAATATCATGAATATAGCAATAGTTGGTGCAACTGGAAACGTAGGTCGAAAATTAATTGAAGTTTTGGAAAAAAAAAATTTTCCTGTAACAGAAGCTTACTTAGTTGCTTCCCCAAATAGTGCTGGAAAAAAAATACATTTTTTAGGCAAAGAACATACAGTAATAAACTTAGAGGAGTTTGATTTTTCAAAAGTAAAAATAGCATTTTTTGCAGCTGGATCAGCAATAGCTGAAAAATGGGCGCCAATAGCTGCTGAAAAAACAATTGTTATAGATAATTCAAAATTTTTTAGAAAAGATCCTGAAATACCTTTAATTGTACCTGAAGTAAATTCAAAAGAATTACCAAAATTTAAAAATAAAAATATTATAGCAAATGCTAATTGTTCTGTAATTCCAATAGTTGTAGCTCTTAAACCTTTACACGATTTATATAATGTTAAAAGAATAGTTGCATCAACTTACCAATCAGTATCAGGTGCAGGAAAAGCTGGCATGGATGAACTGATATCTCAAACAAAAGAAGTATTAGAAAATAAAAATGTTCAGTCTAAAAATTTTACTAAACAGATAGCTTTCAATGCAATACCACATATCGATAGCTTTCTTGAAAACGGAAGTACAAAAGAGGAGCAAAAAAATCATGATGAAGTGAAAAAAATTTTAGATAATAAAATTAACATTACCTCTACTTGTGTAAGAATTCCTGTTCTCGTATCTCACTCAATAAGTGTGAATGTAGAATTTAACAAGAAACATAACTTAGAAGAGGTCAAAACTGTTTTATCATCATCTCCAGGATGTAAAGTAGTTGATGAACATAAAGATGGTGGGTACATTACTCCAGTTGAAGCTGAAGATAAATTTGAAACATTCATATCAAGAATTCGTGATGACTCTTCACAACCTAATTCAATTAATATGTGGATAGTATCAGATAATTTATTAAAAGGTGCTGCACTTAATGCTGTTGAAATTGCTGAAGCTTTAATAGAAGAAGATTTTTATGGAAGATAAAAATCCAATATCACCACATATACAGATTTATAACTGGCACATTTCCTCATTGGTTTCAATATCGCATCGGATAACTGGTATTATAAATTTTTTTGCTATTACTTTAATAGGTTTATGGATAGCTTCATTATTATTAGGTGAGGGTTATTATGAACAAACAAGTTCTTTTTTGTCTTCTTTTTTCGGTAAATTTATTTGTATTGGAATAATCTGGTCTTTCACATTTCAAGTTCTAAGTGAGATAAGGCATTTGGTGATGGACTTAGGATATGGTTTTGAACCCAAAACTACAAAAATATCTGGATTGATTGTTTTGATTGGCTCTTTTCCTATATCAGTTTCAATATACACTATCGGAAGGTTAATAATTTAATGGGATCTGTAACTAAGAAATGGTTATTTTTAAAAGTAAGTTCTGCAATTTTAATACCTTTAATGATATGGTTTGCAATGAGTTTGGCTTCTATTTATGACAAAGGCTATAATGAGGTTCTAACATTTATATCTTCACAGCCATCCAAGTTATTATTTAGCATGTTTTTGATTTTTGCATATTTTTTCTCTGCACTGAGCATAAGCGAGGTTTTTGAAGATTATATTGAAGACAAAAATATCAAAAATGCCGCAAATAAAACCTTAAATATCTTTGCTATAGTATTTCCATTATTAATAATTATCTTAGTATTTAATTTATAGTTATGAGTTCGTACAAAATAATTGATCATGAATATGATGTAGTTGTCTTGGGTGCTGGTGGCTCAGGTTTAAGAGCTGCAGTTGGCCTAAGTGAAGCTGGTCTAAGAACAGCCTGTGTGTCAAAAGTATTTCCTACAAGAAGTCATACTTCTGCTGCACAAGGAGGTATTTCTGCAGCGTTAGGAAATATGGGTGAGGATGACTGGAGATGGCACATGTATGATACAGTTAAAGGTGCAGATTGGTTGGGCGACCAGGACTCAATAGAATATTTATGTAAAGAGGCTCCAGCAGCGGTGCTAGAATTAGAAAAGTATGGAGTTCCATTTAGTAGAACAGAGGATGGAAAAATCTATCAAAGACCTTTTGGAGGTATGACAAAAAACTATGGGAATGAGACAGTCCAGAGAACATGTGCGGCTGCTGATAGAACAGGTCATGCAATACTTCACACTTTGTATGGTCAAGCCCTGAAGCACAATACACAATTTTTTATTGAATACTTTGCTTTAGATTTAATAATGAAAGATGGAGCATGCAAAGGTTTAATTGCTTGGAACCTTAACGATGGAACTATACACAGATTTAGATCTCACATTACAATTATTGCAACAGGAGGATATGGAAAAGTATATTACTCAGCTACTTCTGCTCATACTTGTACTGGAGATGGTAATGCGATGGTTTTAAGAGCTGGTTTACCTTTACAAGATATGGAATTTGTACAATTTCACCCTACTGGCATATACGGCCATGGAACTTTAATTTCAGAAGGTGTTAGAGGTGAAGGAGGTTATTTAGTAAATTCAAAAGGTGAAAGATTTATGGAGCGTTACGCACCAAAAGCAAAAGATTTAGCATCAAGAGACGTAGTGAGTAGATCAATTGCGGTAGAAATAAATGAAGGTAGAGGTATAGGAAAAGAACAAGATCATGTTCATCTTCATATAGATCACTTAGACCCTAAAGTTATTGAAGAAAGATTACCAGGTATTTCTGAAGCTTCTAAATTATTTGCTAACGTTGACGTAACTAAGGAGCCTATACCAGTTGTTCCAACTGTGCATTACAACATGGGAGGAATACCAACAAACTATAAGGCCGAAGTTCTTACAGTTAATGGATCGGAGAAAACTGTTCCTGGTTTAATGGCTATCGGAGAAGCTGCATGTGTATCTGTTCATGGTGCTAATAGATTGGGGTCAAACTCATTAATTGATCTTGTAGTTTTTGGAAGAGCAGCTGCAAAAAGGGCAGCAGAGCTTGTAAAACCAGGAATGAAACATGACGAAATCGATAAAAGTGAGACTGATAGATGTTTAGATAGATTTGATAAACTTAGAAACTCTCAAGGTTCTAACCCTACATCTGAACTCAGACTATCAATGCAAAAAACGATGCAGTCTAAATGTGCAGTATTTAGAAGTGAAAAGACATTAAAGGAAGGTGTTGATGAAATAAGAAAACCTTTTGAGGGTATGGAATCTTTATCTGTTAAAGATAAATCATTAATATTTAATACAGATCTAGTCGAAACTTTAGAATTCGATAACTTAATTAGACAAGCGATTACTACTATGGACTCAGCTTATCATAGAAAAGAAAGTAGAGGAGCACATGCAAGAGAAGACTTTCCGAAAAGAGATGATGAAAATTATATGCAACATACTCTCTCATGGTGTAATGGCTCTAAAACAAAAATAAATTATAGACCAGTTCATAGATCAACACTAACTAATGATGTACAATATTTTCCTCCTCAGGAAAGAGTATATTAATGGTACAGTTTAATTTACCGTCAAATTCAAAAATAAAAAAAGGTCAATATTACAAAGACAAAACAGGATCAAAAAATATAAGAAAAGTAAATGTTTATAGATGGGATCCATCTAAAAATGAAAATCCAAGAATTGATACTTATGAAGTTGATATGAATAATTGCTCTTCTAAAGTTTTAGATATTTTGAATAAAATCAAAAATGAAATTGATCCATCTATTGCATATAGAAGATCATGTGCTCATGGTGTATGTGGGTCATGTGCAATGAATATGAATGGAAAGAATGGTCTAGCGTGCACCAAATCTCATTCTGAATTAGATGGAGATATCGATATTTATCCATTACCACATTTAAAAGTCTTAAAAGATTTAATTGGAGACCTAAGCACTCTTTACAAACAATACGAGTCAGTTGAACCTTGGCTAAAAACAACAAAAATAAATGACAAAGAAAACATTCAGACAAAAGAGGATAGAGCAAAATTAGATGGTTTATATGAGTGTATAATGTGTGCATGCTGTTCAACATCTTGCCCAAGTTATTGGTGGAATGGTGAAAAATATTTGGGTCCTGCAGTTTTACTTCAAGCTTACAGATGGATAATTGATAGTAGAGACGAGGACAGAAAAGAAAGACTTAAAAAAGTTGCTGACGAACTTAAACTTTATAGATGTCATACTATCTTGAATTGTACAAATGCTTGCCCTAAAGGCCTAAATCCTGCAAAAGCTATTGCAGAGATAAAGAAAATGCTTGCAACAGCTTGATTACTTAATTAAATAATTTCAATCATGAATATAATCAAACATTTTGTTGGTGGAAAAATAATTCCAGGCAATTCAGAAAGAAAAGGTAAAGTCTTTAATCCTGCTACTGGAGAACAAGAATCTGAGGTCATTTTAGCCTCAAAATCAGATTTAGATGGTGCAGTTGAAATTGCAAAAAAAGCTTTTGTGACTTGGTCATTAAATCCTCCACTTCAAAGAGCTAGAATAATGTTTAAATTTAAAGAGCTTATAGAAAAAAATTTTGATGAACTGGCAAAACTAATAGTCTCAGAACATGGAAAAGTTTACGAGGATGCCAAAGGGTCATTAATAAGAGGATTAGAAGTTGTAGAGTTTGCATGTGGAATTCCACATTTACTTAAAGGAGAGTTTTCTGAAAATGTTGGAACAAATGTTGATAGTTATTCAATGCGGCAGCCTTTAGGTGTTGCAGCTGGTATAACCCCATTTAATTTTCCAGCTATGGTGCCGATGTGGATGTTTCCATTAGCTATTGCATGTGGAAATAGTTTTATTTTAAAACCATCAGAAAAAGATCCTTCATGTCCAATGAAATTAGCTGAACTTCTTCATGAAGCTGGTCTTCCTGAGGGTGTTTTTAATGTTGTAAATGGTGATAAAGAGGTTGTTGACGCTATATTAACAAACCAAAATATTAAAGCTGTTAGTTTTGTTGGATCAACTCCTATTGCTAAGTACATATATGAAAATGCAGCTAAAAATGAAAAGAGAGTTCAAGCATTAGGTGGAGCAAAAAATCATTTAGTTGTTATGCCAGATTGTGATTTAGATGGTGCCGTAAATGGTTTGATGGGTGCTGCATATGGTTCAGCTGGAGAAAGATGTATGGCGCAGTCAGTAGCAGTAGCGGTAGGAGATATAGGTGACGAGTTAGTCTCAAGACTATCAAAAAAAGCTGAAGCATTAAAAATTGGACCCGGTATGGATAAATCATCTGAGATGGGCCCTTTAGTAACCAAAGAACATTTAGAAAAAGTAAAAGGCTATGTAGATCTAGGAGTTAAAGAGGGAGCAAAACTTGTTCTTGATGGAAGAAATTTGAAATTACAGGGATATGAAAATGGTTTTTATATTGGTGGGTGTCTTTTTGATCATGTGACTACTGATATGAGAATTTATAAAGAGGAAATATTTGGACCAGTTTTATCTGTTGTTAGGGTAAAAACATTTGAAGAGGCTACAAAAATGATTAATGAGCACGAATACGGAAATGGAGTTAGTATTTATACTAGAGATGGAGATGCTGGTAGAACATTCGCAAGTAAAATTCAGGTTGGAATGGTAGGGATAAATGTTCCAATACCAGTTCCAATGGCTTTCCATAGTTTTGGAGGATGGAAAAGGTCATTATTTGGAGATAGTGGAACGCATGGTATGGAAGGTGTAAAATTTTATACTAAATTAAAAACTATTACTTCTAGATGGCCATCAGGAATAAGATCTAATCCTGAATTTATTATGCCAACAATGAAATAAAATGAGTAAAATTTCTTTAATAGGGGCAGGGCAAATTGGAGGAACTTTAGCTCATTTAATTGGATTAAAAGAACTGGTGGATGAAGTTGTTTTATTTGATGTTGCAAGTGGAGTAGCAAAGGGAAAAGGTTTAGATATAGCCCAATCTTCATCGGTAGATGGATTTAATGTAAAATTTTCAGGGACAGATAAGTATGAAGATATAAAAGGATCAGATGTTATTATAATTACAGCAGGTGTTCCTAGAAAACCTGGAATGAGTAGAGACGATCTATTAGGAATTAATTTAAAAATTATTAAACAAGTTGCAGAAGGAATAAAAAATAATGCGCCTAATGCCTTTGTAATTTGTATTACAAATCCATTGGATGTAATGGTAATGGCATTTCAAAAATATTCAGGACTCCCCGTTCATAAGGTTGTAGGGATGGCAGGTATATTGGATAGTTCAAGATTTAAACTATTTTTATCTGAAGAATTAACTGTGCCTGTAAAAGAAATCGATGCTATGGTAATGGGTGGACATGGAGATACAATGGTACCTCTTCCACGATTTACAAAAGTCTCTGGTCAACCATTGATGGAGTTAGTGAAAGAAGGAAAGATTTCTGAGGAAAAATTAGAGAGTATTAATCAGCGAACTAGAGATGGTGGTGCAGAAATTGTAAAATATTTAGAAAAAGGATCAGCATTTTATGCACCTGCAGCATCTGGAGTTGAGATGGCTGAAGCATTTTTAAAAGATCAAAAAAAACTTTTACCGTGTGCAGCATATTTACATGGGGAGTATGGAATTAATAATGTATATGCAGGCGTTCCTGTTATCATTGGAAATGAAGGTGTTGAAAAAATTGAGGAAATCGACCTAAATGAAAATGAAAAAACAGAGTTTAATAATTCAGTAGAAGCAGTTATAAAATTATGGGATGCAGCATCTAAAATAGACCCTGACTTAAACAAAGATTAAATGAATATCCACGAGCACCAGGCAAAAGAAATACTTAAAAAGTATGGCGCGGTTGTACCCGAGGGCGTTTATGCTCTTAATGTAAATGAATTAATTGAAAAAGTAAAAAATCTCAAAGCCGATAAGTATGTATTAAAAGCTCAAATTCATGCAGGAGGTAGAGGAAAGGCTGGAGGAGTAAAAATTGTTGATAATATTGCTATTTTGGAAGAGGAAGCGAAAAAATTATTTGGTAAAACATTGGTTACCCATCAAACTGGACCCTCAGGAAGAGAGGTGAAAAGATTATATGTTGAAACTGCATCAGAAATAGAAAAAGAATTCTATCTGTCTTGTCTTGTTGATAGAGCTTCTGCGAAAATTGCATTTATTTCCAGCGATCAGGGTGGAATGAATATTGAGGAAGTTGCTGAAAAATCACCAGATAAAATAATCACTACTAAAGTAGATTTTAATGAAAGTATTTCAGAGGAAGACTGTAACAAAATTATTAAAATTTTTAATTTAGACAACGATGCAAGTAAGCAAGCAATCAATTTAATAAAATCAATTTACAAAATGTTCATTGATACAGATGCAAATTTAGTAGAGATAAATCCACTCATTTTAACCAAAAAAAACAAAATTGTATGTTTGGATGCAAAGATGACTTTTGACGAAAATGCATTATTTAAACATCCAGAAATTCAGAAACTAAGAGATTTTAATGAAGAAGAAGAAACTGAGATTGAAGCAAGCAAACACGATCTTGCATACATTAAATTGGACGGAAATATAGGATGTATGGTAAATGGTGCTGGATTAGCAATGGCCACCATGGATATTATTAAATTATATGGAGAAGAGCCTGCAAATTTTTTAGATGTAGGTGGAGGTGCCTCTAAAGAAAAAGTTTCAGCAGCATTTAAAATTATCTTATCTGACAAAAATGTAAAAGGAATACTAATAAATATTTTTGGAGGAATTATGAGATGTGATGTACTTGCACAAGGTGTTGTAGATGCAGCAAAAGAAATTAAAATTAAAGTTCCTTTAGTAGTTAGACTAGCAGGCACAAATTTCAAAGAGGGAAAAGAAATTTTAGATAATTCTGGATTAGAGATTATTTCTGCAAATGATTTATCCGATGCAGCAAAAAAAATTGTTGAGGCAATTAAATAATGTCAGTTTTAATTAACAAGGATACAAAAGTAATTTGTCAAGGTTTCACTGGCGCTCATGGAACTTTTCATTCTGAACAATCTATTAAGTATGGAACTAACTTGGTTGGTGGAGTTACTCCTAAAAAAGGAGGTCAAATTCATTTGGAAAGACCAGTATTTAATACTGTAAAAGAAGCTAAAGATCAGACAGGTGCAAATGCGACAATGATTTATGTTCCTGCAAAGTTTGCAGCTTCAGCAATTATAGAGGCAATTGATTCATCTATAGAATTGATTGTATGTATAAGTGAGGGAATTCCAGTTTTAGACATGCTTAAAGTAAAAAGAAGACTTTCGAACTCTAAATCGAGACTTATTGGTCCCAACTGTCCAGGTATAATAACTCCTGATGAATGTAAAATTGGAATTATGCCTGGAAATATTCATAAAAAAGGAACAGTAGGAATTGTTTCTAGGTCAGGAACATTAACTTACGAGGCTGTAGCCCAAACCTCAGAAAATGGCCTCGGTCAATCTACATGTATAGGAATAGGTGGAGATCCAATAAATGGTACAAATTTTATTGATTGCCTAGATCTGTTTTTAAATGATGAAAAAACTGAGTCTATAGTCATGATTGGTGAGATCGGAGGTACCGCCGAAGAAGAAGCTGCTGAATTTATAAAAAATCATAAGATAAAAAAACCAATGGTTGGATTTGTAGCTGGAATTACAGCACCACCTGGTAGACGAATGGGTCATGCTGGTGCAATAATATCAGGGGGAAAAGGTAATGCTGATGAAAAAATTAAAATTATGGAAAAATCTGGTATTACAATGGCAAAATCACCATCTGAAATTGGAATAACTCTATTGAATAAATTGTCTAATTGATAACACCTTATTCGTGTATAATTATATTTAAAAATGCCATCATCTAAAAATTTAGAATACAAAAAAACTTCATTTCTAAACAAATCAAATAGTGCATTTATAGAACAAATGTATGTGAAGTATGTAAACAATGATCCAAATTTACCTGAGAGTTGGAAAAAATATTTTATTGATATTGGCGATGATATTAATTCAATCGTTAAAGAGGTTAATGGACCATCTTGGAGTCCAAGAAAAAATAAAATTGATGAGAGTAAAATATTTGAAAATAAAATTGAGATTCTAGAAAGTGAAAATAAAGAAATAGATCAAAACGATATAGTTTCAAGTAACAGTAATTCTATTAAAGCAGTCTCTTTGATTAGAGCTTATAGACAGCGTGGTCATTTATTATCGAAAGTTGATCCATTAGAAATTAGAGAAAGTGAGTATCTTGACGAACTACATCCTGAAAATTATGGATTTAAAAAAGATGATTATAGTAAAAAAATTTACTTAGATGGTGTCTTAAATAAAAAATATTCTAACATAAAAGAAATTTTATCTGTATTAAGAAAAATTTATTGTGGAAATATTGGTTATGAATATATGCATATTTCAAATCCAACAGAGAGAAAATGGTTTCGTGATAGAGTTGAAAAAGATGAAAATGCATTGAAATTTACAGTAAATGGAAAAAATGCAATCTTAAACAAATTAATACAAGCTGAGGGTTTTGAAAAATTCTTACACACAAAATATGTGGGATCAAAAAGATTTGGTCTTGATGGTGGTGAAAGTTTGATACCTGCGTTAGAGCAAATAATTAAAATTGGCGGTCAGTCAAATATTAAAGAAGTTAAAATTGGAATGTCCCACAGGGGAAGACTAAATGTTTTAGCTAATGTTTTACAAAAATCATACAAAAGAATATTTAACGAGTTTGCTGGTGAAATTAATAATACAGAGGAAGATAGCGCCGGTGATGTGAAATATCATTTGGGAGCATCTTCCGATAGAGAATTTGATGGAAATGTAGTTCATGTAAGTCTTACTGACAATCCTTCACATTTAGAAGCAGTCAATCCAGTTGTCTTAGGTCAAACTAGAGCAAAACAATTTTTTCACAAGGATGTAAAAAGAAATAAGGTTATTCCAATTTTAATACATGGAGATGCTGCTTTTGCTGGACAGGGTGTAGTAGCTGAATGTTTTGCCATGTCTGGTTTACCAGGGCATAATACCGGTGGAACAATTCATATAATTGTAAATAATCAAATTGGATTTACAACTAGTCCAAGATTTGCAAGATCTTCACCTCACCCATCAGATATTGCTAAAATGGTTGAAGCGCCAATAATTCACGTTAACGGTGATGATCCAGAGGCTGTAGTTTATGGATCAAGAATTGCAACAGAGTTCAGGCTTAAATTCAATCGAGACGTGGTTTTAGATTTAGTTTGTTATAGAAGATTTGGACATAATGAGGGAGATGAGCCCTCTTTTACTCAACCTCTAATGTACAAAAAAATAAGGTCACATCCTTCCACGGCAAAAATTTATGGATCAAAACTTATAGATGAGGATTTAATCTCAGAAAATGATTTAAATAATCAAATTAATAAATTTAAAACTTTGTTAGATGATCAATTTAAAACTGCAAAAGATTATAAACCAAAAATAGAATGGTTTGAAGGAGCTTGGTCGAGTTACAAGCCTAAAAAAGGGAAAGATAAAAAGGGTATTACAGGTGCAGACCCTGATTTATTGAGAAATATCTCAGATAAAATAAATATAATTCCTAATGAAATTAATGTTCATAAGACAATTACTAAAATATTTCAAAACAGAAAAAAAACAATTAATCAAGGTTATAATATTGATTGGTCATCAGCAGAAGCACTAGCTTTTGGTTCATTGTTAGAAGAGGGTTTCCCAGTAAGGTTTGTAGGTCAAGACTCTGGAAGAGGAACTTTTAGTCAAAGGCATTCAGTTTTACGTAATCAATTAGATAACACCAGATATATACCTTTAAATAGTATTTCAAAAAATCAAAAGAAATTCGAAATTGTAGATAGTTTCTTATCGGAGTTAGCAGTTCTTGGTTTTGAGTATGGTTATAGTTTAGTTGAGCCTAATACATTAACAATCTGGGAAGCTCAATTTGGTGATTTTGCTAATGGAGCACAAGTTATAATAGATCAATTTATATCTTCAGGTGAAAGAAAATGGCAGCGAGCCTCTGGTTTAGTAATGTTATTACCTCATGGATATGAAGGTCAGGGTCCCGAGCATTCATCTGCAAGATTAGAAAGATTTTTACAGTTGTGTGCTAATGATAATCTTCAAGTGATGAATTGCACAACACCAGCTAATTACTTTCATGCTCTTAGAAGACAAGTTCATCGTGACTTTAGAAAACCTTTAGTTTTAATGACGCCAAAGTCACTTTTAAGAAACAAATATTGTGTTTCAAGTATTGAGGATTTTAATAAGCAAACTTCATTTCACCGAATTCTATGGGACCACGCACTAAATAAAGATACTAAAAATTTTATAAAATTGAAAAAATCTGATGAAATTAAAAAAGTTATTCTTTGTTCTGGAAAAGTTTATTTTGACTTATTAGCTGCTAGAGAAAAAATTAAAAGAGACGATGTGATCTTGTTTAGAATAGAACAATTATATCCTTTTCCCGTAAAAAGCTTAGTCAAAGAGCTTAAGCCTTATGCAAATAATGCTAAATTTTATTGGTGCCAAGAAGAACCAAAAAATATGGGAGCATGGTTTTCAGTGAGAGATTATATTCAATGGACATTAGAAACTATTAAAGCTAAAAATAATAAAATTTCTTATATAGGAAGAAATCCTGATGCATCTCCCGCAACTGGCTATGCAAAAAGGCATATGGTAGAACAAGAAGAGATTATAAAAAAGGTTTTTGATGATGAGTGAAAAAATATTAGTTCCTGCATTAGGTGAGAGTATTACAGAAGCAACTGTTTCAAAATGGCTTAAAAAAGTTGGAGATCCAGTTGAAGCAGATGAAGCTATTGTCGAACTTGAGACTGATAAAGTTAACTTAGAAGTTCCATCACCATTAAGTGGAATTTTATCAGAAATTAACTCAAAAGATGGAGATACTGTTGAAGTTGGGGCAGTGCTAGGTTCTGTTTCTGAAGGGAAATCAAGTGTAGAGAAAAAAGCATCCTCAAAGCAAGAAAAAGAAGTAGAAACCGTTCCTGAAGATCTAATAAAAGAAGAGAATACCAACGTCATAAATCTAGAAATAGAGAAAAAACCTACTCCAAAATTAGGTAATATTTCTGCAACTAGCAAAGAAGAGCCAATGGAACTTTTAGATGAGGTTAATGAAGAACCTCTTCTACTAACTGACGAAGTTCAAACAAACCAAACTACAAAAGTTAATCCTATTGTTCTTTCACCAGCGGTGAGAAAAATTGCTGCTGAAAATAATATTGATGTGGAAAAGGTTAAAGGTACAGGAAGAGATGGTAGAGTATTAAAAGGTGACCTTTTAAGCTTGATGGGAACAAATCCACAACCTAATCAGAGAAGAATTCAATATGGTGAAGAAGAGAGGATTAAAATGACAAGGTTAAGACAAACTATAGCTAAAAGACTTAAACAAGCGCAAGAAAATGCAGCAATGTTAACAACTTTTAATGAAGTTGATATGTCTAATATAATGTCGATGAGAAAGGACAACCAAGAAGATTTTAAAAGTAGATATGGAATAAAGCTAGGATTAATGTCATTCTTTGTAAAAGCCTGTGTCGTTGGCTTAAAATTATTTCCAGCAATAAATGCTGAAATTGAAGGTGAAGATATTATTTACAAAAATTATTATAATATAAGTTTTGCAGTTGGCACTGATAAAGGATTGGTTGTGCCAGTTTTGAGAAATGCTGACGAAATGTCATTTGCTGATATAGAAAAAGAAATTAAAAGACTTTCAGAAAAAGCCAATAGCGGAAATTTGTCAATTGAGGATCTTCAGGGAGGAACATTCACAATTAGTAATGGTGGAGTTTATGGTTCAATGTTATCAACTCCTATTTTGAACCCACCTCAATCTGGTGTTTTGGGAATGCATAACATTGTAGAAAGACCAGTTAATGTTGAAGGTGAAATAAAAATTAAGCCTATAATGTATTTGGCATTATCATATGATCACAGAATAATAGATGGAAAAGAGTCTGTTACATTTCTAAAAACTGTTAAGGAAAATCTTGAGGACCCTAGAAGATTATTTTTAAATATATAATGGCTGATAAATTTGATGTTACAGTAATTGGTGGTGGTCCTGCAGGATACGTTTGTGCTATAAGATTGGCTCAATTAGGTTTAAACACCGCATGTATTGAATCAAGAGGATCTTTAGGAGGAACTTGTTTAAATATTGGATGTATACCATCAAAAAGTTTATTAAATCTATCTGAGAATTTTCATAAAGCTAAAAATTTTGCTGATATTGGTATTGAAACAGGTGAGATAAAATTAAATTTAAAAAAAATGATGGAAAATAAAGAAAAATCTGTATCAACGTTGACAAAAGGTGTGGAATTTTTATTTAAAAAAAATAAGGTCACATACATTAAGGGGACTGGAACATTAATTAAAAAAGATGAAATATTAGTAAAAAATAATAATCAAGAGACAAAAATAAAATCGAACAAAATAATAATTAGTACTGGCTCAGCTCCTTTACCTCTTCCTGGTATAGAGTTTGATGAAAAGCAAATACTATCCTCAACAGGGGCATTATCCATTTCTGAGCTTCCAAAAAAAATGATTGTAGTAGGTGGAGGATATATTGGATTAGAAATGGGATCAGTTTGGTCAAGACTGGGAACTGAGGTTCAAGTTGTAGAGTATCTTGACCATATAACCCCTGGTTTAGATAAAGAAATTTCTAGCGAGTTTATGAAAATTTTAAAAAAACAGAATATTAAGTTTGATTTAAAAACTAAGGTTGAAAAAATTTCTAAAAGTAGTGAAGGAGTTATAGTTGATATTTCTAATAATGGAAAAAAAAGCAAACTAGAGGCAGATGTAGTTCTTATTTCAGTAGGTCGAAAACCTTATACTGATAATTTAAATCTAGACAAAATTGGAGTTAGCCTTGATAAAAAAGGAAGAATTAAAGTTGATAAAAATTTTGAGACAAATATAAAAAATATATATGCAATAGGTGATGTAATAGATGGTCCTATGCTTGCTCACAAGGCAGAGGAAGAAGGAATTGCTGTTGCGGAACTTATTGCAGGTCAATCAGGTCATGTAAATTATAATTTGATACCAGGGGTAATATACACATCCCCGGAAGTTGCTTATGTAGGTGAAAATGAAGAACAGCTTAAAGAAAAAAATATTAGTTATAAAATTGGAAAATTTCCTTTCATGGCAAATTCAAGAGCAAAAGCAATAAATGAGCCTGAGGGATTCGTTAAAATATTAGCAGATAGCTCGACAGACCGCGTTTTAGGTGTGCATATTATTGGTCCACATGCTGGAGAAATGATCGCTGAGATGTCTGTTGCTATGGAATTTGGTGCTAGTTCTGAGGATATTGCAAGAACTTGTCATGCTCATCCAACCTTCTCAGAGGCAATAAAAGAGGCAGCATTATCTGTAGATAAAAGACAGATTCACTCTTAATATATTTCATAATTTTTTTATGAAATATCCAGTCCTTTTACCAAATATTTTTGATCACCCATTTACTTATGAGAGTAATTTAAATTTAAAAATTGGAGAATATGTAAAAGTTCCGTTTGGTAAATCTATAATAACCGGAGTTATTTGGGACAATTTTGAAAAAAACGACAATAAAAGTTTCAAATTAAAAAAAATCGTTAGAAGGTTAAATATTAAACCTTTGAAAAAAGAGACAATAAAATTTTTGAATTGGTTCTCTGAATATAATTTAGTTCCTAAAGGTATGTCTTTAAAATTACATTTGTTAAGTGGTGAGGCAATTGAAGAATTCGAAGATAAAGATTATGATTTCTTTTTGAGTAAAGACGAAGTTAAGGAATTTAGGCTATCTAAAGATCAAAATAAAATTTTAGATGAATTAAAAAATAAAGATAACAAATTTAGAGTTCATTTGTTACAAGGCACAACAGGTTCTGGAAAAACCATAGTATACTTTAGTCATATATTAAAAATTTTAAAAAAAAATCAGCAAGCCTTAATATTATTGCCTGAAATTGGATTAACGGCTGAATTTGAGAAGAAATTTAAAGAATTTTTTGGATTTAACCCATCAATTTGGCATTCTGGGATTACTCAAAAAAGAAAAAAAGTAATTTGGAGTGGTCTTTCATCAGGAAAAATAAAGGTTGTAATCGGAGCTAGATCATCTCTATTTTTACCATTTAAGAATATTGGATTAATAATTGTTGATGAAGAGCATGATCAATCTTTCAAACAAGATGAAGGAGTAATTTACAACGCTAGAGATATGGCTGTTTCTAGAGCAAAATTTGAGAATATACCGATAAATTTAGTTACAGCTGTACCATCTATAGAAACTTATTCAAATTTTATAAAAAAAAAATATACAGGTTCCAGGTTATTAAAAAGATACAAAGATGCAAATTTGCCTACCTACGAAATCATTGATTTAAATAAAAATAAATTAAATAAAAATTCATGGATATCAAATAAAACTTTAGAAAAAGTAAAAGAACACTTAATAAAAAAAGATCAAATTTTATTTTTTATTAATAGAAGAGGTTTTGCACCATTTGCGTTATGCAAAAATTGCTTGAAGGTATATTCTTGCCCACATTGCTCAATTAATCTTGTCTTTCATAAGAATAAAAAAAAACTTCTTTGTCATTACTGCGGTTTTAAAAGTGATCTTAATAGAAATTGTAAAAAAGGTAATGAATGCGATCTAGTTTTTAGTGGAAGTGGTGTTGAAAGAGTTGCCGAGGAAGTAAAATTATTATTTCCTAATAAAAAAATTTCAATATTTTCAAGTGACACGATGAGTAAAAAATCTTCTATTGAAAAATTAAAAAAAATAATTAACGGAGAAATTGATATTTTAGTAGGTACCCAATTAATTTCTAAAGGTTTTCATTTTCCTAAATTGAATTGTATTGTTGTATTAGATATTGATTTAACATTAAATGGTCATGATTTAAGAGTGGCAGAAAAAAATTTGCAACTCTATCATCAACTTTCAGGAAGAGCTGGCAGAGCAGGTAAACCTGCAACGGTATATTTTCAAACTTTTGGAAAAAATCAAAAAATAATTAGTCAAATTACAGATCCTGACCCATTTATATTTTTAGATAATGAACTTAAATTAAGAGAAAGTTATAATTTACCCCCTTTTCAAAGATTTGTATCTTTGATTTTGACATCTCCTAAAGAATTAAAATTAGAGCAAGAATCTAATAATCTTAAGAATTATTTGGTAAATAATCTAGATGATCGAGTTCTTGGACCTGTTAACGCACCTATCTATAAAGTTAGGGGGAGATATAGAAATCGATTACTTATTAGATCTAATAAAAATAGAAAAATACAAAAAAAACTAAGTCAAATATTGAATAATTATAAATTACCAAAAGAAATAAAACTGACAGTTGATGTTGACCCAATATCCTTCAATTAACTTTAAAATTTAACAATATTTGGTCAATCTGATACTTGAAGACAACAGAGTCATGTGCTAGTTACACGAGAAAATCATAGTAATAATAAGAGTTAAAATTGAGTAAAAATAACAATTTTTCAGTGACAACCGCGAGTAGATTCTCGTTAGCACTTTATGAATTATCTCATGAGGAGAATTCATTAGAAGAAGTAGAAAGTCACTCTAACCTCTTTCTAAAATTAATTCAGGAGAGTAAGGATTTTAATTCTTTAATAAAAGATCCGACAAACTCAGTTAAGGATTTAAATAATGTTTTATCAAAAATTGCAGGAATATATAATTTAAATAAATTGCTTATTAAGTTTCTGAGTTTTTTGATTTCAAAAAGAAGATTTTTTTTTGTGCAATTAATTCTTCAGGACTTTGTCAATACTTGTTCGAAAAAAAGAGGCGAAGTTAAAGCTGAATTAATATCTTCAAAAGAATTATCAAATGATCAAATCGATAAAATTAAAAACGATTTGTCAAAAAATTTTAGCTCAAAAATAAAATTAGACTATAAGTTCGATAAAAGTTTAATTGGAGGATTAATAATACAAGTTGGAAGTATTATGGTTGATACCTCTATTAAAAATAAATTACAACAAATTGAAAATAAAATGATAGAGGCATAAATGGAAATAAATCCGTCAGAAGTAACAAAGATATTAAAAGAGCAAATAAAGAAATTCGGAGATAAGGCTGAAGTAACCGAAGTAGGTCAGGTTTTATCAGTAGGAGATGGTATTGCCAGAATATATGGTTTAGATAATGTTCAAGCGGGTGAGATGGTAGAGTTTTCTGATGGCTCAAAAGGAATGGCATTAAATTTAGAAAGTGAAAATGTAGGTGTCGTAATTTTTGGTGACGATAAATCAGTAAGAGAAGGAGATACTGTAAAAAGAACAGGTGCGATTGTTGATACTCCAGTTGGTAAGGAATTGCTTGGTAGAGTAGTTGATGGTTTAGGAAATCCAATTGATGGGAAGGGAGCACTAGATAAAAGTGTAAAGAGAAGCAGGGTTGAAGTTAAGGCGCCAGGTATAATTCCACGTAAATCTGTGAGTGAACCAATGCAAACTGGTCTAAAATCAATCGATAGTTTGGTACCAATTGGAAGAGGACAAAGAGAGCTAATTATTGGAGATAGACAAACAGGTAAAACTGCAGTTGCCATTGATGCAATCATAAATCAAAAGAAAATTAATGAGTCTGGAGACGAAAAGAAAAAGTTATATTGTATTTATGTAGCAGTTGGTCAAAAGAGATCTACTGTGAGACAAATAGAAAAAACATTAGAAGAAGCTGGAGCAATGGAATATACAACAATAGTTGCCGCAACAGCTTCAGATGCAGCACCATTGCAGTTTTTAGCACCTTATACTGGATGTGCAATGGGTGAATATTTTAGAGATAATGGGATGCATGCTTTGATAATTTACGACGATTTATCAAAACAGGCTGTAGCTTATAGGCAAATGTCGCTTCTATTAAGAAGACCCCCGGGAAGAGAAGCTTATCCAGGTGACGTATTTTATTTACACAGCAGATTACTAGAAAGAGCTGCTAAGTTAAGCGATGAACATGGCGGCGGATCTTTGACTGCTTTACCTATTATTGAAACTCAAGGGGGTGATGTTTCTGCTTTTATACCAACAAATGTAATATCAATTACAGATGGTCAAATATTCTTAGAAACAGAGCTTTTTAACCAAGGTATTAGACCTGCAATAAATGTTGGACTATCAGTTTCAAGAGTTGGGTCTTCTGCACAAACGAAAGCGATGAAAAAAGTTTCTGGTTCAATGAAATTAGAACTTGCACAATACAGAGAAATGGCAGCATTTGCCCAATTTGGTTCAGATCTTGATGCATCAACACAAAAATTACTCAATAGAGGTTCAAAATTAACTGAACTTTTAAAACAAAATCAGTATTCACCAATGACTGTAGCTGAACAGGTAATTTCTATTTATTGTGGAGTGAAAGGGCATCTTGATGATATTGAACAAAAAGATATCTCTATTTTTGAAAATAAAATAATTGAAAAATGTAAAGCTGAAAAACCTGAAATTATTGAGGCTATCACCGCATCTGGAAAACTTGATGATGAAAATGAGAAGTCTCTTAACGAAATAATTCTCCAACTAAAAAAAAATTTTAGCGCTTAAAATTATGGCAAGTTTAGATGATCTAAAAAAGAGAATTTCGAGTGTTAAATCAACTCAAAAGATAACAAAAGCTATGAAGATGGTTGCAGCTGCAAAACTGAGAAGAGCGCAGGAAAGTGCTGAAAAAGGAAGGCCTTATTCAGATAAAATGAATAATATTATTTTAAATTTATCAAGTGGAATATCTGATATTGAAAATGCTCCAAAATTATTATCTGGGACAGGAGAAGATAAAATTCACTTATGTGTTGTTATGACATCAGATAGAGGTCTTTGTGGAGGATTTAATACTAACATAATTAAAAAAGCAAAATTATATTTTCAAAAAATAATGGAGGAAGGAAAAACATTAAAAATCATTACAGTTGGAACAAAAGGTTATGATCAATTAAAACGTGCTTATGGTGGCAATATAATTGATAGAATTTCGTTTAAAGAGTCAAAAAATGTAAATTATTTTGATGCAGATAAAGTAGGCAAATTAGTCATCGAAAAATTTGAAAAGAAAGAATTTGATGTGTGTGTAATATTTTATAACCAATTTAAAAATGTAATAACTCAAATCCCACAAGAACAACAAATTATTCCTCTAAAAACGAGCGATGAGGAAACAAATTCATCTGATGATAATTATGAATTTGAGCCAGAGGAAGATGAAATATTAAATAATTTATTACCTAAAAATATTTCAACTCAAATTTTTAAAGCAATGTTAGAGAATTCAGCTAGCGAACAAGGTTCGAGAATGAGTGCAATGGATAATGCAACCAGAAACGCAGGTGAAATGGTTGACAAACTTACTATTGAGTATAATAGAAGTCGTCAAGCAGCAATTACTAAGGAGTTAATAGAAATAATTTCAGGAGCAGAGAGTTTATAATTATGAGAAAAGGACAAATAACACAGATTATTGGGGCGGTAGTCGACGTAAAATTTGATGGAGAACTACCAGAAATTTTAACAGCACTAGAGTGTGATAATGGTGGTAACAGATTAGTTTTAGAAGTTGCGCAACATCTAGGAGAGTCAAGTGTAAGAACGATTGCAATGGATGCAACAGAAGGACTTAAAAGAGGAGATGAGGTAACAGATACAGCGGCTCCTATTAAAGTTCCTGTAGGACCAGAGACTCTAGGAAGGATTATAAACGTAATAGGTGAACCAATTGATGAAAAGGGTGACGTAAAAAGTTCAGACAACTGGCCGATCCATAGAGCGGCTCCAGAATTTAATGATCAATCTACAGAAACCGAAATACTTGTAACAGGTATAAAAGTTATTGATCTTTTAGCTCCATATGCAAAAGGTGGAAAAATAGGTCTATTTGGTGGTGCTGGTGTTGGTAAAACAGTTCTCATTATGGAATTAATTAACAATGTTGCTAAAGCTCACGGTGGATTTTCAGTTTTTGCAGGTGTAGGAGAAAGAACTAGGGAAGGCAACGATTTATATCATGAAATGATAGACTCAGGTGTTATTAAACCAGATGGAGAGGGCTCTAAAGCAGCTTTAGTATACGGACAAATGAACGAGCCTCCAGGAGCAAGAGCTAGGGTAGCATTGACTGGCTTGACTGTTGCAGAATATTTCAGAGATCAAGAAGGACAAGATGTTTTATTCTTTGTTGATAATATATTTAGATTTACACAGGCCGGATCAGAAGTATCCGCTTTACTTGGTAGAATACCTTCTGCAGTAGGATATCAACCAACTTTAGCAACGGATATGGGTAACTTACAGGAGAGAATTACTACGACAAATAAAGGTTCAATTACATCTGTGCAGGCAATATACGTTCCTGCAGATGATTTAACTGATCCTGCTCCTGCTACATCATTTGCTCACTTAGATGCAACTACAGTACTTTCTAGACAAATTGCTGAGATTGGTATCTACCCAGCAGTGGACCCTTTAGATTCAACTTCTAGAATATTAGATCCTAGAATAGTTGGAGATGAACATTATAGAGTAGCAAGAGAAGTACAAAAAGTTTTACAAACATATAAATCGTTGCAAGATATTATAGCAATTTTAGGTATGGATGAATTATCTGAGGAAGACAAGCTGATTGTTGCAAGAGCTAGAAAAATTCAAAGATTTTTATCTCAACCTTTCTTTGTAGCAGAGGTATTTACTGGTTCACCTGGAAAATTAGTTGATTTAGAATCTACGATTAAGGGATTTGACGCCATTTGTAAAGGTGAGTACGACCATTTACCTGAGGCTGCATTTTACATGGTCGGGACTATTGAGGAAGCTATTCAAAAAGCAGAGGATTTAGCTAAAGAAGCTGCTGCATAATGAGCGAGGAATATTCATTAGAAATAGTAAACCCCGAAAAGTCTTTTTTGTCTAAAAATGATGTTACTGAAGTAGTTGTACCTGCATTTGAGGGGGAGATTGGAATTTTAAAGGACCATATTTCTATCATATCTTTTTTAAAACCAGGAATAATCAAGATTTTTTCAAAGTCCGGAGAGGATAGCTACTATGTTAATGATGGCATTATTGAATTTAAAAATAATAACCTTTCTATACTTACGAGTCTTATTTTTAATTTAAAAGATATTGACAAAGAAAAAATTTTAGAAATCCAGAAATCAACTGAGGAAGAATTAAGTAAGTCTGAAATCAGCGATCAAGAAAAATATTTGTTAGATCAAAAAATTGAAGTATTAAAGTCAATTAACTAATATTTTCTTAACTTCTTTCTGAATTTTCTGATATACATGGAGTTTAAATGTTACAACTAATTTTGTAATTTCGTCAATATCCACCCACTTCCATTCAAGAAACTCTGGATGTTGAGTTTTAATATTAATTTCTTTTTCGTCACCATTAAATCTCATAATGTACCATTGTTGTTCTTGTCCTTTAAATTTACCCTTCCAAATAATTCCCAAAAGTTCTTCTGGTAAATGGTATGTCAATAAACCATCTATTTTTTTAATTAAACTTACAGACTTAATACTTGTTTCCTCATCTAATTCTCTTATAGCTGCTTCATAAAGGTTCTCCCCTTTATCCACTCCTCCTTGCGGCATTTGCCAAAAGTTTTTTTTATTATCTATTCTCCTAGCAACAAAAACTTTGTTTTCTTTATTTAAAACAACTATGCCAACCCCGCTTCTGAGCGGTAAATTTTTATATTTGTCCTTCATTTTAACCGTTCAGAAGTTTAAGAGCGAATTGAAGTTGATTGTCTGTATCTGTATTAAATCTAAAATCATCAGATTCCTCGGCTATTTCAATATCAGGTGATACCCCTATTTCAGAAATTGATTTTCCAGATGGAAGATAATATTTTGATACAGTAAGTCTAATCGCACCTTTATTTTTTAGCGGAATGATTGATTGAACAGAGCCCTTTCCATAGCTATTTTCACCAATTATTATTGCTCTCTTGTGATCCTTTAGAGCTCCTGCTACTATTTCAGAGGCTGAAGCCGAACCATAATTTATTAACACAACAATAGTATTCCCATCAATCAAATCACCTTGTTTAGCAAAAAATTTTCGACTTTCATACTTTCTTTTACTTTTAGTTGATACAATCTCTCCACTATCAATAAAAAAATCTGTAATTTTAATTGCCTGTGAAAGTAGACCGCCTGGGTTATTTCTTAAATCTAAAATGTAGTTTTTAATTTTTTCATTTTTTTTAAATTCTTTAATTTTATCTTTAATTTGGTCTCCACTATTTTCATTAAATGAAGTTAGTCTAATGTAACCGGTTTGATTATCTAAAATTTCAGATTTAACTGATGCTACTTTAATTTTTTCTCTAGTTATATTAAAAATTAATGCTTTTCTTTCACCTCGTCTTCGAATAGTTATTTCTATATCTGTTCCGACTGGCCCTCTCATAATGTCAACTGCTTCACTTAATGATTTACCCTGAACTTGAATGTCGTTTATTCTCACAATATAATCACCTGCCTTTACTCCAGCCTCAGCTGCTGGAGAGTCATCCATTGGTGTAATCACCTTTATAACACCAGCCTCCATACTTACTTCAATTCCTAAACCTCCAAATTCTCCACTTGTCTCTGTTTGCATGCTCTCATATAGTTCTGGAGTCATATAAGCAGAGTATGGATCTAAGGATTGCAAAACGCCGTTGATAGCAGCATCCATAGCTTCACTTTGATTAACTTCATCAACAAATTCTTTATTAATTTTATCCAAGACCTCTGAAAAAATATCTATTTTTTTATAAATGTCATCTTCTTCTGATGAACTAACTAAATTTGTATGAAAAAAAAAAAATAATATTAAAACAATACATACACGAAATTTTTTTATCATATAATTACTTTTTCTTTAGGTATTAATTCAGACCACATTTTTTCTAATTCATAAAATTTTCTTTTCTCAGGATTAAAAATATGAATTATAAGATCTATACCATCAACAAGCTTCCAATCATTACTTTCTTTTCCTTCAATCTTGCAATCAGTAACGCCATTTTTTTTTAAGTATTCATACACCTGCTCTGATAAAGCTTGGATGTGTCTTGAAGAAGTTCCGCTTGCTATAATCATTTGGTCAGCTATTGAAGATTTCCCATCTAAATCTATTGAAACTATATCTAAAGCTTTGTTTGAGTCTAAAAGATTAATTACATCTTTGTGAAGAGTAGAGATTTTATCCATTAATTATTAAAAGAGTATCAAATTTTTCTTAATTTAGAAGATGAAATATTGACCTTGTTAAATTTAATAAATTTTAGGCTTTTTTTATTATACTTCTTAAAGCTCACAGAGCTCAATGATTTTCTTTTATATCTGTCCCTGTCAAAAACAAGAATCTTACAAATAGATGAAATTAAATCAGAATTCTTCCATTTATGAAAATTTATAAGACTGTCTGCTCCCATAATAAAAAAAATATCAGTATTTTTATTTTGTTTTTTAATATATCTGAGTAAATCAATGGTTCTATTTGATTTTATTTTATTCTCAAAATATTTAACTCTTATAAATAAATTGTTTTGATTTATTTTTTTTGCATGTTTGATTCTTTTTTCTAAACTCAAACTACTTTTATTTTTAAAAGGATTTTTTTTTGTTATAGCCCAAATAATTTTATCAAGACCAAATTTTTTTTTTGCTTCTTTAGAAATTTTGATATGACCTATATGTGCAGGATCAAACGATCCACCAAGAATACCAATTTTTTTTTTATTTTCTTGTTTGTCCAGAACCATATATTTCATATTTGTAACTTACCAGCTGATTAAGTCCCACCGGACCTCTTGGTGGAAGTTTATTTGTTGAAATTCCAACTTCTCCTCCAAAACCAAATTCTCCTCCATCTGCATATTGTGTTGATGAATTGTGAATAGCAATAGAACTTTTAATATTTTTTATGAAATATTTCGCTGAAAGTCTGTTCTTTGTAATTATAGCATCAGTATGCATTGTCCCATACCTGTTAATATGACTAATGGCATCGTTAATACTATCTACCAACTTTACAGAAATTTTTGAGGAAAGGTGCTCTTTAGACCAAGTTTTATTATTTGCTAATTTTGCATTTCCTTTAAATATTTTTAATACTTTTTTGTCTGCATAAATAGAGCATTTTCTCTTTGTTAGTTCAATTAATATCTCATTAATATTTTTCGATTTATTTTTATGTATTAATAGTGTTTCTGTAGCACCACAAATACTTGTATTTCGCAATTTAGCATTAACTAAAATTTTTTTTGCCATCGAAAGATTTGCATCTTTATCAATATAAGTGTGACATATACCTTCAAGGTGTCCTATGACAGGAACAGAGGACAGAGCTTGTACTTTTTTAAC
The DNA here is from genome assembly GCA_902545035.1 of uncultured Pelagibacteraceae bacterium. GTDB lineage: Bacteria > Pseudomonadota > Alphaproteobacteria > Pelagibacterales > Pelagibacteraceae > Pelagibacter. Next base: position 8,213 of record CACCEJ010000006.1, on the reverse strand, counting down.
AAGATTTTTTCCACCTCTTGGAATAATGACATCAATAAATTTTGTCATTTTTGAAAGCATATAATCAACAAGCTTTCTATTTTTATTTTCAATAAATTGAACAAAATTTTTATTTATTTTATTTTTTTCTAATGATTTTCTAAAAAGTTCGGCTAAAATTTTATTACTAAAATATGCTTCAGAGCCTCCTCTTAAAATAACACAATTTCCTGATTTAAAACAAAGAGTTGAAACATCTGATGTAACATTTGGTCTACTCTCGTAGATTACACCAATAATACCTATTGGAATTGATACTTTTTTGATTTTTAAGCCGTTTGGTCTTTTCCATGTATCTAAATTCAAGTCCACTGGATCTTTAAAATTAGCAATAGTTTTTATCGATTCAATTATTGATTTTATCTTATTTTGATTAAGAGTAAGTCTATTAATCAAATTTTCTTTAAGTTTTTTGGATTTTGCAATTTTTACATCTTTCGCATTTTCACTTAAAATTTTTTTTTGATTTTTTATTATTAGTTGAGTGTAATAATTTAATACTTTATTTTTTTTTTTATTGCTTATTTTTTTCTCAAAAGCAATCTTAGCATTTGACCCAATCTTTTCTAAATATTTCTTCATTTTAATAGTACCATATCATCTTTATGAATAACCTCGGATTTTGAAACATAACCTAAAATATCATTTATTTTATTAGAGTGCCTCCCTTTTATTTTTAAAATTTCATCAGATGAAAAACTACTCAAGCCTCTGGCAAATTCAGTCATTTTATTATTTAGAATTTTAATATGATCACCTTTATTAAAACTACCTTGTACATCTTTAATCCCAGCAGCTAATAAACTTTTACCATTATTCAAAGCTGATAAAGCGCCTTCATCAATTATTATTTTACCCTTGGGAGAAATTGAACTAATTATCCATTTTTTTCTAGCATCTAACTTTGAAATCTTAGGTAAGAACCAAGTACATATATTTTTCATCAAAATTTTTTGTATTGGTCTATTTATCAACCCGTTAGCTATAGCCATATGACATCCAGAAAATTGACAAATTTTAGCAGCATCAATCTTTGTTTTCATTCCGCCAGATCCAAATTCCCCAGTTTTTTGTGAAGCTAGATTTTCTACTTTTTGATCAATATTTTTGATCTCACGAATTAGTTTAGCTTTATTATCTAATTTTGGATCTTTTGAGTAAAGACCATTTACATCAGACAATAAAATCAAACAGTCTGCACTTGATATTTGAGCAACTCTAGATGCTAGCCTATCATTATCCCCATATTTAATCTCAGAAGTAGCAATACTATCATTTTCATTTACTATTGGAATAAAACCAAGATCAAACAAATTTTCAAAAGTTCTTTTAGCATTTATTGCTCTCCGTCTTTTTTCTGTATCTTCAAGAGTTAATAATATTTGTGACAGATTAATTTTTGATTTATTAAAAGTTTTTTTAAAAAGATTCATTAATTCAATTTGTCCGATTGAAGCTACAGCTTGGCTTTTATCAAGTTTCAATTTTTTCTTACTTAATTTTAACTTTTTACAACCAAGGGCAATTGCTCCTGAGCTTACTAAAATAATATTTTTTTTTAATTTTTTGAGATGTTCAATATCTTTAGCAAATTCTTTCAACCACTTTTCTCTAATAATTTTTTTGTCATTAATTAACAAAGATGATCCAATCTTTATAACAACTGTCTTAGAATCTTTAAGATACATAATTAAGTAATTTTGACTTAATATCAGATACAGATTTTTTATCGAGCGTTGATATTCTAAAAGTAGGTTTCTTTGTTATTTTTTCAAAGTCTTTAATTTTTATACTTATTTCATTGTCATCAATTAAGTCTATCTTATTAAATACAATTATTTCCTGCTTTTTTGTAAGTTCTGAGCTATATTTTTCCAACTCTTCTCTCACTTGGATATAAGAATGAGATAAATCACCTTCTGATATATCTATAAGATGTAACAATACTTTGCATCTTTCTATATGTTTTAAAAATTTAATACCTAATCCTGTTCCTCTATGTGCGCCTTCAATCAATCCTGGAATATCCGCTAAAGTTATTTCCTTATCGTCATACATTGCAACTCCAAGATTTGGATTTAAAGTTGTAAATTTATAATTTGCTATTTTGGGAGTTGCACTTGTTAATGATGCTAATAAACTTGATTTACCTGCATTTGGTAATCCAATAATTCCTATATCTGCGATTGTTTTAAGTTGAAGCCATATCCAAAATTCTTCACCAATTGTTCCTTTAGTAAATTTTTTTGGAGCTCTATTTGTTGAAGATTTAAATCTTGTATTTCCAAATCCTCCTTTTCCACCAATTGCTGCAACAAACTCCTCATTCTCTTTTTTAAAATCATAAATTAAAGTTTTATTATCTTCTTCAAATACTTGGGTCCCAATTGGTACTCTCAAATATAAATCTTCTCCACCTCTGCCTGTCTTATTTTTTCCACTTCCATCTCTACCTTTCTCAGCTTTAAAGTGTTGTTGATATCTAAAATCAATTAGTGTGTTTAAATTTCTTTCTGATATTAGAATTACTGAACCACCTTTTCCTCCGTCACCTCCATCAGGTCCTCCAAATTCAATAAATTTTTCTCTTCTAAAGCTGGGTGATCCAGACCCACCGTCTCCAGCTTTTAAATATATCTTAACTTGATCGAGAAATTTCATGATTTTACAGATGTTAATTATCTGTTTATTAATTAGGCTTTACTGAAACGTAAGTTCTATCTGACTTGCTTTTTTTAAAAATTACTTTTCCTTTAACAACAGAGAAAATTGAATGGTCTTTACCCATTCCAACATTTTCTCCAGGAAATATTTTAGTACCTCTTTGTCTAACAATTATATTCCCAGGTACTACGAATTGACCACCATATTTTTTTACTCCCAGTCTACGACCAGCACTATCTCTTCCGTTCCTTGATGATCCACCTGCTTTTTTTGTTGCCATAATTTACCTATTTATTTTGAAGCCTCAATTTTTCTTCTTTGGATTCTTTAACTGCATATTCTTTTTTTTTCATTTTTTCAGCCTCTGATAGCACTTTACCATCTTTTGAAAAAATCTTACTAATTCTTATTAAAGAGAATTGCTGTCTGTGTCCATTCTTTCGTCTTGAATTTTTTCTTCTTCTTTTTTTAAAAATTAAAACTGTTCTTTCTTTAGCATTTTTTAACAATTCTGCTTCAACTTTAGCTCCACTTACTATTGGTTCGCCTAACTCAATACTTTTATCATCTCCATATGCTAAAATTTCTTTAAATTCTACTTTAGTATCTGGATTAAAATCAGGTAATTTTTCAACTTTAATAATCTCTCCAGCCGATACTTTGTATTGCTTTCCACCTGTTTGTATAACTGCGTATGACATAATGTACCTAATTTTTAATTATCAGCAATATAGTCAGGGTCCTATGTTAGTCAAGCTGAATAAGCTAGAAATTATCCTTTAAATCTCTCAATTTTGAAAAATTTTCAACATTTTTTGATCTTAAAAAAATATTAGTTTTCAGCTCCTCTTCAAGCGTCGATGGAATACTTGGCTGACCTTTGGCCAGTTGATTTTTTATAAACTCAATTTTCGAAATTAAGGCTTTATTTTCTGGATCGTGTTTTAGACAAAAATCTGAATTTTTTAATGTATATTCATGCCCACAATAAATTTCTGTCTCAATTGGTAAATCCTTTAACAACTGCAAAGAATTAAACATTTGTTCATGAGTGCCCTCAAAGACTCTTCCACAACCTAATGAAAATAATGTATCTCCAGAAAATAATGCTTTTTCATTAAAAAAATAGAAACATATATGACCCAAAGTATGTCCTGGAATATGAAAGACTTTTGCTTCAAATATACCGTCCTTCCAAATTTCATCATTTTTTAAAGATATATCTATTTCTGGTATCCTATGTTTATCTTCATCAAAACCTATAACCTTTGCATTATATAATTTCTTGAGCTCTTTATTACCTCCCACATGGTCATAATGATGGTGAGTATTCATAATGAATTTTAATTTTAGATTAAGACTTTCAATTTTATTTATAATAGGCTTTGCTTCACTAGGATCTATTACAATAGTAGATTTTGTTAATTCATCAATTAACAAATATGAAAAATTATCTTCTAAACATTTTATAATTTCTATTTTCATTTTACTTTTCTAATAAAAAAATACCCAATTCAGATATTAAGTTTTTATATTTTAAATTTGAATTCGAAATATTTGATATTTTTTCTCCATTTAAAGAAATTGTTTTATAAATATTAATTTCTTTGTTGTTACAAAAATTGTAAAAGTCTTGAATTGTACACATATGTAAGTTGGGGGTATTATACCATTGATGAGGCAAATTCTTTGTAACTGGCATTTCTCCTTTTAATAGCAAATCTAATCTAACTTTCCAATGTCCAAAATTTGGAATTGTGACGATTACTTTTTTTCCAACTCTTAATAAATTTTCAATTACTTTTTCTGGACTCATAAATGCTTGAAGTGTTTGGCTTAATATTACATAATCAAATGATAAATCTGGAAATTGTTTTAAATCATTTTCAGCATCGCCTTCAATAACAGCTAGTCCTTTGGATAAACATTTTTTTACTTTTTCTTTAGAAATTTCAAGTCCTCTAACATCTACCACTTTATTTTTTGATAGATATTCCATTAAAATTCCATCACCACATCCAACGTCCAATACTCTTGATTTTTCCTCAATAAACCTAGATATAACTTTAAATTCTTCTTTCATTAATATTAGAATAAGTTGTGTTTAAATAATTTTTAATAGTGCTTAAAAAATCTGGCACATCTAATAAAAAGGAGTCGTGGCCTTTGTCTGTTTTAATTTCAACAAAACCAACATCGGCACCTATTGCATTGAGTGCTATAACAATATCTTTATTCTCAGAGGTTGGGTACAACCAATCAGAAGTAAAGGAAATAATAAAAAATTTTGTTTTCGTATCTTTAAATGCTTTAGAAAGGTTTCCACTAAATTGTTTAGTTAAATCAAAATAATCCATTGCTCTCGTGATATACAAATAACTATTTGCATCAAATCTATCTACAAATACAGAACCTTGATATCTCAAATAACTCTCAATTTGAAAGTCAGCATCAAACCCAAATTTTAAATCAGATCTTTCTTGAAGATTTCTTCCAAACTTTTCTTGTAAACCTTGTTTTGATAAATACGTGATATGAGCAGCCATCCTAGCGACAGCTAAACCTTTATCTGGATTTGTTGATTTTTCATCGTACAATCCCTCTTTCCAATTACTATCAGACATTATTGCCTGTCTTCCAAGTTCATTAAAAGCAATATTTTGAGCTGAATGACTAGCCGTACAAGCAATTGGTAATGCTACTCTAGCCTTATTTGGAAAGTTTGATACGAATTGTAAAACTTGCATTCCACCCATTGAGCCACCAGCAACTGCAAATAATTTTTCTATTTTAAAATAATCTAGCAGATTATATTGGGCATTAACCATATCGTTAATTGTAATGACAGGAAAATTTGTACCTATAGGTTTATTGGTCAAAGGATCAATAGTTCCTGGTCCGTAGGATCCCATACATCCACCAATAACATTCGCACAGATAATAAAAAATTTATTAGTATCGAATGACTTACCTGGACCAACTGCATAGTTCCACCAACCCTCTTTTTTTGTAATTGGATTGATGCCCGAAGCATATTGGTCGCCAGTCAGAGCATGAAAAATTAATATAGCATTATCTTTCTTCTCATTAAGATTTCCATAAGTCTCATAAGCTAATGGAAAGTTTGATATTTCTTTGCCACAATCAAGCTTAAGAGTTTTCTCAATAAGTATACTTTTCATTTTATTTAAATTGCTCATAAAAATTTTGCTGAAATGAATTGTGAGAAAAAAACTTATTTAGCAGGTTTTTTAAAGCGCTCGCAATTCAGTTAAATCAGCGCAAAAAGCTTTTATAAGATAGCTTTTTAGATGTCAATTTTTTTTAGAATTATTGATTGTATTATCTAATTATCTGACTATTTATTAATAAAATTAAGCATCATGAATACTCCATTATTTAGAAAATTAAACCTAGAAGCCTATAAGCCTGGAAGATCTTTCTTAAATAAAAAAAAAAGTATAATAAAACTATCAGCTAATGAATCTGCTTTGGGCATGAGCATAAATGCTAATAAAGCAATATTAAAATCCAAAAATAATATATCAAAGTATCCAGATGGTAAATTTAAGGAATTAACATCCACAATTTCAAAAAAATATAATTGTAAACAAAATCAGATTATCTGTGGATCTGGATCTGACGAAATTATTCAAATGCTATGCCAGTTATTTTTGAACAAAGGGGATGAGGTAGTTGTGCCAGAGTACAGTTTTTTAATGTACAGAATTTATGCAAAAATAGTTGGAGCAAAAGTAATATTTTCTAAAGAAAAAAATTTTAAAGTATCAAATGATGAAATTATAAAAAAAATAACTAAAAAAACTAAAATTGTATTTATAGCTAATCCAAATAATCCTACAGGCACATACATTTCTAAAAATCAGTTATTAGATTTAAGAAAGCGTTTAAATAAAAAAATTTTATTAGTAGTTGATGATGCTTATTTTGAATATATGTTAAATAAAGATTATAAATCAGGTTTAGAGCTTTTTAAAAATAAAAATAATGTATTTATATTAAGAACTTTCTCAAAAATTTATGGTCTTGCTTCTTTAAGAGTAGGATGGGGTTATGGCTGTAAAAAAATTGTAGATGCCTTATATAAAATTAAACCACCATTTAATGTTAATAAGATAGCACAGGAATGTGCAGTAGAGTCACTTAAAGATAAAAAGTTTATAAAAAAATCTGTAAAACATAATTTAGATTGGGCAAAAAAAATAAAAAAAATAATGAATTCTTTTAATATACAAACAAATGAAATTGGACCGAATTTTTTTCTATTAGATTTTAAAAGTTGTAAATTAACTGCAAGTTTTGTTGAGAGAAATCTTGAGAAATCAGGAATTATTCTTAGAGAAATGAATTCGTATGGAATTAAAAATTGTTTAAGACTTACAATTGGAAATGTGAGAGAAAATATACTTTTAATTAAGCAGATGAAAAAAATTTTTAAAAATGTTTAAAAATACATTGATCGTTGGTTGCGGATTAATTGGATCTTCGATTTTAAGAGCATCCATAAATAAAAAAATTTCTAAAAACTTTTTTGTTTATGAAAAATCAAAAAAAAATATTAGAGAAATTAAAAAAATAAATAAACAAATAATTATTTTAAAAAAACTAAACAATAAAATCTCAGATATGGATTTTGTTATAATTGCTACTCCAATGAGTCAGTATGAAAGAATTATTCTTCACTTAAATAAGCATTTAAGTAAAAAATCTTTAATTACCGATGTTGGTTCTACAAAGGAAAACGTTAGCAACTTAAAAAATAATAGCCTATCAAAGTCGCTTGATTGGATTATGAGTCATCCGATATCTGGATCAGAGGTAAGTGGACCAAAGTATGGAAGTAAAAATCTATTTATTAATAAATGGTGCATAGTTTTAAGAGATAAAAACAAAATAAAACAGAGAAAATTGGTTAATTTTTGGAAAAAAATTGGTTCTAAAGTAATAATTATGGATGAGAAAGTTCATGATAAGATATTTTCCATTACAAGTCATTTGCCCCATTTAATTGCTTACAATTTAATAAAGACCGCTCAAGATTTTCAAAAAACTCAAAAAAAAGATGTAATTAAATTTAGCGCAGGTGGGTTAAGAGATTTTTCAAGAATAGCTGCATCAAACGAAATTATGTGGAGAGATATTTTTTTTAATAATAAAAAAAATGTTGTTATTGCAATAAACTTATTTATTAAAAATTTAAAATCTTTTAAAAAAAATATTGAAAATTTAGATGACAAAACGTTAAGAAAAAAATTGGTTAATTCAAAAAAAGTAAGACAGCAAATATTGAATTTAAAACATGATATAGCAAAACCAGACTTTGGAAGAGATCTAAGCTAAATCGATATTATTTTAATCACTTTTAAATTTGCAGTTTTTTCAATTAATTTAATGGTTTTTATTATTGGCATTATTATTACTTTTTTTCTTGGACCATATGCATGAATTAATTCTCTTGTATTTAGACAAATTGCTACATGCCCTCTCCA
>CACCEJ010000005.1 GCA_902545035.1 uncultured Pelagibacteraceae bacterium | reverse complement strand
CAATTTAAAAAATTTATTGGATTTAAAAAAAAGGTTTTAGAAGTTGGGTGTGGTACTGGGCAGTTATCTATTTATTTTTCGATTGGAACTAATAATGAGGTTGTTGGACTAGATCCAACAATTGAGTCACTCGAATTAGCAAAAAATTTTTCTGAAACAAATAACATTTCTAATATTAAATTTGTAAATGCAGATATATTTGATGATGTATTAAAGGATAATTATTTTGATTTTATATGGTGTAATGGTGTCTTGCATCATACAAAAGATCCATATGGTGCTTTTAAAATATTGATTAAATCACTTAAAATAAATGGGTATGTGCTAATAGGTTTATATAATAAATATGGACGAGTAAGAACAATAATTAGAAGACATATATATAAAATTTTTGGTAGAAAAATATTATCAATAATTGATCCCACATTAAGAAATCTTAAATTAGATCATGACGAACAAACAGCATGGATAAGAGATCAATACACTCACCCTATAGAAAGCCTACATACTATTGATGAAGTTTTAAAATGGTTTAAAAACTACAACATTGATTATGTTAGTTCAATACCATCAAGTGATTTTGATTATGACTATGAAAATATCTTTGATAAAAAAAATAATGGATCCCTGTTCTCAAGAATATTAAATCAAATTTTAATGATTTTTAATCGCCTTGGTTCAGATGGAGGATTATTTGTTGTAATTGGTAAAAAAAAATAACCTTGATATAATTTGAAACATATATATTAGTTTTTAATGAGCTTTTTAATAGAGTTTTACAAATTTATGATGGCAAGAAAAAAGTTTTGGTTATTACCAATATTGATATTTTTGTTAATTTTTGGAGGATTTGTAGTAGTTACCCAAGGAACAGCAGTAGCTCCTTTTATTTATACAATATTTTAAAATGTCCTACATTTTAGGTATTTCAGCATTTTACCATGATAGTGCCGCAGCAATCATTCATAATGGAAATATAATAGCTGCAGCCCAAGAGGAGAGATTTTCTAGAAAAAAACATGACTCTGGATTTCCAAAAAATGCTGTAAATTTTGTATTAGATTTTGCAAAAATAAGCTTATCTGAAGTAGATCATATAGTTTTTTATGAAAAACCATTTCTAAAATTTGAAAGACTACTAGAAACATACGTTGCTTTTGCACCTAAAGGTTTTGCATCTTTTAGTAAGGCAATGCCAATTTGGTTAAGAGAAAAACTATTTCAAAAAAAAATGATCATGGATTATTTGAAGGACCATGACAAAAATTTTAAAGATGAAAATAAAATATTATTTTCTGAGCATCATTTAAGTCATGCAGCAAGTGCATTTTATCCTTCACCATTTGAAAAAGCTGTTATTTTGACAGCTGATGGAGTAGGAGAGTGGGCAACTACAACAGTAGCTATTGGAGATAAAAATAAGTTAGAAATTAAAAAAGAGCTTCATTTTCCACATTCACTTGGATTATTGTATTCTGCATTTACATATTATACCGGCTTTAAAGTAAACAGTGGTGAATATAAATTAATGGGTTTAGCTCCCTATGGTAAACCTAAATATATAGAACAAATTTTAAACAATCTTATAGATTTAAAAGAAGATGGAACTTTTATGTTAGATCAACAGTATTTTAATTATTCTACTGGTTTAACAATGACCAACCACCACTTTGATAAGCTATTTGGACAACCTCCAAGAAAACCTGATACAGAGAGAATTACGCAGTTTCATATGGATATCGCATCATCTATACAGAAAGTTACAGAGAAAATTATGTTGATGCTGGCAAAATCCCTTAGTGAAGAATACAATATGCCAAATTTATGTTTAGCAGGTGGAGTAGCATTAAACTGTGTTGCTAATGGCAAAATTCTTAAAGAAAAAATATTTGAAAATATCTGGGTTCAGCCAGCAGCTGGAGATGCTGGAGGCTCTTTAGGTGCAGCTTTAGCCTATTGGCATATAGATTTAAATAAAGATAGATTTAATTCGACTAAAGATAGCATGCAAGGGTCTTACCTCGGGAGTCATTTTTCTGATGATGAAATTAAGACAACTTTAAATGAAATTGGTGCAGAATTTACTGAAATGAGTGAAGATGAAATTATTGAAAAAACAGCAAATGAAATTTCTAATGAAAAAGCGATTGGTTGGTTTCAAGGAAGAATGGAATTTGGCCCAAGAGCATTAGGAAATAGATCAATTTTAGGCGACCCAAGATCAGATAAAATGCAGAAAAATTTAAATTTAAAAGTAAAATTTAGGGAAAGTTTCAGACCATTTGCACCTTCAGTTTTAAAAGAGGAAGTTTCAGACTGGTTTGAGTTAAGTGCAGATAGTCCCTACATGTTGTTTGTTGCAGATATTAAAAAGGAAAAAACCCAAGAAATGTCAGATGATGAAAAGAAATTATTTGGAATTGATTTATTAAATATAAAAAGATCAGAAATTCCAGCTGTTACCCATGTTGATTATTCTGCAAGAATTCAAACAGTTTATAAGGAAACTAATAATAAATACTATAAATTAATTAAAAAATTTAAAGAAATTACAAATTGTCCTGTTTTAATTAATACATCTTTTAATATAAGAGGAGAACCAATTGTTAATACTCCTAAAGATGCTTTTAATTGCTTCATGGGAACAGAATTGGATATTCTAGTAATTGGAAATTGTTATTTAGAAAAAAATAAACAAAATATAAATTTAAAAAAAGATTATAAAAATAAATTTGAACTTGATTAATAATGAATACAATTCTTAAGAAAGAAGTTTTTTTTGTTAAGTTTCCAATTATTTTTCCAATTTTATATTTGAGTGTATTATATCTATTTCCAGGATTTGAAACCCAATTAATATTTATTACAATTTTATTGCTGGCAGAAACACATTTTGGTGCTACGTGGCCTTTTTTTTTAGATAGGGTGAACTTTCCACATATATTAAAAAATAAGTTCTCATTCATATACATACCTATATTAATAACAATCTCATGTTTAATTTGTTTTATTTTAATAAAAAATTTATTTTTGCTAATTTTTTTTGCTGCGAATGTTTATCATGTAACAAGACAAAGTTTTGGGATTACAAATCTATATACAAAGGAATTAAATCAGAAAAAATTTTATACAAATACAATTTATATATTTAATTCTATTTTCTTTTTGATCGCATTTTTCAGGTTTTATATTCCACTAATCACTGAGGAATATTTAATAATATTAAATATTATAATGATTATTATGTTAATTTTAACATTTTGCTATTTAGCTATGAAATTTAATCTCTCAGAAAACTTTCTTACAATGGTAACTGGGGTTTTAATATTTTACCCGGTATGTTTTGTTAGCAACCCAGTTCATGCAATTATTATGGGTGTTACCATGCATTATAGCCAATATCTTTTTTTAACAACAAAGGTTTTAAAAAATAGAACAAATCAAAGTGAAGTTCTTGAGAGTAAAAATTTTTTCTTAAGGTATAAATTTATAATAACAATAGTAATTTACTCTTTAATTATGTCTGTGTTATCAATTTTTGGTAAAAATGAGTCGGTTTTTTTAAGTAACTTAATAATTATTCCAATAACTGGTCAAATGCTGCATTTTTATTTAGACTCTCAATTATGGAAATTCAGCGAAGAACATAATCGTGAAAATATTTTAAAATTTTTAATTAATTAAAATTAATTTGCTTGACTAATTCATCAAAGATAATTTTTGTTCCTTTAATATTCCAATGAATATCTCCATAAATAAAGTTATTAAATATAAATTTTTTTTTATTCTTTGATTTAAATACATTATAAGTACTTACAAAATCTATATTGTGTGTATTAGCGAAATTTTTCCAATGTTTTTCATGATAGTTATCGCCATAAAAAATTTGAGTTGGCCATGGGTAAATAACCAAAGTTGATTTAATATTATTCTTGTCCAATAAATCAAAAAGCTTTAATAAATATTTTTCAGATTGCTCAAGTCCTTTTAATACCTCGTTAAATTTGTCAGCATTATATGTCCAAAAACCTCTATCAATATGTGTCATCCTGTAGAACATTACTTCATCTCTAGATGTTTTAAAAAAATTTTTATTTAATTTCTCAGAAGTTTTTAGTTTTAGTTTAATATAGTTTTTAATTATTTCTGTTCTATCTGACAACATATAGAGAAATCTAAATGAAGTAGAGTTATCCCTAAGTATTCTTCCTAATGAATAAAATAGTTTTTTATGAATACTTCTTTTCTTAGTCTCTTCAAATGTTAGTATGTCTCCATTTGAATTAAATTTTATAAACAATTCATCAAATATATCTGATAGATCTAAAAATATTAATGCTTGATCAAATTTATAACCTTCATCTAAGTAGTATTTGGTTTTTTTGTAATAAATACTTGGTGAATAAGAACCTACTGCAGAATTGAGGATTTCATACTTATCTTTAAAAAATTCATCCAATAACCCTGCAATTGTATTTTCATAATTAAGTCCAACACCTTCTAAAAACGAGTCCCCAACTAACAAAATTCTTTTTTTCTTTAAATTGACTTTTTCTACTTCCCTTATCTCTTTATCGCGAAATCCAATTGAATTTGTATACAGTTTTTTTTCTATTTTACCTCCCCATTTTTCTTTTTTATCAATATTTGGCAGAATTTTATGGTGATAAATTTTAGATGAAACTCTCCACCATTTCTTTTCCCAATTAGAATTTTCCCAATATTTTGTGTTTTTGAAAATTAGATTGCTTATTAATATATCTATTACTAACGCAGAAATAAAAATTAAAAAAAATTTTTTCATCAAATTAAATATTTTTATTAAATTTTAATTACTATATAATTTATATATAATAGTTAAATTACTTTAATTATGGATGTTAAATTAGATAAATGGTTCAGGCCAAAAATTGATAAAGAAGTATTAAAACAGCTTACGAAGAAGTCGGATCTTAAAGGATTTATTCATGTAGGTATTTTTTTTAGTTTTTTATTTTTTGTAGGATTATTATCTTATTATACATGGGGAACTTGGTGGTCAGTTTTTTGGTTTTATGTTTATGGAAATATTTTTTGCTTTTGTAATCCAATTTGGCATGAAACGGGACATAAGACAGCTTTTAAAACTAAATTTTTGAACGAATTTTTTTACTATATTTCTTGTTTTATGGCTTATTTTGAACCCACAAGATGGAGATATACACACTTTATTCATCATGGAAATACATACTCAACAAAAAATCCATATGATCATGAAATTGAATACGATAACAATTTAAAAGACACTCCAAAAAAATTAATAATGAATTTAATTCCTTTTGGTGAACTATTATTTTTTAAAAAAAGTATAGCTTATGAGATTATAAAACATGCTTTAGGAATTAAAACTAAAGTTATGATTGATAGTATACCAGATAACGCAATACCGAGAGCAATTTTGATTTCACGAATTTACGTTATAATATGGATATCTATAATTGTCTGGTCTCTATTAATTTCATCTTGGTTACCTGTGCTGTATCTTTTATTACCTCACTATTATGGAAAAGGTTTACATAAATTTGTTGCATTTACTCAACATGCAGGATTGGCTAGGGATGTGAAGGATCACAGATTATCAGCTAGAGATATGAAAATAAATCCAATTTTAAGTTTTCTTTATTGGAAAATGGAATATCATTGTGTACATCACATGTTTCCAACTGTTCCGGCATATAATTTAGAAAAATTACATTTTCATTTAAAAGATCAATTACCTGAAATTAAAAATGGACTATTTGAAACTTATAAAGAAATAATACCCGCACTTATGAAACAAAAAAAAGAACCTAACTACCATTTAAATATTGTTTTACCAAATCAACAATTTTCTTAATGTATAAAAATTATAAATTAATTCTATTTTTGGGGGCAGCTGTAATATTTTTATTCATGAGCGTAGGTAAGTATGAAGAATTTAGTATTAAAAAATCAATCTCAGCCTGTGTTATTGCAAAAAGTAAATTAAAAAAGGATCTACAACCTGAAGAGGCCAGAATAATTTGTGAAAAAGAAATTAAAAAACAAAAATGAAGCTATTATTTTTATTTATTATTTTTTTCACTTTTGTAACAGAAGCTTACTCGGCTAATACTAAATTAAAAAAAAATGAAAAATATTCTAATAAAATTACTTGGAAGAACATACAATTTAAACTCCCAAATGGAGAATGGATTTATTATTCAAAAGAACCCTTCCACCTACAAAATTTTAGTTTAGGTTGTATAAAATTTATAAATATTCAAAATAAAATAATTAACGGAGCATTCTCTGCTTGTTATATTACAAGTGGTGGAAAATGGAGACAAGCACTTGGTGCTGAGCTTAGAAATGAATGGCAAAACAATAAATACGATAGTTGTAATTTAAGACCCGAATATTTTTATGTGAAAGCTATATTTAAAGGAGCAAGTTCTAATTGTTTTATAAGCCGCCATTTAGATCCAAACAAAGAACTTTATTTCCCTGATGACCCAACGAATACTTCTTCAGGAGGATTAAAAAAGTATATAAATGATAATTCATTAATATTGCCAAAAATAATGCTAGGATTTCAGAGCGTCTATTATTCTAATAAAAGAGATAAAGCTATAACAATGGGTCTGTCAATAAATCCAGAGGCGTACGGAGCTAATGATATGTTGTTTGAAACTGAAGAAACAAGCGAATATCATAGAAGCAACATAAATAATTATCCTTTAAAGAAAAAATTTTTTGAGGAATGGACAAAAAAAATGTCAATTGAACATAGTGTTCTTGAAAATCAGCTTGAAGCGACAAAAGATTTTAAATTAGATTTTGGTGACTTAAAGGCCTCAATTCCAATTGAAAATTCAACAGATCTTATAAATGATTTAAATAAACTAATAGAATTATATAAATCTGGAGTCTTAAACGCTGAAGAATTTGAAAAAGCTAAAAAAAATTATTAAATTAAAATAGTTAAATGAATTTCAGAGTAAACTTGGCAACCAAGTAGAAAATTTAGGAAATATAATCATTAATATTCCATAAATAATTCCAACTATCGTAAACAAAGGAACTTCTTTAAAAGCATTAGCAGGATTCTCCTTGATGACACCAGCGGCTGTATATATTCCTACACAAACTGGTGGCGTAATCATTCCAATGCCAGCAAAAGCGACAAATACCACATATAAGTGAAGTAGACTTTGATCAAAAGATAGTGTTAAAGCCGCAAAAATTGGAACAGTTAAATAAAATACTGGAACTATTTCTATAAATGTTCCTAAAATTAAACATATTGTTCCTAGCATTATCCAGAATAAGTTCACACTGACACCCATATCTGTGAAGTAAGTTATAATTTTTTGAGGGGCTTGAGTATAAGTAAGAACAACACTTAAAAATGTCGCTGTAGCAATAATTGAAAATATCACAGCAGTAATGATTGCAGTATCTCTCAAGCAAATTAATAAAGATGAAACAGTTAATTCTCTATAAATTATAAACCCTATTGTCACTGCATAAACTCCAGCAATTGCTGCAGATTCTGACGGTGTTAAAAAACCTGCGTATATACCACCTAAAATAATTATTGGGGTTATTAATGCTGGAAGGGCTGCAATAAAAGAACTTAATCTCTCTTTAAAGGTTGCCTTTTTATCTGCTCTTATGTGTCTGCATTTAAATAGTACTAATATAACCATTAAAATTAAAAGTATAATACCTGGTACTACACCAGCTGCGAAAGTTTTTGAAACAGGCACGTAAGTAAGCGCACTAAATAATATGGCTGCATTAGATGGAGGTATTAAGGCTTCAAGTAAAGCTGCTGATGCTGCTAGTACGACAACAAATGGAGTAGGGTAACCTTGTTCAATCATTTTAGGCATCATGATTGTACCTACTGCAGTAATTGCAGCTAATATAGATCCACAAAATGCTGCAAAAAAACCCATCGCTATAACCATTGCAACACCCAAACCTCCTGGCCAATGTCCAACCAAAGTTGTTGCAAATCTTACAAGTCTTAGTGCTGCACCACCTTTAAGCATCGCCATCCCACTGAATATAAATAATGGTACCGCTATAAGTACATGTTTTGTTAAAGCTCCAAAAGATACTTGAATTAAAACAGACCAAGGAAGATTTAGTCCACCAATAGCAGCTATAGAGCTACCTAAACCAAATACTAAAAAAATAGGAACAGAAATTATTAAAGCAGCCAAGGATAGGATAGATGCTAATATAAACATTTAATTTTTTATTAAATTTATAATGTTATCAAACAGTAACTCTATCGAGGTTAAAGCTAATATCATGAAACCCACAGGGAAAGCTAAAAACATCCACCATATAGGAATACTTATTTCAATTTCCATTACTTGACCTAAATTGAAATACATTATTGTTGCATCAAGACCTGCTTTAAAGAAAATGCAAGCTGATATAAGTGCGATTGTGTTTACAATTAAAAATAAGATTTCTTTATTTGTTTTTGATAACATGGGTGTTAAAAAATCTACTTTAATGTGTTGTCCTTTTTTTAATAAAGGGCCTAGTAATGGAAAAACCAACCAACTAACTAAAACAGGTGGCAACTCTATAAACCAAGCAAATCCAGTACCAGTTATGAATCTGGTGGCCGCACTTAAAAATAATGCAGCAACCATAATAAAAATAATTAGCATTGCGAGAGCTAAAGAGGCTGAAGCCAAATAACTATTAACTGCTCGCAACGCTTTCATTTTAATAGATAAAGCAAATAACTTATTCTAATTATTTTTAGCGTACTCTTGTGCTGCTTTTAAAGCATCAGCATCAATCATTTTTGCCATAGCAGGCATAACTTTATCTTTCATAAGCTTATCAAACTTTGCTTTCTCAGCTCCTGATAGGGTAGTTACTACTCCTCCTCTTTCTTGGAATTCTTTTAGAACACTTTCACCATGATCCATAATTCTATCTGTTGAAAGAGTCCCAACTTCTTTACCAACATCCATAATTATTTTTTGTAAATCTGTTGGTAAACTATTAAACCAAGTTGAATTTGCCATAATATAAGCGTCGGCATAATATTGATATGGTTTTTGAGCGTATTTCAAAAATTCCCACCAACTATAAGCTTTAATGCTTCCAGGAGGACTATTTATTGTATCAATCATTCCAGATTGTAAAGCGTTATATACTTCACCAGTCTTTAAGGAGACTCGATTAGCTCCAAGAGCATCCCAC
Organism: uncultured Pelagibacteraceae bacterium; assembly: GCA_902545035.1. Lineage (GTDB taxonomy): Bacteria > Pseudomonadota > Alphaproteobacteria > Pelagibacterales > Pelagibacteraceae > Pelagibacter. The sequence goes on along the minus strand of CACCEJ010000005.1, from coordinate 61,836 downwards.
ATAGGTTCCTCACTTTTAAGCAATCTTCTAGCTTTCAAACCTTTCATAGCATCAATACCTGTCAGTTCTCTTGCACTAGAAATTGACATTACTGGACCAACAGGATTGTACATTACTAAAGTCGAATTTGTTTTTTTTGTTAATTCACCCCAAATTTCTTTACCTTTAGCTGAATTTTGAAAAAAACCTCTTTGTTGTTCCCACGAGTTGAAAAGGCCTGGAAAAGAAGCAACATTGAAATTTTTATTTATTGGTGGGAAACTTACTACCCCAACTATACCTCCAAGCTCTACTGCACCTGAAGTTACTGCACCCATTACCTCTCTAATTCCAAAAAGCTGTTTTGACGGGTAAACTTCTATTTTTAATTTTCCATTTGATCTTTTATTTACTTCATCAGCAAATATTTGAGCATGTTTTGCGCTGTGGTGTTTAGGACTCCAATGAACTGAAAGTCTTCCCACTATCTCAGCAATCGCTGTTGAAGAAGATAATAAAAATGAAACAACAAATGTAAAGCTTAATAAAGCTTTATTTATTGACTTAAATTTATTCATTTATTCCTCTCTCTTTATATTTTTAAAAATACAATTTTATAAATGTTAATGAATAAGACAATATAAAAGAATTCTATTATAAATTGAATATCATCAGATAAATGTTATATAAGTTGTTTAATGCTATCGAATTTAACTAAACTTTTAACAGTTCTAATTTTACTTTTAAGTTTTATAAATTATTCATCAGCAGATAGCAAGATTGACAACGCAGTTGATCAAACAACTGAATTTTTGAAATCAGTTTCTAAAAGAGGCTTAACTAAAAAACAAACTGCTGAATTTTTAAATAATTATGCCATTACATTGAAAGATGAGAGAACCGATGGTGTGGTAACATACATATTTGATAGTGATAGTTATAAAAGATACAAAGACGGAGTAATTATATCTGAGGATGGATGGAGATTTTCAAACCTTGGTGCTCTAAGAGTATTCTCAGGAGATATAAGATTAACATGGAAAATTAAAATAGGAAAAGAAAACTTCATTGTGATAAAACCAAAATTTCAACCTATTGGAAAAGAATACCCATTTACATATCAACTTAAAAAGTTATTTTTCGAAAAAATACAATGAACCCAACAGATATATTATTAAGTATAGCAATAGTTGGAATTTATACAATAATTTATGTGTTTTTAAAATCTAAGTATGAAGATAATAAAACAATTATAAAGTTATTTGTTTATGGTTTTATATATGCAACAATCATAACAGGTATCCTTTATTACCTGATAAAATTTATAGCCTCGTAAAATTTAAATGAAACATAAATTAGAATTAATACATGTTAGTTTTGAGTCAAAACTAATAATAGATGGAACTCCCCACCCGAAGGTATTAAAAAAACTTAATACACAGTGAAAAAAGAAAACACAAATTATGCTGGCTGGGAGCTGAAATATTTTGATAAAGCAAATAACTTTAGAAATTATCAGTTTAAGTTTATAAAACCATATATAAAGGGTATTGTTGCGGAAATTGGACCAGGCAATGGGGTTGTGTTAAAAAGATACAAAGAAATATCTGAAAAAGTTTATTTATTTGAACCATCCAAAAACTTTAATCAAAAGCTTAAGAGAATAAAATCAAAGAAAATTAATATTATAAATAAAAATTTTGTAAAAAAAAATAATTTTTATGATACAATATTGTATTTGGATGTTTTAGAGCATATCAGAAATGATTTAACTGAATTACAGAAAGCATATTCAAGCTTAAAAAAAAATGGATGCTTAATAATAAATGTACCAGCTTTTCAACATTTATATTCACAATTTGATAAAGACATTGATCATGAAAGAAGATATTCAAAAAAAGATTTTATAAAGATTTTAAAAAAAATAAATATTAAAAATTATAAAATTACTTATTTTGATAGCTTAGGCTATATTCTTAGCTTACTATCAAAAATATTTACAAAAAATTATAAAAAAAATTTTTCATTTAAAATTAAATTATGGGATACTTTAATTCCTTTAAGTAAAATTATGGACAAATTTTTATTTAATAAAATTGGAAAATCATTACTGATAATTATAATTAAATGAAAAAAAATTTTTTAATTTTATTAATTATTATAGTATATTTTTTATCTGGTATTTATGCGTTTAGAATTAGTATCTACGAAAATTTACCAATAAATTATCAAGCTATTTTAAAGGTTATCTTTTCAAATAAAATTAATACTAAGAGACTTAACAACGATTATAATATAAAGTTTTTACCCGAAACACAATTCTCATACATTAATTTTAACAAAGTTGATTTAAAATTAAAAAATGTCAATTATGGTGGTTATGGCAATTTCATAAAAAGAAAGTCCACAAAAACTTTTTTTGTAGATATATATAATAACAATATAATAATAACCTTGGCGAATGGTGATATTTTTAGAGTTAAAACTGAAGAAATTTTAAAAAATCAAAATAACATTAAAAAAATTAATACAAATATCAAAAGCACAAAAATTCTAGACTCACTTATTCACGAAGATTATTTTATAGCTACTGGCTCAGAAAGAATAACTAAAAATTGCAAGAAATTTGTAATTTTTAAAGGTAAGATTAATTTAGATAAATTAACTTTAAAAAAGAAATATTTAGATAACAATTGTTACAAAACGATTCAATCAGGCAGAGTTCAATTTGATAAAAAATTAAAAGGTTTAATAATAAGTACTGCTGCAGATATTTTAAAATTTAAGGATCAAAATGATAATAAACCCCAAGATCCAAATTCATTAATGGGTAAAATCATCCTTTATAATTTTGAGACTCAAATGACAAAAATTATTTCAAAGGGACATAGGAATATTTTAGGTTTACTGTCAACGGAGGGTATTATTTTATCAACAGAGAATGGACCAAAGGGTGGAGATGAAATTAATTTAATCGAATTAGGTGAAAATTATGGTTGGCCACTTGCATCATATGGTGAAAAATATAGATCTTTAGATAATAACGAATTGAATTATTTAAAGAGTCACTATGATAATGGCTTTAAGGAACCTATTTACTCTTTTGTGCCTTCGATTGGAATTTCTGAAATTATTAAACTTAATAATAGTTTTTCAAAATACTGGCAAAATAATTTTATTTTTGGCTCACTTAATTCAAGGCATTTATATAGAGTTAAATTTGATAAAAATTTTAATAAAGTTTTATATATTGAAAAAATATTTATAGGAGAAAGAATAAGAGACTTAAAATTTTTATCAAAATCAAATATAATATTAATGTCTTTAGAGGATACAGGTTCAATTGGAATTTTATCTAGTGAATAAATACTATTCCATTTCTAAAAATTTTCTAATTGTATCAAACTTATAAACTCCATTAATTATTTGGTTATCGAGTTTGAATTCATAAATTATTTTTGAATTTTTTTTAATATTTTCATAAGGAGGGTGGTATCTATTTAATACAAAATAATAAAAAGGTCCTTCATCAATATTACCTACATTTTTATAATGAATAAAATTTCTTTTATCAAACTTTGATAAAAAGTCTGAGGTTTTAAATATTATTGTTGACATGTCACCATATATAATCTCTTTATCATCAACAACTTTATAAAAATTTTCAAGTACAATACGATTTGTTAATCCCCAGTAATCTTTATCAAATATCTCATATGGCTTTGATACAAATAAATAATTAAAATACAAATTTTCATAAGGATGAAGTTTTTTTAAATCATAAATATTTTTTAAAAATAATGTAAGAATTAAAACTGAAAGACCAATTTTTATATAGTTATAAAATTTATAATAAAAAAATGCATCAATTGATATCAAACAAAAAATTGTCAAAAAAGGCGCTATAAAATAAAAATGTCTCCATCCATCGTATAATGCAATATTCAAAAAAATAACTAAACAGAATGGTATTACTAATGAGTAAAAAAATATTAAGTATAATTTTAAATATTTTTTATTTCCAAAAATAAATAATATTATTCCCAGAAACATTAATATTAAAATGTATGCAGGTGTGGTATTTAAAATCCAAACAAATAAATAATGCCAAGGGGGACTAAGAGCATTATGGTCATCACCTAAATAAAAATTTTCAATATTTATAGGAATTTCTTTAAACCAATTTATAACATAAATCAGGTTATTAATTGGACTTTCCCAAAGAAATGGCCAAATTATATAAAGAAATAAAAGTGAAATTAAAGGTAAATATATAATTTCAATTTTAAATTTCTTTGTTTTTATAATTTGATGAATAATATCCATATAAACCATAAACGGTATTATTACTGCTATAGCTCTTAAATTAATCGAACAAGCAGAAAAAAAAGACAGTAAAATTAAATTCTTAGTTTTATTTTTTAAAATAAATGAATAAGCAAAATAAAAAGTAATTAAAAAAAAAGATAAAAATACAATATCTTTTGAGTTATAAAAGCTGTCGGCAAAAATCCTAGGATTTGAAATTAAAATTATAACACCTGTTAGAGCTATAAATTTATTTTTAAAGATCTTTTTTAGAAATAAGTAGAATATTATTAATGATATAAAGAAAAATAAAAATGTAGCCAAATGACGAAAAACATAAATATCATGAGTGTTTTTAAAATTTAATAAAATTTCGATAGCTGTAATTGGGAGTTCAAAAACAACTCCATAAGCTCTATCGGCAAACTCATAAAGTGGTGTTGGTTGTTTAATCTTTATTTTTTCACTAAAATTTTCATTTATAATATTATTAAAAATAGAATTGTACTTTTCCTCACTAAGAAAAGTTTTTAGTATATAATTGCCGTTTACAAGTCCATATAATCTGTTGCTTTCTTCATCAAATGAAACACTATAATTTTTAACTATGTTTATTCCTAATGAAAGATATAGAATGAAGAATATTAAAATTACAAGATTATCTTTTTTAATATATTTCATCTAAAAAATTATATATTATCTTTACTTACCTTTGCATAAATAATTAAAAGCAGTATAAACTTTTATGTATCTATGGCGGGGTAGCTCAGTTGGTTAGAGCGCGGGACTCATAAGCCCGAGGTCAGTGGTTCGATACACTAGTTTTCCTAATTAATTAAAGCAAACATAAATATTGGTCCTCTGGTGGTCCACTGATAAGATATTTTTATGAGAAAAATTTTTGGAATTTTTTTTATTTTATTAAGTTTAAATGAGACAGCTTATGCTGATTTAAATCTTTATTGCAAACAAGAAATAAGAATTATTAATGGAGAAAAAGAAATTCCGATGATTCAAGATTGGGAGATTGTTATTACGGATACCAAAATTAAAGTTCCAAGATGGTCAACATTATTTGCTGGGTTAGTCAGAAAAGACGAAAAAGAAAACGAATATAGTGCTGCCAGTGAAATGGCTTTAATACCTAATGCAGGTGGTGTTGCCTATTTTCGAGTTATATCAATAGATAGAACTACTGGAAAGGGTTATCATTTTCGTGTGATTAATAATGAGTCTCAAAAAGACTTGTTTGTTTGTACAAACAAAAAAATTAAGAAAAAAAACTTATTCTAAACATAATTAAGTCCAAAAAATACCTGACAGTACTTCTTTAATAAAGCATGAGACTTATATTATTTTTTCTTCTATTTCCAACAATACTTTATGCAGATCAAGGAGTTAATATTGCCTGTGTGAATATGAAAAATTTGCTTGATAAAAATTATAAAATTCACAAATTTTATTTTGATGTGATGACATTTAAATATTTTGATGAAAATAAAAAAACTTATATTGAAATACCAAATAAGAATATGATAATTAAAAAAAATTTTTTTGCAGCTAGATTTCCTAAATATGAATTAGTTTTCCAAATAAATGAATTCGAGGGTGAAAAAAACCCAATAATGTCTATGTCTAAATATGATTATGTTAATGATAAATTTTTAAGTGATTATTTGTGTGATGTTAAAACTGTAGATATAGATTAATCACGCACGGGTCTCCACATGACCAGAAATCCTGTTCCAAATTTGGTCCACTCACGGTCCACAGAGAAAGTGTGATTAAATGCATTTTTTGATTTTCTTGTTTGAAAGAAAAAAAATAAGTAGTATATATCAACGTGAATTTAATGGCGGGGTAGCTCAGTTGGTTAGAGCGCGGGACTCATAAGCCCGAGGTCAGTGGTTCGATCCCACTTCCCGCTACCATTAATCAAATTTTCTTAAAAATTCAGGATCAATATGTGTTACGTAATTTTCTAGTGCATTTGAAACACTTGCTTCTTCCATTAAAGATAAAAAAGCAATTTCTCCCAGCAATTCAAAAGCTTTTAAGAAAGCTTGATCTCCATCATATTTTAGAACATTTTTTGTTTCTTTAAAGCAAACTGTTCCTAAAATATATTGAACATAATCAGCCACTGCAATTTCATGTTTTGTAAATTTGCTATTTGGAATATTAAATTCTTCTTTCAAAGCTGAATGGTGTGCCATTGCAGAAAATGCCCATCTCACAAGAACTACTTTGTCTCTTTCTGTAGTATTTTGCATTAGACAATTTGCAAATTTATCAGAATATTGTCCGGCCTGTGAAGTTGTTTGATAAAATGTGATTAAAATTAAGATTGAAATAAATTTTTTCATATTAAGCATTATTCATTAATGACCTGGGAAGTCCATCAAATTTTCAACCTTATAACCTTTTTTTAGAAGATTATGACAACCACCTAAATCAAAAAGATTTATTACAAATATAAAGGCTGCAATATTTCCTTTTGAAATTTCTATAAGTTTTGCTGCAGCTTCTGCCGTTCCTCCTGTAGCTATTAAATCATCAATTATAAGAACAGAGTCATTTTCTGAAATTGAGTCCTTATGAACTTCTATTGTTGCTGTTCCATATTCAAGCTCAAAATCAACTGAATGTACCTCAGCAGGGAGTTTGTTTTTCTTTCTTAACATTATAAAAGGTTTTTTTAATATGTAAGAAACAGCTGATGCAAACACAAAACCACGAGACTCAATTGCAGCTATTTTATCTACTTTAAATTTTTTAGATCTATCAACAATTTGATTAATTGTTTCCTCAAAAGCAGTCTCATTTTTTATTAAAGTAGTTATATCTCTAAATAAAATACCCTTTTTAGGATAATCCTTAATTGAGCGAATATAATCTTTTAAATCCATAATAGTTATTTATAAATACAATATTATAACTTTTTATATGGCAAATAATAAATTAGCAATAATAGGTGGAAGTGGTCTTTATGATGTTGAAGAATTTAAAGACAGAGAATTAATAGATTTAAATACACCTTGGGGAAAACCATCAGATCATATTTTAAAAACTACCTATAATAACAAAGAAGTTCTTTTTTTACCAAGGCATGGTAGAGGGCACTTTATTTCACCATCAAACATAAATTTTAGAGCAAATATAGATTCATTAAAACAACTAGGTGTTACAGATATAGTCTCTGTCTCCGCAGTTGGCTCACTAAAAGAGGATTTGCGTCCTGGTAAATTTGTTATTATTGATCAATTTATAGATAGAACCTTTGCACGTAATAAAACTTTTTTTGATGAGGAAATAGTAGCTCATGTATCAATGGCACATCCAACTTCTAAAGGTTTAATGAATGCATGTGAGGATGCAATTAAAAAAGAGGGAATAGATTATCAAAAAGGAGGGACTTATGTAGTAATGGAAGGTCCTCAATTTTCAACCTTGGCTGAGTCAAATCTTTATAGATCATGGAAAGCCGATGTGATTGGAATGACAAACATGCCTGAAGCAAAATTAGCAAGAGAAGCAGAAATTAGATATGCTTCTGTTTCAATGGTAACTGATTATGATTGTTGGCATCCAGATCATGAAAACGTTGATGTTCAGCAAGTAATAAAAGTATTATTAGATAATGCTTCTAAAGCAAAAAGTATGATTAAAAATCTTATTGATAATTTTGAAACTCATATTGATCCAAATGACTCAACAAATAATTGTTTAGATGTTGCCATAATTACTGCTCCAGAAAAAAGATCACAAAAGACGAAAGACAAATTAAAAACAGTAGCTGGAAGAGTTTTAAATAAGTGAAATTAAAATTATCTGATAAACAAATTTTGAATTATAAAAATGATGGAGTAATTTTAATCAGAGAAGTTTTTTTACCTTGGATTGAAAAACTTAAAAACGGATTTCAAAAAGTATTAAATAACCCAAGTTCACATGGAAGAGAAAATATTTCAAATCAAGAAAGAGGAAGATTTTTTGAGGATTATTGTAATTGGGAAAGAATTGAGGAATTTAAAGATTTTATTTTTAATTCACCTGCAGCAGAAATTGTTGCTCAATCAACTCAATCTAAAAAAATTCAGGTGTTCCATGAACATATTTTCTTAAAGGAACCAGGAACAATAAAAGAAACCCCATGGCATCAAGATCTTCCATATTATTGCTTAGATGGGAATGATACAGGAAGTTTTTGGATACCATTAGATAATGTATCAAAAGATAATTCTCTAAAAGTTTTGAAAGGATCTCATAAGTTGCCAATGTTGGTAAAGCCTACTAAATGGTCAAATAATTCGTTTTGGTATAAAAATAACAATAGTTTTATGGATATGCCCAATATAGATAAAAATAATATTTTTAGTGCAGAGATGAATATTGGAGATGCGATATTATTTAATTTTAAAGTTTTACACTCATCCTTAGGAAATAATGAAAAAAAAAGTCGCAAAGCTTTTTCTGCAAGATTTATCGGAGACGATGTAAGGTACATTGATAGAAAAGGAGAAACCTCTCCACCTTTTGTAGGAATAGATTTAAAACCAGGAGATAAAATGAGAGAGGATTGGTTTCCTGTGGTTTGGAGTAATTAAATGAGAGTAAAGGGAAAAAAATATAGGACGATTTGGTACGAAAATAGTGTAGTAAAAATAATTGATCAAACAAAACTTCCACATCAGTTTGTTATTAAAGATTTGAAGACAATAAAAGATGCAGTAAACGCTATAAAAACTATGGAGGTAAGAGGAGCACCTCTAATTGGTGGAACCGCTGCTTATGGAATAGTTTTAGCAATACAAGAAAATATAGGTTTAGATTTCATTAAAAAAAGTTCAGAGGAATTAGTTAATTCAAGACCTACAGCTATAAATTTGCAATGGGCAATTCATAGAATGAATAACAAATTATCATTTGTAAAATCTGATGAATTATTAGACGTGGCATTAAAAGAAGCAAAATTAATATGTGATGAGGATGTAAAGTTTTGTGAGAATATTGGACTTAATGGACTTAAAATTATTGAAGAAATTTACAATAAAAATAATAAAACAGTTAATATCTTAACACACTGTAATGCAGGTTGGTTAGCAACTATAGATTGGGGAACAGCAACCTCGCCAATTTATCATGCACATAAAAAAGGGATTCCCATTCATGTTTGGGTTGATGAAACTAGACCAAGAAATCAAGGAGCAAACTTGACTTCATATGAGTTGAATGAAGAAAATATTCCAAACACTTTAATTGCAGATAATACTGGTGGAATATTAATGCAACGTGGGGAGGTTGATATGTGTATTGTTGGAACAGATAGAACTTTATCAACTGGTGATGTTTGTAATAAAATTGGTACATATTTAAAAGCATTGGCCGCTCATGACAATAATGTTCCTTTTTATGTAGCCTTACCAAGTTCAACAATAGACTGGGATATAAAAGATTCCAAAAATATTCCTATCGAAGAGAGAAACTCTGAAGAGTTATCTCATATAGAAGGAAAAGATGAAAATAATAATATTAAAAAGGTTTTGATTTATCCTGAAACAAGCAAATCAATGAATCTAGCATTTGATATTACTCCAGCAAAATATGTAACAGGTTTAATAACAGAGAAAGGAATATGCGAAGCTTCCACGGAAGGCTTAAAAAAAATGTTTAACAAGTAATCAATAAAGTTTAAAATATATTATTTAAAAAGACTGATGTGATTAGACTTTTTTATTATTACTTTTCTGGCTATATGATTATATTTGCTTAGTCTGATGACTGATTAGACTCACTAAAATTTTTTAAATAATTAAAATAAATTAATCCAAAAATTGCTCCGACAAAAATTAAAATATATTGATAAAACTTTAAAAGAACAAACACTACCGGTAAATCTTTTCCAGGATTTTGAGCAATGAAATTTTCTGTGCCATCTTTGTATAAATCAATAGGCCCAAAAGTTGCATAAAGACCATAAATAAAAATATAAATACATGGTAATATTGAAATTAATAATAAAATTTTATTTTTTTTTATTAATTTTAATAAATTTGCTGATACACCAACTAATACAAGACCAATTAAAGATAATATTAATGGATTCATCGCCATATACTTATCATAATTCCGTGCACTTTAGTATAACATCTATCCTTTAAGACAAATTCTAATAACATTGACATTCTCTTGGATAGTAAAAGGTACTTCTGGATGACCTTTTTTGACTTTTCTTGCACCATTTGGAGCAACCATCAAACTAGGAATTTTTTTGGTTGGTAAAATGGCATAAATTATCTTAAAGAAGCAGCAATATTTCCACCATCAACCGTTAAAACAGCTCCAGTAGTTTTTTTGGAAACTGAAAGGTGAAAAAATGCTTTTGCAACATCTTCGGCTTTAACTTCATTTAGAAGCAAATTGCCTTTCATATAATCCTCTGTTGAAACATCTCTCGCTTTAGCTCTAGATTTAATCATTTCATCATTTAAGAGACCACTCCTAATTCTATCTGCGTTTACTCCATTAGATCTTATTCCATAGGACCCATAGTCTAATGCATACTGTTTACATAAATTTAATAAGGCAGACTTAGGCAACCCATAAGGTCCAAAATTTTTACCAGGATTTACAGACTGTTTAGATATATTAAATAATAAACATCCCTCAATATTTTGAGCTTTCATTATTTTGGTAGCTTCAGCTGCACAATTTTGATGTGAAAAAAAATTATCTTCGAAGCTTTTTCTTAAAATTTTGTCATCAACTTCAGCGATAGATCCTCCCAAAGCAGTTCCTGCATTTGATATTAGGATATCTATCCCTCCAAATTTGGATGAAATTAAATTAAATGCCTTTTTAACACTTTCTTTGTTTGTTACATCACAATAGATACAAAGATCATCAATTTTTTTACTCATTTCACTAACTTTTTTCCTATTATTGTCTATTAAAACTACCTCTGCTCCATATTTTTTAAATAATTTGTAAGTTGCTGTCCCAATTTTTCCAAATGCACCAGTAATAACAACAACATTACCTGCTAATTCTTTTATTTCTTTTTTTATTTTTGCTTGTTCTAGGGACCAATATTCAACATCAAAAATATCTTTTTTTGATATGAATTTATATTTTGAAGTTTCTTCAACTGAGGAAATTACTCTAGCATTAGTTTCTGTTAAGTCCGCTGCTACCTTTGCTGCTTTTAGATTATCCCCTATACAAAATACACCAATATTCTGTACTAATATCACTCTTGGTGAAGTATCTAGCATCGTTTTCTTTTCTTTAACTTTTTTTTGATTCTGTTCAAAGTATTTCAAGTATTTTTTTTTATAATTAATAAAAGCTTTAATTGCAGTTTTTTTAAAATCATCAATTGATGAGTTATGTTTAGGTTTAATTATTAAAGGGAAAGGTTTTACTCTAATGACATGGTCCGGTGTAGCCGTACCCTCTGTTGAATATCTCTCTACATCATTTCCATTAATGAAATAATTTAAAATTTTATTATTTCTAAAGGTTAAAATAAATTTCTTATTAGCACCTTTAGATGCTAATCCTCTTAATATTGGTGCTATTTGAGAAGGAGTAATTTTTGTATTTAATTTAGTTATTTGTTTAATTTTTTTTCTTTTTAACTTTCTTAAAGCCTTTTCTGCATCTGTTACATACTTTATCATAAGATCATAAGACTCTTTTGCATCATCAGAAAAAGTAAATATTCCATGATTTAGCAAGATAAGACAATTTATATTAGGGTTTTTGTTATAAACCTCTTTAATTTTTTGAGCTAATCCATATCCAGGCATTACATAAGGAATTAAACTTACTCTTTTTCCAAATATCTTTTTACAAAAAGCAAAACTATTTGGTCTATTAGTTACATTCATAATTGCATCAGAATGTGTGTGGTCAACAAATTTAAAAGGTAAAAAAGCATGTAGAAAAGTTTCTACTGATGGATTGGGCGATTTAATATTAATTAAATTCCTTTTTTGATATGCTACCATTTCTTCATCTGATAATTTTTTTTTATTCCTTAAAGCTAAAAGAGGGTTCAATTTTACTGCTGGCAATCCTTCTGGTTCAATTTCAGCCATATCCCAGCCACTTCCTTTTACACACAAAACATCATATTTTTTTTCATCTAAATCTTTAATAGTTGTCTTAACAGAGGTGTTGCCGCCACCATGTAAAACTAGCTCACTATTTCTTCCAAGTAGCCTAGTCGTATAAACCCTGAGAGCCATGTCCTTAGAATGACCAAGTTTCGTGTATTTTAATATGTATTTTTTAGCCTCGTTATTTGACCAATTATTTTTCACAGCATTACCCTTCAATAAACTATTACCGTAGTTTTTTATTTGAAAGAAGTAAAAAATTAAAATACTAAAGTTATTTAATAATTATATGACTAAAGTTGGAGAACATATTACCTTAGATATAATAGGCACAAAAAAGGAGTATGATCCTGTCTTCTTTGAAAAATTAGTTTACAAAATTGCTAAAATAGCAAAAGTTACTGTACTCCAAATATCAAAATATAAGTTTGAGCCTCAAGGATTTACTTTAGTTGCATTATTGGCAGAAAGTCACATTAGTTTTCATACATTTCCTGAAAAAGGAATTATCAGTTTCGATTTTTTTACATGTGCAAAAATTTCTCCCTCTGTTGCCTTAGAGGTTATTAAAGATGAAATTGAACATACTCATATAATTAAAAAACAGTTTAATCGAGATACCGTAGACCTCTATCATGACAATTATAGCTCACCAGGTTTAAAAAAATCATATGTGGTAAATAAAGTAATAGAAAACTTTAAATCAAAAGTTGGACAACACATTGAGATATTAGAATTAGAACAGTTTGGAAAAGCATTATTTATAGATAATGAAATTCAAGTTGCTGAGAGCGATGAGCATTTATATAGTTCTACATTTGTAAACTCAGGATTAAAATTAAACTCAAATAAAGAAAAGGCTGCAATTATTGGAGGAGGTGATGGTGGAGTTGCAAGAGAGTGTATTTTAAAAAATTTTGGTTTTATAGATTGGTTTGAATTAGATCCCGAAGTTGTAGATGTTTGTGATAAACATATTGGAACAATTGGAAATAAGGCCACTGAAAAAAATTCAGTAAAATGTATATGGGGAGATGCATTTGAAAGCATAAAAGCCATCAAAGATGATACATATGATCAAATATTTGTTGATCTAAATGACGATCAATATTGTATTGATTTAGCTGCTAATAATATGAATTCACTTGTAAGAATATTAAAACCAAAAGGTGTAATTACAGCTCAAGTTGGGAGCCAAGACAAAAAACCAAAGCAAGTTGAAAATTGGTTGAATATATTTAATGAAACTTTCGGTAATACTAAATTATCTAGAGTTTATGTCCCCAGTTTTGATTGTTCTTGGAATTTTTCTTCCTCAATAAATCATTAGAATTTTCTTTTTTAATCTCAAAAATTATGAAATAATTATTATTTTAATGGAGGAAACAATGAATGTAATAAAAAGTATATTTTTAACTTTTCTATTGTCCTTATTTTTAATTGGCTCTGCTAATGCTGATAAAATTCGGATTGGAACTGAAGGAGCTTATCCTCCCTGGAATTCAAAAGATGCTTCGGGGAAATTAATTGGATTTGAGGTAGAGCTTGCATGGACACTTTGTAGATATATTGGTCAACAATGTGAAATAGTTGAACAAGATTGGGATGGAATGATACCAGCATTAACGTCAAAAAAATTTGATGCAATAATGGCTGGAATGTCAATTACTGAGGAAAGAATGAAAACTATTAATTTTTCTCAAGGATATGCTGATGAGGTTGCATCCTTAGCTGTTATGAAAGGTTCTGATCTAGAAGGAATAGATACTCCTGAAGCTGTAAACTTAAACCTTGGTGGATCAGCTGTTAATAAAGCTATGAAAACATTAACCTCAGCTTTATCAGGAAAAACAGTTTGTACTCAAATTGGAACAATTCATCAAAACTTTCTTGAGTCTGGAGATGTTGGTAAAGTAAATTTAAAAACGTACAAGACACAAGATGAGGTTAATCTTGATTTATCTAATGGCAGATGTGATGTAGCTTTAGCAGCTGCAGTTGCATTTACTGACTATGCAGAAAAATCTGGTGAGGCTGTTGTACTTGTGGGACCAACTTTTTCAGGCGGTGCATTTGGTAATGGAGTAGGGGTAGGTATCAGAAAAGACGATACTAAACTTTTAAAAGAATTTAACAAAGCAATAGATAAAGCTAGAAAAGATGGCCATATCAGTAGGATAGCTATTAAATGGTTTGGTTTCGATGCATCAATGTAATTAATTTTAGATATGGCGGCTATAATATATAGTCGCCAATCTATATGGAGCTTTTAACCTTTGGAGATACAGGTTGGGGAGACGAACTGTTTTTTGCAACCTTGATGACAATTGCTGTCTCTATAGCAGCTATGGCAATAGGTTTCTTATTTGCTTTAATATTTACCCCTTTAAAATTATCTAAAAATAAAACAGTAAATATTATCGGAAATTGTTACACAACAATTATAAGAGGTGTTCCAGAACTATTAGTAATATATTTATTATTTTTTGGCGGCACAGGAGCCGCAATGTATGTTGCTTCAATTTTTGGATATGATGGTTATATCGAGATTAATGCATTTATAACAGGCGCTCTAGCTATAGGAATTATATCAGGAGCATATTCTACAGAAGTTTTCAGAGGAGCAATATTATCTATTGATAAAGGTCAATTTGAAGCTTCAAAAGTTTTAGGAATAAAGAAAAGTATTCAATTTTATAAAGTTATTTTACCTCAAATGTTGAGGCTATCGATTCCTAATTTAAGCAACGTGTGGCAAATAACATTAAAAGATACATCACTAATATCTGTAACGGGATTAGTAGAAATTATGAGACAGTCTTATATTGCTGCAGGATCTACAAGGGACCCATTATTTTTTTATTCTGTAGCTGCAGTTCTATATTTAGTTCTTACATTTTTAAGCATGAAAATAATTAACAAATTGGAAATTAGATACAACAAAGGTTACTAATGGATATAAATTTAATGGTCAGTATTTTTCCAAGCTTGTTAAATGGGGCAATTATAACTTTAAAACTTTTAATATCCTCAATGTTTTTTGGATTGTTTATTGGTTTAATATTTGCAATTTTAAGGATCAATAAAAATCAATTTATTAACAAGTTTGCATATGGTTATTCTTATTTTTTTAGAGGTACACCGCTACTGGTCCAATTATATTTAATTTATTATGGTTTGGCTAATATTGAAATTTTAAGAAACTCATTTTTATGGGTAATTATTAGAGAACCTTATTGGTGTGCAATAATTGCATTCTCATTGAACACTGGCGCATATACATCTGAAATTTTAAGATCAGCTTTCCAAACAATAAAAGAGGGTTATATAGAGGCTGCACAAAGTTTAGGTGTCTCAAAGAAAATTACTTTTTATAAAATACAAATCCCAATAGCGATAAAACAATCATTACCAGCTTATGGGAATGAAATAATTTTAATGCTAAAAGGTACATCTTTGGCAAGTGTAATAACAATTATGGATTTAATGGGAGAAGCTAGAAAAGTAAACGTTTTAACTTTTAAGCCATTTGAAGCATTCATTACTGCAGGAATAATATATTTATTTTTAACTTTCATTATTCATAATATTGTAAAATACTTAGAAAAAAAATATGGATTTCAAACATGAAAGTAGCTTGTATCCAGTTATCTAGTGGTGAAAACTATAGTAAAAATTTTAAAGAAATTATAAAATATATTAATCAAGCAATTAAGAGAAAAGCTGACTTAATCATTACTCCTGAAACGTCCTCTCTAATGTCTGCAGATAAAAATAATTTATTTAAATATTCATATGAGATGAAACATGATCCAATAATAAAAAAAGTAAAACTTATAGCTAAAAGAAAGAAAAAATGGGTACTTATTGGCTCAATGTGCATTAAAGAAAAAAGCAAATTAAGAAATAGATCTATTCTTATTGGACCAAATGGTAAAATAAATACTTATTACGATAAAATAAATATGTTTGATGTTAAAGTTTCAAAAAAAGAACAACACAAAGAAAGTAAAGTATTTAAGGCAGGTAAAAAATTAGTATCTGCTAAATTACCCTGGGGAAAAATAGGTCTTTCAATTTGTTATGATTTAAGATTTCCAGAACTTTATAGAAACTTGTCAAAAAGAAATTTAAGTTTTATAGCTGTTCCATCTGCATTTACTAAAACAACTGGTCAAAGACATTGGTTAACTTTGTTAAGAGCAAGAGCAATTGAAAATTTTTGTTACATTTTCGCTCCTAATCAAACTGGAAAAAATACGATTAAAAGAGAAACTTTTGGGCATACGGTTATTATTTCACCTGATGGTAAAATAATGGCACTCAAGAAATTTGGAAAAGGAATTATATATTCAAATATAAAACCAAAAATAGCTATGGATTTAAGAAAAGTTATTCCTAGTATGCTTTAATAGTTTGTGTATTGCTTAATTTCTTTTATCTTTGAACCGGTTTGATTATTTACAGCTAATTTAATTTTTGCTCTATCATCATTTAGAAAATGAACATCTCTAGATAATTTTATAAAATTTTCACCAAAATCATTTTTTTTTTCGCACATTCTTTTATTATCTTCTATATCCCAAAGTTTTTCATTAATTACCTTTAATTCTTTATAAAGTTTTTTTAATTGATCATTTAAAATTATGTTGTCATCTAATTGCTTCTTTAGAATCAAATATTCATCATTAATATATTTTAATTTATCAAAGTC
Source organism: uncultured Pelagibacteraceae bacterium (assembly GCA_902545035.1). Classification (GTDB taxonomy): domain Bacteria; phylum Pseudomonadota; class Alphaproteobacteria; order Pelagibacterales; family Pelagibacteraceae; genus Pelagibacter. Next base: position 44,712 of record CACCEJ010000005.1, on the reverse strand, counting down.
TTTAATTTTTTCTTTTTTGATTTCTAAGATTGAAATTTTATCTAAAAGTTCACCAACAGACACCTCAATTAAAATTTTATTCATAAATATATATAGTGTGTTAAGTTGTTAAAAATATGTCTAATATTTTGATAATTAAACATGGTTCTTTAGGTGATATAGCCCAAGCAAGTGGTGCAATTCAAGATATTTCTGTTTTTCATAAAGATGATAAAATCTATTTATTAACATCAAAGCCTTATATTAATCTTTTTGAGCAAAACCCCTATCTAGCAGGTACAATTTTAGACAAGAGATTATCAAGATTTAATTTGATTTATTTATTCAATCTTATGCGCAAATTAAAAAAATACAAATTTATAAAAGTTTTTGATTTACAAAATTCCTCTCGTTCAAGTTTCTATAAAAGAATATTATTTCCTAATGCTGGTAATCTAGTTTGGTCATCTTCTGAAACAACATTACCGAAAGATAAATCTAAAGATGAATTTGATAAAAACCCTGTTCTAGATAGATTTAAACATCAATTAAAAACATCTGGTGTCAAAATTCAACATACTATGTATCCTGATTTTAAATGGGCCTGCTCCAATATAGAAAATATAAAAAAAAAATTTGGTTTAAATAAATACATAGTTTTATTTCCTTTCTGTTCACCACATTTGACAATTAAAAAATGGCCTTATTACAATGAACTCATAGATTTAATAAAAAAAAAATTTGACAATGATTATAAAATTGTAGTTGCTCCAGGTCCTAAAGAGATAGATATGACAAAAGATTTAAATGCAATTTCAATTTTAAACGAAAATAAATCATTAAATATACAGGAACTTTCATCTTTAATAAAAGATAGTACTTTTGTTATATCAAATGATACAGGACCAGCACACATGACTTCACATCTTGGTGTTAAAGGAGTGGCATTATTCGGATCACATACATCAGCATACAAAGTAAGTATAGAAAGAGAAAATTTTAAAGCTATACAAGTCACAGATCTTAGTAAACTTTCTCCAGGAAAAGTTTTTGAATATTTTTTACAATCTTTGAATTAATGGAAATAAATTTCCTTTTTTTTGTAAGTGTTGTTCCAGCCATAATACTTTATGGAATTGCAAAATCTGGTTTAGGTGGTTCTATATCATTGATATCTGTTCCTTTGATGACTGTTGTTATGCCATTACAACAAGCACTTGCAATCATTCTGCCTATTCTAATATTTTCGGACATTATTGCTGTATATAGATTTAGAAGAGAATTTGATTTTAGTATTCTTAAAGTAATAGTTCCCTTTGCAGCAGTAGGTATTCTAATTGGCTCTTTTACGTTTAATAATTTTTCAGAAAATTTGCTTAAACTAATAGTAGGGATAATGGGTTTTTTATTTTCCGGACATTATTTTTTGTTTAAAAAAGAAAAAACAATTCCAGCTAAGCAAAATTTTTTAAAGGGTGCTATATGCTCGTCAATAGCGGGATTTTCAAGTTTTTGTGTACATGCAGGTGGAACTCCTACGAGTCTTTATTTATTACCATTAAGATTAAAAAAAGAAGTTTACGTTGGAACTAGAATAATTTTTTTTAGCTGTGTTAATTTAATAAAACTTCCACTGTACATTTATTTATCAATGATGAATTTTGATACATTGTATCAATCTATCTCCCTTTTCCCTCTAGCTATAATTGGAATATTTATTGGCTATAAATTATTAAAAATTATAGAAGAAAATTTATTTTATAATATGCTTTATGCATTAATACTTTTAAGTAGTACGAAACTCATTATAGACTTTATTTAAATATTTAAACTTCATCAGTAAATTTTTTAAGAATAATAGGAAGAAAGGCTACAATAATTAATATTCTTAAAAAGTGATGATAACTAACAAAGATTGGATCAATATTATATGCTACACTTATTACAACCATCTCATGTATGCCTCCTGGCGCAAAACTTAAAAATGTAGGAATGAAATCAAAGCCAAGAAATTGTAATAAATAAGCTGTTACCATTGCAACAATTACAAGAATAGAACTCACCATAACCCCATGAAAAATATAAAAAACTAACTCTTTTAGTTTTAAACCATTTAATCTACTGCCGAGTGCTGTTCCTAAAAAAATGAAAGCAATATTGATTATAAAATCAGGAAATCTAGCATTCAAAATTTCAAAAGTATAAAATAATCCAGACAAAGTCATCGCTCCAACAAGAATTGGAGATGGAATTTTTAGTTTTTTTAAAAATATTGAAAATAAATAACAAATAAAAATTAAAAATAATATTTCAAAATAATATCTAAGATTGTAGATGTTATCGTAATTATATCCTTCGATCTCTGAAAAACCCAAATTACTAATAAATAGAATTGGCACAAAACTAACAATAAAAATTACCCTTGTTGCTTGTGGAATTAATACTTGCTTATGATTATCCTTTTTACCATATTCTAAAAGTGCTGCAGCAATTGGAACAAATGCACCTGGTAGAGCTGCTAAAGTAGCAATAAATTTGTCAAATTTACAAACTTTAACAAAATATAAACCAGCCAATATTGTACTTACAATTGTACATACCAACATTGCTACAGATGAGAAAACCCACAAATGTATTTTGTATAATAAAGATATATTTAGTGTCCCGCCAAGAATTATTCCAACCATTAAAAAAATAGGATTTAATAATTTTGTGGGAAACTTTATGTCAAATTTTGTAAAAGCCACACAAAGATTCAAACCAAGAGAACCTAATAACCATGGCAAAGGAAGCCCAATTATAGTTCCAATATAACCACCTATAATACCAACAGCGAGAGCTTTATAACTGGCGCCCAAATCTTTAAAAAAATTTTGAAATGATAAAGTATTTAACATTTACGTAATCATTATTGACACTAAATATAAATCTATGTTTAATATCAGGTATTATAATTATAATAAGAGAGGAAATAATGAAACTAATTAAATCTTTAATTACAGTTTTATTCTCAACTTTACTTTTAATTTCAGCAACAACTTCAAGCTCAGTAGCAATGGATAAATTGCACTTTGTAATTGGTGGTGGTGCTGGAGGTGGTTGGGATGGAACTGCTAGAGGAACAGGAGAAGCTTTAACAAAAGCTGGAATGTTAAAAAGTGCATCATTTGAAAATATGTCAGGTGGTGGAGGTGGAAAAGCTTTAGCTTACATGATTAACACAAAACCCGCTAATACAATTCTAGTTCAATCAACACCATTGGTCTTAAGATCAATCACCAGACATAAAGGTTATGTAAAAGGTAATGGAACTTTGTCTTATAAAGACGTTGTGCCGATTGCTGGAGTTATAGGTGATTATGGAGCTATTGCAGTAGCAAAAAGTTCACCTTTTAAAAACTTTAAAGATGTAGTTGATGCTTACAACAAAGATCCAAATTCAGTTAAGATGGCTGGTGGTTCTGTCAGAGGAAGCATGGACCATCTAATTGGTGCTTTAGCTTTTCAAGCAGCAGGAGCTGACCCGAATTCAGTTGCATATATACCATATGATGCTGGAGGAAAAGCATTAGCTGGACTTTTATCTGGGGAGACTCAAATTATATCAACAGGTCTAGGTGAATTGATGGGTGCAAGAGACCAAGTAAGAATTATTGGTATTACTGCTCCATCAAGAGTATCAGATGCTCCAGATGCACCTACATTAAAAGAACAAGGGTATGATGTACAATTCGTTAACTGGAGAGGTTTTTTTGGACCTCCAGGAATGAGCAATTCTGATAAATCAAAAATTGCTAAAATGTTAGGCGACGTACAAAAAACTCCTGAATGGGAAACTGTAAGAGCAAGAAATGCATGGGTAAATATTTACAACCCAGAAGGAAAGTTTGTTTCTTTCTTAGAAAAACAAACTGAAGAAATGACAGCTCTTATGAAAAAACTAGGAGTAATTTAATCTTTAAGATTATTTAATTAGAGCAGTGAATATAAATACTACAAAAATTATATCACTGCTCTTTTTTATTTTCTCTGCATTTTATTTATATACGGCTTACCAAATTCAAGTTTTTGCATTTGATGAAAATGCACCATTTAATGCTAGAACATTTCCAATTTATTTAGGCTATGCAGGATTATTTTTTTCTGGGTTAAAGCTTGTTCTACCTGAGCCTAACACCATAAAAGTAGACCATAAAAATCTAGAGTATAAAAAAACAGCGATACTTATAGTAATTGCTATTATTTATGGAGCTACAATTTTAAAAGTTGGGTACTTTTTAACAACTTCTTTATTTTTGTTTTCATCTTATTATTTTTTAGGTGAGAGAAGATGGGTCTTGATGTTTTTGTTATCCTTTCCCTTCGTTGCAGCTTTTATGTACCTCCTTCATGGTATTCTTGATATTTATTTAAGAGATCCATTTTTACAATCAATTGGAGTTATGGGATGATAGAAGGAATTTTAATTGGATTAACCACAGCTCTGACGCTTCAAAATATTTTAATGGTAATGGTAGGTTGTTTTTTTGGAACTATTATTGGAATGTTGCCTGGACTTGGCCCAATGACTGCCATTGCTTTAATGATACCAATTACTTATGGTTTTGATCCTGCTACAGGATTAATTCTGATGGCTGGAGTTTATTATGGTGCTGTATTTGGTGGCTCGACTTCCTCAATTTTGCTTAACGCACCGGGTGTTCCAGGGACTGTTGCCACCTCATTTGATGGTTACCCAATGGCACAACAAGGAAAGGCAGGTAAGGCTTTAGCAATTGCTGCTTGGAGTTCTTTTGCAGGGGGAACATTATCTGCAATATATCTTTTGTTTATGGCACCCAGTTTATCTAAAGTAAGTTTATCATTTAGATCACCAGATTATTTTGCTTTAATGATTCTAGGTTTAACCGCTATTGCTGCTTTTTCTTCTAAAGGTCAATTTTTAAAAGCAATGATGATGGTAGTATTGGGTTTAATGTTAGCTTCAGTTGGTCAAGATAGCTTATCGGATATTACAAGATTTACATTTAATAATATGAACTTAACAGATGGAATTAGCTTTGTATTAGTTGTGATGGCAACTTTTGCTATGAGTGAAGCGCTTACAATCATACTAAAAAGAAATGATCCTACAAGTGCTGCAAAACAAGTTTCATTAACAGAACTTGGTTCAATTAAAATCAACAAAGAAGAAAGAACCAAAATGTATAAGACAATTCCTAGATCATCAATAATAGGTTTTTTAATTGGCGTATTACCAGGTGCAGGCGCAACAATTGCATCTTTCTTAGCTTATGGAATGGAAAGAAATGTAGTTAACGACGAAGAAAAAGAAAAATTTGGTAAAGGAAGTGTAAATGGATTGTCAGCTCCTGAAACAGCAAATAATGCAGCGTGCTCTGGTTCATTTGTTCCCATGTTAACGCTAGGTATACCAGGAAGTGGAACTACAGCAGTTATGTTAGGTGCACTATTAGGTTTTGGAGTTCAGCCTGGACCAAGATTGTATATGACAAATCCAGAAATTTTTTGGTCCATAATTATGTCAATGTATATTGGAATGGTAATATTATTAATTTTAAATCTTCCTCTTATTCCATACATTGCAAGAATTCTTGCTGTTCCTAAAAATTATTTAATACCTTTAATTTTATTTTTTTCAGTTACAGGAATTTATGTAATGTCTTTCAATAACTTCGATATTTATTTAATGATTGGAATTGCAGTTGTTGCAACATTTTTAAGACTATATGATTTTCCTATGCCACCTCTAATACTTGCCTTTGTATTAGGAGGTCTTATGGAGGAAAATTTAAGACGATCTTTGCTATTAAGTAATGGTTCATGGGAGTTTCTATGGGACAGAACACTTACATTGTGTATTCTTTTAACTACTATTTTAATAGTTGTCTGGCATTTTTATAAATCTATAATAAGAAAATGATAAATAGAAGAAAATTTCTAAAAACATCTTTATCTTCATTAGCATTATTAAGCCTACCTAAAATATCCCTCGCTCAAAATAATTATGATGTTGTAGTAATTGGTGCAGGAGCATCTGGATTAGCTGCAACTTCAAATTTAATGGCATCGGGCAAATCTGTACTATGTATTGAGGCAATGAGTAGAAAAGGTGGAAGATGCTACACTGATAATTCTATTTTTGGCGTTCCATATGATATGGGTGCTCACTGGTTACATCAATACAGTAAAAACCAAATAGCAGAATTTGGCAAAAAACATAAAGATAAATTTAATATCTACAAAGATAAAGAGCCTTTGATGATTTATGATGGAGAAAAGAAAATTAAGGGCTTTAAGCTTGGTTCACTGTATTCAAAGGTTGAAAAGAAAAAATGGAAAAAAAATGATATTCCATCAAAAGATGAGCCTTTTATGAGCAAAATTCCAGAAAAATGGAAAAAGAATAAATGGTTTCAATCTGTCCATCAATTGCTTGGTCCGTGCCAGCCAGCTGTGGACTTTGATGATTATACCTTAAACGATAGTCATACTAATGGGACACATCAAGGTGAGGGAGATGGATATGTAAAAGAGGGATATGGAACTTTACTTGCCTATTACAGAAAAGATGTACCGGTTAAATTAAAGACTGTGGTAAACGAAATTAAATGGGGCGGTAAAGGTGTGCAAATAGAGACAAATCAAGGAACAATAAGTGCAAAAACATGTGTGGTAACAGTTTCAGTAGCAGTACTAAATGCTGGAAAAATAAAATTTAGTCCTGCACTACCCCTAGAGAAATACGAAGCATTTGATGGAATAAGATTAGGAACTTACAATCACATTACATTCCAGTTAAAAGATGATTTTTATAAAGAATACAAAGTGAAAAATGATACATATTTAGTAAACAGAATTGAAAATACAATAAATGGATCTCCTGCTGGTTCTTGTGCAACGCTAAAAATATCAGGAACTAATATTTCATATTTTGATGTAGGAGGAAAATTTGCTCAGCATTTAGAGGCCGAGGGTAAAGATGCTTCTATTGATTTTGTATTAAATAGGCTTCGTTCAGCATTTGGGTCTAAAATTGATAAATATTTCATAAAAGCACATGTAACAGCATGGGGAAAAAACCCATTTACACTTGGATCATATTCAAGCGCCAAACCTGGAAAATCTCATTTAAGAAAAAAATTAAAAATACCAGTTGCAAACAAATTATTCTTTGCTGGTGAAGCAACCACAGGGGTTTTTGCAACATGTCATGGAGCGGATCTAAGTGGTGAAAGAGCTGCGAAACAAGTTTTAAATTCTATTTAAGTAATATAAATTTTATCTGATAAACCGTAACAAAGTATAGCCATCATGATTAAAAAGACTGTAGGCGCTATAATACCTTCATTTGTAACTTTTTCATTAAGACCAGTTTTATCAATTTTAAGCGAGTAGAAATTTGTTCCTAAAACACATGCATGTATGATAAATATTAAATTAAAAAATGCCCAAGTACCTTCAACTCCATTTGGTCTTACAAACATTATATAAATAGCCATTATTACCCAACCAAGCATTAATGCTCCAACAAATCTAACCATTACAGCTGCACTATGATCTATACCAAACTTATCCATAAATTTTTTGGTTCCAACAATTGTTTGAAAACAATATGCAGCTATTCCTATAAAATGTGCAAGAAAGATAATTAAGTAAAAAATGTTATTAAACTTTGCAATCATATTTCTATTTTATAAGATTCTCTTATATTTTTCAATTATCTTATCCCATAGAAAGTTTGTAGAATTAATTTTTGCTTCTTTGCCATACTCTAGATGTTTATTTTCTTTAAAAAGAGTATCTATACTTGTGTAAATATCTTCTAGTTTGTTACCATCGCATATTAAACCAGTTTTTTCATGAATTATTGCATCTGAAGCTCCTCCATCTTTGCCTCCAATAGACGGAATACCATATTGGGCAGCTTCAACATAGGCTATACCAAAACCTTCAACTGATTTTTTATAAATTATGGATGGCATTATAAAAATGTTTGATTTTACAATAAGAGCGTTTTTTAAATCGGTTGGTATATCTTTTAAAAAAGTTACTTGATCTTCTAATTTTAGCTCAACAACTAATTTTTTTAATTTTTCTTCCTCATCTCCATACCCAATACAAATATAAATTATATCTGGATAAATTTCTTTTAGGTTTCTAACAGCCATAATTACTTTTTCATGATTTTTTCTTTTATCAAATCTTGAAACTGTAATTAGTCTATTTTTCTTACCCTTTAATATTTCCTCAGCCTCAGCTAAATATTTTTTTGGAACTCCAACCACTGGATCAATTCCAGGATTTATAACAACTATTTTTTTTTCTTCCACTCCTAAGTCTATAGCTAAATTTTTTGTATAATTCGAATTAGCAACAACATGATCCACGTTGTTTAAAACTGATAAAACTTTTTTATTTAATCCTGAGCCTCTAGGATGGTTTATTTCCTTTGAGTGAATTAAACAGATTTTCTTTTTATTTGTTTTGATTAGTTCTAAACTTTTCCAATGATCAGCAATTAAACATTTTACATTTTTATTATTTTCAAGATAATCATTTATCAAATAAGATTTTCGATATTTTCTAATTAGCTTCATTCCACTAACTCTTTCAATTGAAAATGAAACAGAATTATCAAACTCTTCATGATTTTCGTGATAATCTGCAAATACTTTTATTAAATTAAGTTTTGCAAGAGATCTTGCCAATCCCCACATGAGATTTTGCATACCTCCTAGTTCTGGTGGAAAAGTTCTAGTGATTAATAAATACATTATTTATTAAAACCACTTAATACTGCAGCCCATACTTGGAAACTGTTCATTTGGACCTTTGTTGGATTTTGCAATCATTTTCATGGCTTTTTTTAGCTCACTTTCTCCATTTTCAGTAGGTTTTAAATTTTGTAACTCTCTTATTCTCCCTCTGTATTGAAGTTCAAGATCTTTATTATATCCAAAAAAATCTGGAGTACAGACTGCACCATAAGTTTTTGCTATTTGTTGAGTTTCATCTATTACATATGGAAAATTAAAATTATGATTTTTCGAGAATTTGACCATATTATCGAATGAATCTTCTTCATATCTTTTTGGGTCATTTGACATTATCGCTATAGATTTAATACCATCATTCTCCAAATTCTTACAGTCTTCGACTACATTTTTGATCACTGCCAAAACATAAGGACAGTGATTACAGATAAACATTATTAATGTTCCATTTTCACCTTTTACATCATTCAATGAAATTATTTTATTGTCTATTGATTTAAGTTCAAAGTAATCAGCTTTTTTACCGAAGTCACAAATTGGTGTTTTTGTTAATGCCATGATAAAAGACTATATAATTTATGTTTTACGATTTAAAAGGTAAAAAACCAAAAAACCTTGGCGAAAATTGGGTAGCACCTAACGCTGTTATAATTGGAGACGTAACATTAGAAAAAAACTCCAGTGTCTGGTTTAATGCAACTCTTAGAGGTGATATCGAAAATATACACATTGGAGAAGGTTCAAATGTACAAGATGGAAGTGTATTACATACAGATCCAGGTTACCCTTTGAAAATTGGAAAGAACGTAACGATTGGTCATATGGTTATGCTCCATGGGTGCACAATTGATGACAACTCTTTAATTGGGATTGGAGCAGTTGTTCTTAATAGAGCAAAAATTGGAAAGAATTGTATAATTGGCGCTAAATCATTGGTAACAGAAAGAAAAGAAATTCCTGATAATTCTTTAGTAATGGGATCACCTGGAAAAGTAATAAGACAGTGTACTGATGATGAAATTAATGCAATAAAACAAAACGCAATTAGGTACCAAGAAAATTGGAAAAAATATTCAAAGTCTATTTTTTGATGAAAAAACTTTTTTATAGTTTTGTAATATTAGTTTTATTAACTCAATTCTCCCAAGCTTTTGAAAGATTTATACCTTTAGAACTCTTTACAGGTGGGAAAATTAGAAATGATAAAGAAATAAAATTTACAAAAGCTAATTTGGTATTTGGCGAAAAAAAAAGAAAGGAAATTATAGGTCCTGAAGATTGGCATCATCCAGAAACTGGAGAAAAAATAAAAGTTTATAAAAGAACAAGAAAAGGGCAAAGTGGTCTTAAAACCCAGCTATTTACTATAACTAACGATGGACAATGCATAGGAAGAATTTGGGATAGTAGACGTGGTGGTAGAATAATTGAAAATGGATGCAAATTTCCCTTGGGAATTTGGAAAGAAGGAGAAACCAGGTCTTTCGAAGGATCTTCTGGAGGTAAACCTAGAAAAATTGAATTAACAATTTTAAAATTAGGAAAAAAACAAAATAGCAATATTAAATTTAATTGGAAATTATATAATATGAAAAATGGAAAATTAATGGATGATAACGATTATACTTTTGCTCCAGGAAAGGCGATGGTAGAATTAAATGATAAAAAAATATCTAAATGATTAAAATATTCGTAATAGTTTTTTCCCTAATTTCAAATGCCGTTTTTGCATCAGATGAAAAAGCTGGAAGATATTTTGAAGATCAACCAGATGTAACGGATGAACCTCAAGTTCATTTTATTTATCTCTTAAACAAAGATAGCGAGGATAGAGAATGGGATATCAATGGAAAAATGGAGAAGGAATTATTAGAGGCCAATGAAAAAATGCTCGAAATGACAAAGGGTAATCAGAAGTTTAGGTATGACTTAAGGGAAGATGGCAAAATAGATATTTCTTTTGTTAGATTTGACAAACAATATGAAGGAAACTACGGGATGAATTACCCTGACGCTTACTTAACAAAATTAGGTTTTAATAATCCTAATAAATTGTACTTTGCATGGGTTGACGTAGGACATAGAGATGGGGGACAAGGAAGTGTTCACCATGGATACATTTTTTTAAAAAGTAAACATAACCGAAGTAAAAATAAAAGAATTCTAATTACCTTACATGAATTAATGCATGTAAATGGATTTGCATGGGCATGTACAAAAGGAAATAAAAATGGACATAAAACTGGAACTATAATTGGAGGTCCAGATGGAGGTGATAAATATAAATTAGGCTCATTATATAATCATAAAGATCCTACTTGTCCGGATTTTAAAGACTCTGTCTTTTTAGACCCGACTTCTAGCACACCATTTAATCCTGTATACCTGAAATGTGCAATGGCTGCAGAAGTTGGTAGAGGTATATCTCCTGATAGCAATTATAAATGGAGAGATAGATACTCTCATAAAAAACTTAAAAAAATCAAAAAGAAACGTACTTGGTGTACATATAATAGATACAAAGATTTCAATAATTTCTAGAAAAGCAAATCATTGATTGAGTAAACAATTAATCCTAAAATTATTAGAAAAAATATTATAAAAGCTATTTGCTCACTAATTTTCTTAGTGACTTTAGTTTCACCTTTTTTAAATTTTCTAATTTGAAATATACCAAATCTCATTACAAGGAGACCTAATATTATCAAAGATAAATAAAGTATAAAATTATAAAGCATTTTTGAGAGATAATATTTTAAATGAAACTTTAATTTTGGGAAATTTTTTCTTCAAAGTTTTCTTTAACTTATTAAATGATTTTTTATGTATTGCGTTTTCAATTCTCGAATTAAAATTTTTATTGTTATTTACAATTTTAACAGCTCCACAATCATTGTGATTTAATACTATTAGTTTGTTAATTTTGTGCAAATTTATTGAGGTTTCTAAATTTTCCCAGAATGTTGAGTGCCATTTTTTAAATTTATTATTTGTTACACCAATTGAACCACCCGCAATAGTAAAAGCACTAAATCTACCAGTTAGTTTTTTATCTTTTAAATGCTTATGAACTGGTTTTTGAAATCTTGGATCTATACATGAAAGAACCATTGCTTCGTATTTTTTTGACATTATTTATGGAACTAACCAATTTTCTTTGTTATTTTCAATATCAAGTCTGGCTCTCCTATGACCTTTTGCAGCCAAATATAGCCACTCAATATTTATTATTTTGCACTGAATTACTGTAAAATTTTTATAACCTTCTTCACTTTGCTCCATTGTAAAGCCAGATTTTTCAATATCATCATTTAAACCAGATCCAGGTTCATCAATTTCTGTTCCTGGTCCATTATTTACTAAATAACATTTACGACTTACATGAGCTGTTTTTAACCAAGATTGTTCTGTGATTTCATTATTATGGTTTATGGTGCAATTTACTTTTACTCTAAGCTGAATCTTTTCTTCTTTGTCATAGAATATGAACGCTGCACGGCTGTTTTTTTTTAATTTTGGAATTTTATCTGATCTAATATCACTATGAAACTGGAGAAGATTATTTGATTGGTCAGATTTTCTAAGAACTACTATTCTTCCATCAAATTCTGATTGATCTCCACAAACAAAAACCGGGATTCTAAAAGGAGATGATCTATTCGTTACAGCATCATCAAGCATCGACCATATTTTTTTCTTTATTTCAGAAAAGTCCTCATAGTATGGGACGGCATTTGACATTGGATTACTTCTTTTTTTTGAGTCTAGCTATTAAACTAGAGCTATCCCAACGATTACCACCCATTTTTTGAACATCAGCATAATATTCATCAACTATTTCAGTAATTGGAACCGGTGAACCATTTCTTTTCGCTTCTTCAATTACGATTTTTAAATCTTTTCTCATCCAATCTACTGCAAAACCATAATCAAATTTATCCTCAACCATAGTTTTATATCTGTTTTCCATCTGCCATGATTGAGCAGCTCCTTTTGAAATAGTTTCCATTACTTTATCAATATCTAAACCAGCATTTATTCCAAAATTGATAGCTTCTGATAGACCTTGAACAACACCTGCAATACACATTTGGTTCATCATTTTTGTAAGTTGACCACTTCCTGATGGACCAATTAATTTTACTTTTTTACTATAGCAATCAATCACTGGCTCTACTTTTTTGAAAACTTCTTCATCACCCCCAACCATAACTGTAAGAATTCCGCCTTCAGCTCCAGATTGTCCTCCAGAAATTGGTGCATCTAAAAATGCAAATCCTTTTTCTTTCGCTTTACCATAAAGTTCTCTTGATACTTCTGCTGATACAGTTGAATTATCCACGTAGATTGAACCCTCTTTAGCGCTATGAAATAATCCGTTTTCACCTAAAGTTACTTGTTTCAAATCTTCATCGTTACCTACACAAGTAAAAATAAAATCAGCACCTTTCGCAGCTTCTTTTGGTGTTGAAGCCATTTTACCTTTATATTCAGTGATCCACTTTTCAGCTTTAGCAGTTGTTCTATTAAAAACAGTTACATTGTGCCCAGCTTTTGATATATAACCAGCCATCGGATAACCCATTACCCCGAGACCTATGAAAGCAACATTACAAGTCATAAATTATTTATATGTTTAAAAGTTTAAGTTTAAAAGTAATTATTTTTGGATTTATTTTTACATTTTTTTCATGTTTTGGACAGAGTTTTTTTATAGGTTTATTTAATTCAAGCATCAGAGAAACACTTTCTATTACACATGGACAATTTGGCACGATTTATGCTTCAGCTACTCTATTTAGTAGTTTACTTCTAATATGGATTGGAAAAAAAATTGATGATGTAAATGTACTAAAATTTGCAATTTTTGTTACTATACTTTTGTCATTCTCTTCTTTTTTCTTTTCTAAAACATCATCAGTAGCTTTTCTATTTGTTGCAATTTTTTTAATGAGGTTTTCTGGACAAGGATTAATGTCTCACACAGCTTCAACCACTATTTCAAGATATTTTACAAAATCGAGAGGTAAAGCATTAAGTATTATTTGGTTTGGTTTATCCTCTGCAGAGTTCATAATGCCTGTACTCATTGTTTATCTTTTAACTCTTATTGTTTGGCAAGATCTATGGGTAATCTTTTCTTTAATAGTTTTAATTTGTCTGCCTTTAGCGTCTTATATTTTAGTTAAAGAGGTCAAATTAGACACTAGAGAGGGTAGTCAAAACAAAATTTTAAAGGAAGAAAATATAAAAAACTGGAAAAGAATAGAAGTTCTTGGAGATTATAGATTTTATATTGTCTCATTAAACATGTTGGCAATGCCCTGGATAGCTACAGGAGTATTTGTATATCAATCATTTGTCACTAATTCAAAAGGGTGGGGTGAATACACAATTGCGCAATCTTTTATGTCTTACTCAATTTTTTCTGTAATTACTTTAATTATTGCTGGTTATTTAATTGATAAGTTTACAAGTAGAAAATTACTAATCTATATGAATATTCCATTATTCTTAGGAACACTAGTCATCATATATTTTGATGCTCCGCAAACCGCTTTTTTATTTCTTGGACTGGTAGGAATATCAAACGGTCTAGCAAACTTATTAGGATCATCAACATGGGCAGAGATTTACGGTGTAAAATATATTGGATCTATAAAAGCTTTGACTACTGCTTTAATGGTATTTGCAACTGCTTTTGGTACTGCATTATTTGGCTTTTTTATAGATGCTGGATTTTCAATTGAAAAAATCGCATTTATTGCAGCAATTGCTATTGCGTGCTCTATAGCCTTGCTTTTCAGCATTAGAAAAAAATTAAACCCAGTTTATATCTAATACTGCTTGATTTTTTTACAATCGGGGTGTATCTAACCGTCCATGGCAAGAGTTACAGTAGAAGATTGTATTGATAAAGTAGAAAGTCCTTATGAATTAGTTTTAGTTGCAAAGGAAAGAGCTACACAACTTAACTCAGGATTAGAGCCTACTTTAGATAGAGATAATGACAAAAACACTGTCATAGCATTAAGAGAAATAGCTGAGGAAAAAATTAAAGTTCAAGATTTAACTGAGGCTGCAGTTTACAAATTAAGAAAACATGTTGAGCAAATTGATGACACTTCAGAGGATGAAGATGATATAGGTGACGATTTTGAAAATTTATACAAAGGTGAGATTTCAAAAAGTGGAGTGCCAATCCTTCCTTCTAAAAGAGCTAGAAAAATTCCAGAAAAAATTCAAGTTTCTAAAGATGATTTAGCAGAGTTACAAAATACAGCTGAACAACCCACTTCTGATCCTGTTGAAGAAATACAAGATGAAGAGGCTGATGTTTCATTAGATGAAATGAAAGATCAAGAAGAGACTGTATCTAACGAAACTGAAAATCAAGAATAAATTAAATAAATTCCTTAATTATTTTTTCCCTGTGTTCATCTAAATCAGGAATGTCACCTCTTGTATTTTCATCCTTATAGGTAGACATCTTAATTGGGTTTCCAGCAGATTTAAATTCACCAATAATTTTGTGGTATGACTTTACAATCATATTTCTTTCTTGAATTTGAGGATTTTCTACAGCTTGTTTTATATTAAAAATTGGTCCGCATGGAATTTTCAATGCCTCCATTTCCTTTACCCATTCATTTGTCGATTTTGAAAGTAATTTTTTTTCAAAAATTTCTTTTAATTTATCCATATTTTCACATCTTAATGAATTAGAATTAAATCTTTCATCATGTGTAGTTTCAGGAATTTTTAATACTTCGCAAAGTTTTGCAAAAAGTTTATCATTTCCCGCAGCAATAATTATGTAACTATCTTTTGTTTTAAAAGCCTCAAAGGGAGCAATAGAAGGATGTCTTGAGCCCATTGGTCCTGGAATTTCATTTTTGGAAAGGTATCTTGCAATTGCATTTTCTAAAATTGCTATTTGACAATCTAACATAGAGACATCTATGAAAGCTCCTTTTCCTGTTTTTTGTCTATCGTACAATGCTGCATTAATTCCAATTGCTGTAAATAGACCTGCAGTAATATCACCAATAGAGGTTCCTACCCGTGTTGGATCAGAATTTGGATGGCCAGTCACACTCATCAATCCTCCCATACCTTGAACAACCATGTCATATGCAGGGAGCTCTTTTAAAGGTCCAGTTTGACCAAACCCTGATGCCGATGCATAAATTAATTTAGGATATTTCTTACTTACATCTTTCCAGCCAAAACCCCACTTTTCTAATGTGCCAGGTTTAAAGTTTTCAACTAAAATATCTGCTTTTGATAATATTTTATCAAATATTTTTTTATCTTCATCGTTCTTCAAATTCAAAGCGATACTTTCTTTTCCTCTATTTAACGACATAAAGTATGCAGAATAATTTTTTACAAAAGGTCCAAATTTTCTGGAGTCGTCACCTGTTTCAGGTGCTTCAATTTTAATAACTCTCGCACCTAAATCTGAGAGTATCATTGTACAATAAGGTCCTACCAAAACCCTTGTTAAATCAACAACTAATAAATTTTTTAATGGTCCATCCATAATAAAATATACGACATTTCCTTATATTGACTCTTGCCCATAAGTTCAATTTAATATCATTATTAAATTAATTTAAAGAGGGGAAAAAATGTTAAAAAAAATAAGTTTTTATTTCACAACATTATTTTTAGCTTTCTCATTAATTGGATCAGCATATGCTGTGACTCTAAAAGCAAGTCACCAATGGCCAGGAACGCCTAGAGCAGATGGTTCTTACGATCCAAGACATGAAATGGTTCAAATAATTGCAGATGAAGTTAAAAAAGCAGGAGTAGATTTAGATATTAGAATTTACCCAGCAAAATCATTATATAAACCAAAAGAACAATGGAAACCAATGACAACTGGTCAGTTAGATATTTCAGCATTCCCATTAGCGTACGCATCAAAATTCCATCCAGAATTTGATGCAACTTTAATGCCAGGAACAGTTAAAAATCATGATCATGCATTAAGATTTAATAAAGGTCCAATGATGACTGAAATCAAGAGAATCATTAATGATGCTGGTGTTGTTGTTCTTTCTGATGCTTGGCTTGGTGGTGGTTTTGCATCTAAGTCAAAATGTATTAAAAATCCGTCAGATGCTAAAGGACAAGTAATGAGAGCAGCTGGTAAAGCTTTTAACCAAATGTTAGAGGCAGCTGGCGCTGGTATTCAAAGTATGCCCTCATCAGAAATTTATACTGGATTGCAAACTGGAGTATTAACTGGTGCAAATACTAGTTCAGGTAGTTTTGTTAGTTATAAAATTTATGAACAAGTAACATGTGCAACACCTCCAGGAAAGTTTGGATTGTGGTTTATGTATGAGCCAATTTTGATGTCAAAAATGAGCTTTGATAAATTAAATTCAAAACAACAAGATGCTTTAATGAAAGCTGGTAAAGTTGCTGAAAAATATATGACTGCGCAAGTTGAAAATTTAGATAAAAAATTTGAAGACGCTTATAAAGCAGCAGGAGTAAAATTAGTATATATGGATGCAAACGACCATGCGGCTTGGGTTGAGATTGCTAAACAATCTTCACACAAAGCATTTGCTGAAAAAGTTCCAGGTGGCGATAAGCTAATGGAAATGGCTTTAGCAGTTAAATAAAAAGATATATAAAGAACCCCTATTTAAAATATTAAATAGGGGTTTTTTTTATGAAACAAAAATATTTAAAATTCTGTAACTTTAGCTCACAAGCATGTGGTGCTTTTGCTGTTTTAGCTCTGCTCCTATCAATCTTAGTTATTGTAGAGTTGGTTTTTGAAAGATATTTCTTTCAAAGAGCAATCACTTGGCAAACAGAGCTAGTGACAATGCTTTTAGTAGCTTCAACTTTTATAGGAAGTGCGTATGTTTTAAGTGAAAAAGCTCATGTGAGCATGGAATGGATTTATGATTTTTTATCAAAGAAAAATATTCTTAGACTCAAAATTTTTACATCACTAATTAGTTTATTATTTTTTTTAATCTTATTTTATTTTGGGTATTTAATGGTGGAGGAAGCATTTACAAAAAACTATTCAACAGGAACTGTTTGGGATCCTCCCTTATGGATACCTTATTCATCAATGATGATAGGAGCAGCATTAATGATCCTTCAATATATTGCTGAAATAATTAAACTTATAGACGAAGAGAGTAGTTACTAATGGATCCATTAATAATAGCAATCATCGTAGCGGTATTCACTTTAGTAGTTTTATTTTCTGGAATACCAATTGCATTTGGTTTGAGCTTTGTCTCTATAACATTGTTGGTTGCATTTGAAGGTTTTCAAATGTTAGATGTTTTTGCAGAAACTTTTTATGCAGGACTAAACTCGTTTGTTTTGCTTTCAATTCCTATGTTTATTTTAATGGGAATGGCAGTTGCCAACTCACCAGCAGGAAAAGATCTATATACAGGATTGGATAGATGGCTTTGGAGAGTACCAGGTGGATTAGTAATTTCTAATATTGGTGCTTGTTCAATATTTGCAGCCTTAAGTGGATCAAGTCCTGCAACATGTGCAGCAATTGGAACTATGGGAATACCTGAGATGAGAAAAAGAGGGTATTCAGATCAAATTGCAACAGGGACAATAGCAGCTGGTGGTACGCTAGGAGTTTTAATTCCTCCCAGCATTGTTTTAATTGTTTATGGAATTGCTACAGGAACATCAATTGGAAGATTATTCTTAAGTGGCTTGATACCTGGATTTATGTTAGCAGGTATGTTTGCTATATGGGCTCTCATACATAGTTATTTTATTGATAAAGATTCAGCAAAAGCTTTAAAGAGCAGAACTCCTCCAACTTTTAAAGAGAAAATTGAAGTCTTGCCAAGAATTTTACCTTTCTTAGCAATTATAGCTGGTGTTCTTTATGTTTTGTATGGTGGAGTAGCCACACCTTCAGAAGCATCTGGTGTTGGAGCTTTTTTAGTTTTCGTATTAATCGCTGTTGTTTACAAAATTTATCAACCAAAAAAAATCTGGAACATTGTCAAAGTATCTATGAAAGAAAGTGTGATGATAATGTTTATCATCGCCGCATCTTATCTATTCGCATTCACATTATCACAGCTTTATGTAACTCAATCATTAGCACAAAGCATGGTGGAGTTAAGTTCAAATAAATGGGTTGTATTTATTTTAATTAATATTTTTCTTTTAATTGCAGGTTTCTTTTTACCACCAGTGGCAGTTATTGTTATGACTTCAGCGATATTGCTCCCAGTTATAACTACTTTGGGCTTCGACCCTTATTGGTTTGCAATTGTATTTACAATAAATATGGAAATTGGTCTTATTACCCCACCTGTTGGATTAAACCTCTATATAATTAAAGGTATTACACCAGACGTAAGTCTGTCAGAAATATTGAAAGGATCTATACCATTTATGATAATTATGGCTCTAGCTATATTAATTTTGTGTATTTTTCCTGAAATAGTTACTTGGTTGCCAGATAAAATAATGGGTAAAAGTTTAGGTTTTTAATATATAAAAAACACCATGCTAAATATAAAAAGAATTTTTGAAACCATTGCTGATGCTGGACAAAAGATTTTAGAAAAAAAATCTCTTAAAAGTATTACAAAAAAGAGAGATTTGATCGATCTTTGTGATGACTTGTTATCTACAAAAGGTGCAGCATTTGGAATTACTTTGGCAAGAGATATATTATTTAGATATCAAAATTTATCTATAGAGGAAAAAAATAAATTTTTAATACAGGTTAATCAAAAATATAAACCAGATCCATTAAAAATAGATGAAGCAATAAAGAAATACAGTGATGATCAAGATGATTATTCAATTTTGAACTTATCAAGAGTAGCGTCTGGAATTAGAAAAGAGTTGTTTGTAAGACTAAATATGGCTCCCAACGGAACCTCAGAGATTGTATCACTTAGAGAAGATTTACTTAGATTGTTGAAAGAAAATCCAGAATTAAAAAGTTTAGATTATGATTTGATAGATATATTTAAAAATTGGTTCAATCCAGGTTTTTTAAAACTAAGAAAAATTACTTGGGATACAAAAGCTGCAATCTTAGAAAAATTATTGAAATATGAAAAAGTTCATTCTATGAAAGATATGAATGAGTTAAAAAGAAGACTCGGTAAAGACAGAAGATTTTTTGCATATTTTCACCCTGCATTAGAAGATGAACCAATTATTTTTGTAGAAATCGCATTAACAAAAGGTCTAAGCCAATCGATACAAGAATTAACTAGACCGTCAGAAGAAAAAATTAAAGATTATGATACTGCAACATTTTATTCAATTAGCAACTGTCAAGAAGGGCTTTCAAGAGTAACACTTGGAAACTTTCTTATAAAAAGAGTTGTTTATGAACTTCAAGAAGAGTTACCAGATGTGAAATATTTTGGAACTTTGTCACCAATGGTAGGTTTTGCTGATTGGTTTAAAAATATGCAAAGTTCTGAAGCAGCCAAAATACTTGGAGAGGTGAACAAAAATAGTTTAGACTTTTTAAAGTCAAATGATTTAAAAATAGGTGATAAGAGAATTGCAGATAGCAAAGTATTAATTAGCAAATTAGCTTTAAATTATTTAGCAAAACAAAAAAATGATTTTGGATTTCCAATTAATGATGTATGTAGATTTCACCTAAAAAATGGAGCTGATATAGATGACATAGCTATTAATGCTAATGTTTCTGAAGTTGGATTTAAGAGGTCTTTTGGTGTGATGGTTAATTATCGATATGAATTAGCCAAAATTGAGAAGAACCATCAAGAATATGTAAACGAAAAAAAGGTAAATATTTCAAATAAAGTTAAAAAATATGTCTAAAATTAACAGACTTGTATCAGTTGCTCCAATGATGGACTGCACTGATAGACATGAAAGATACTTCTTAAGGTTAATAAGTAAAAACGTTCTTCTCTTTACAGAAATGGTAGTTTCAGAAGCTATTGATAGGGGAGATAAGGAAAAATTACTATCTTTTGATCTCAGAGAAAAACCTGTTGCTCTGCAATTAGGTGGATCCGCTCCAAAATTGTTAGCAAATTCAGCAAAAATTGGTGAAGAATTTGGCTACGATGAAATAAATTTAAACTTAGGATGTCCAAGCAAAAAAGTTCAAAAAAATAAATTTGGAGCTTGTTTAATTAAAGAGCCAAATCTTGTAGCAGAGTGTTTATCAGAGATGATCAATTCTACATCACTTCCAGTCACTGTTAAGACTAGAATTGGTTATGATGATGTTGAAGATTACGAACATTTTTACAATTTTATAAGCACACTTAAAGAAACAGGCGTTAAGACTTTTATTATTCATGCAAGAAAAGCAATGCTTGGAAAATTTACTCCAAAACAAAATCTTAATATACCACCTTTAAAATATGATTATGTTTACAAATTAAAACAAGATTTTAAAGATTTAGAAATAATAATAAATGGAGGAATTACAACAACTGATCAAGTTAAAAATCATTTAGATAAAGTTGATGGTGTTATGATTGGAAGGTCAGTTTATCATTCGCCGTACCTTTTAGCAGAAATCGAAAATGAAATATTTGACAACCATGACATCAAAGATAGAGAAGAAATTATAGAAGAATTAATTGACTATGTTAAAGCTGAAGTTAAAAAAGGCACAAGAGTAAATCAGGTGATGAGACATACTCTTGGTTTATTTCATGGTCAAACTGGCTCAAGCCACTGGAAAAGATATTTAAGTGAAAATATGTGTGTAAGAGATGCGGATGTAAAAAAAATAGATCATATTATGGATAAAGTTAAACTTTCTCCCAAGTTACATTCGGCAGGTCAAATTGATTAATACAATTTTATCAAATCAGTACTACCTACTTATTTTATTAATGTTACTAACTGCATTCCCAGTTGGTTTTTTTGCGGGATATTTTGGTATTGGAGGTGGATTAATTTCAGTACCAGTACTTTTTTTTATTTTTGAGACTGCAAATATTGATGAATCATATTTAATGCACTTATCAGTTGGTACAGCTTTTTCTATTACTATTTTTACATCTTTTGTTTCGGTAATGACACACAGAAAACATAAAGCAGTAGATATAAATATTTTAAAAACCTATGGACTATTCGTTATATTTGGTGTCTTGCTTGGTACTTATATGGCAGCATTGTTAAATACAAAATCTTTAGTTTTGTTCTTTGCTGTTGTTGTCTATTTTTTTGGTGGATATTTGTTGTTAGTAAAACAAGAATTAAAAAAAAATAAAAAATTTAAGTTTTTTCCAAAAGCAACTTTTGGTTTTTTATCTGGCTTTATATCTGCACCCATGGGAATTACTGGTGCAATGATGAATGTTCCAATATTAAGATATTTTGGATATCCAATTAGTAGAGCAATAGGGAGTTCAGCTGCTATAGGATTTGTAATAGCTTCAATTGGTTCTATTGGTTTTTTAACTTCTGGTTTTTTATTGAATGCAAACCTACCATTAAGCTTAGGTTTTGTTAATATTCCTGCTTTTCTTATATTTATCCCCATAACATCATTCATGGCCCGTGTTGGCGCTAATATGGTTCACACTACAGATAAAAACAAAACACAGAGAATGTTTGGGGTATTTTTGTATGTTATAGGAACTCTTTTTTTAATAAGGTTTTTAGATCTTTAATTAAATCTTTTGATCGTATTCACCAATTTTGCCAGTTTTTTGAAGTAAATCATCAATAAAATCGAAGATTTTTTTCTTTCTTTCATTTGAGGTAGGACTCTCAGTTACCACTACTAATGAAGGCTTATTTGATGAAGCTCTTATTAAGCCCCAGGATCCATCATCAAAAGTAAATCTAATACCGTTCACTGTTAGAATATTTTTAATTTCTTGATTATCAATTTTAATATTATTTTTTTTTATATTTTCTACTTGTTTAATTAAATCATCAACAACTTGATATTTTTCATCATCTTTACAAAATGGAGCCATTGTCGGAGATTGATAAGTATTAGGTAGTTCAATAATTATTTCACTCATTTTTTTATTATTATTATTTAGTAAATGACATACTTGTATTGCTGAGTTTATTCCATCGTCGTATCCATAGCCTAAAGGTTGATTAAAAAAGAAATGACCACTTTTTTCAAAACCAGCAAGAGCTTGTTCTTGATTTACTTTTCTTTTAATGTGGGAATGTCCAGTTTTCCAATATAGTGTTTCACAAGAATTACCTTTTAAAACTTCGTCAGTTGAATATAAACCAGTTGACTTTACATCCACTACAAATTTAGAATTTTTATGAGTACTAGATAAATTTCTGGCAATTAATAAACCTATTTTATCTGAGAATATTTCATTTCCTTTATCATCAATAACTCCAACACGATCACCATCACCATCAAAACCGAAACCAATATCAGCATTATTTTCTAGGACACTTTTACTAATAGCATGTAGCATCTCTAGATCTTCTGGATTTGGATTATACTTAGGGAACGTATAGTCCAAATTACAATCTAACTCTATAACTTCACAACCAATACCTCTTAATATATCTGGTGCAAATATTCCTGCTGTTCCATTTCCACAGGCAACAACAGCTTTGATTTTTTTATTAATTTTATTTTTATTTATTAGAT
This sequence comes from uncultured Pelagibacteraceae bacterium, assembly GCA_902545035.1. GTDB lineage: Bacteria > Pseudomonadota > Alphaproteobacteria > Pelagibacterales > Pelagibacteraceae > Pelagibacter. The sequence continues at coordinate 21,312 of CACCEJ010000005.1, read as the reverse complement.
CAACTTTATAAATATTTTGAAAATTACTTATCTCTTTCTCACTACCATGACCCTCTGTAAATTTATTATTTAATGTTATCTCTTTTAGCTCTCGCATTTCCTCTGGAGCGTGAGTTAATCCTTTTTTAATCCCCATTTTTACACCCGTCCATCCATTTTCATTGTGACTTGCTGTTACCATCGCTATTGCATCACTTTCTAAATTAAATTGTGCGAAATAAACCATAGGTGACAAAGATAATCCTATATCTTCAACGTTACACCCAGTTGATACGAGCCCTTTTTTAAGTGCTGTTTTTATTTCTTCACTATAAGATCTGTAATCATGACCAACAATGATTCTTGGATTTTTTCTATTGGTATGACTGATAACTTGTGTCCCTAAACCTTTTCCCAAATTTGTCACACCTTCTAAATTGATGTCGTCAGGATACAACCATCGGGCGTCGTACTCTCTAAAGCCAAATGGATCAATTTTTATTGAATTTTGCATGTTGATATTTTTATATTTCTTTTATTTTTTTATTGATAATTTTTTTACAAGTTCTATAAATGTTCTATTGATTTGTTGGTTATATAGTGTAATTACCAAATCATCATACAACATCTAGTTGTTTTACTAAATTAAGTATAGTACAAAAAAGGAGCTAAATGAACAAGATTTTATCACAAGCTATTAGGAAAGCTGTCTCCGATTATACACCAAAAGTGAATCAAGATGCTAAAGATAAAAGATTAGATTTATTTTCCCTAAATAGTGAAACAGAATTATTTCAGAATTCAAAAGGTATAACAATCAAAATTGATAGAAGCAAAGATAATAATTTAACTGATTTCGGCAAAGCTACTCTCAAAGATAGATACTTAGGTGCGAACGAGTCTTTTCAAGATTTATTTGCAAGAGTTGCAAGTCATTACGCTGATGACAATTTACATGCTCAAAGACTTTATAACTACATAAGTAATTTGTGGTTTATGCCAGCAACACCAGTTTTATCAAATGGAGGAACAACTAGAGGTCTGCCAATATCATGCTTCCTAAATGAAGCAAGTGATAGTCTTAACGGTATTTTAGATTTGTGGAGTGAGAATGTTTGGCTTGCTGCAAGAGGAGGTGGTATTGGAAGTTACTGGGGCAATCTTAGATCAATAGGTGAAAAAATCGGAAGAGTTGGAAAAACCTCAGGGATAATTCCATTTATTAAAGTAATGGACTCATTAACAATGGCAATAAGTCAAGGTTCACTTAGAAGAGGTTCTGCAGCTTGTTATATTCCAATTGATCATCCAGAAATTGAGGAATTTATTGAAATGAGAAGACCTACTGGAGGAGATCCAAATAGAAAATCTCTAAATCTTCATCATGGTGTTTTAGTTTCAGATGCATTTATGAGAGCTGTTGAACTAGATGAGCAATGGGGACTAAAAAGTCCAAAAGATGGAGCTGTTCAAGCGACAGTTTCTGCAAGAAATTTATGGATAAGATTACTTACAGCTAGAATTGAAACGGGTGAACCATATATTGTTTTCATTGATACTGTAAATAGACAAATTCCTCAACATCACAAACTTGCTGGTCTTAATGTTAAAACTTCAAATCTTTGTAGCGAGATTACACTTCCAACAGGAATTGATAAAGATGGAAGAGATAGAACTGCTGTATGCTGCTTATCGTCATTAAATGTAGAGAAGTATGATGAGTGGAAAGATGATGAAAACTTTATAGAAGATGTAATGAGGTTCCTAGATAACGTAATGACAGATTTTATAGAAAATGCACCTGATCAATTCAGTGATGCAACATATTCAGCAATGAGAGAACGAAGTGTTGGATTGGGTGTGATGGGACTTCATTCTTATTATCAAAAGAAAATGATCCCAATCGAATCTGTTATGAGTAAAGCTTGGAATAAAAAGATCTTTGAACATATTCATAAAAATGTAGATAAAGCTTCTAAAGATTTGGCAGAGGAAAGAGGACCATGTCCAGATGCTGCTGATTATGGAATTATGGAGAGGTTTTCTAATAAAACCGCAATAGCTCCTACAGCATCTATATCTATTATATGTGGTGGAACTTCACCTGGTGTTGAGCCAATTGCTGCAAATAGTTTCACACATAAAACACTTTCAGGATCTTTCAACGTACGTAACAAATACCTAAGAAAACTATTAGAAAAACATGGAAAAGACACAGATGAGGTTTGGTCAAGTATTACAACAAACCAAGGATCTGTTTCACATTTAGATTTTTTAACTCAAGATGAAAAAGATGTTTTTAAAACAGCTTTTGAGTTGGATCAAAGGTGGCTTGTAGATTTGAGTGCAGACAGAACGCCTCATATTTCTCAAGCTCAATCTATTAACTTATTTTTACCAGCAGACGTACACAAAAGAGACTTACATCAAATCCACTTCCAAGCTTGGAAGAAAGGTTTGAAGAGTCTTTATTACTGCAGGTCTAAATCAATACAACGTGCTGAAAATGTTAATGATGCAAATTCAACTGACATTGCAGCAAACGTTTATAAATCAAAAGAAGAAAGCAACAATCAACAAGATTATGAGGAGTGTTTATCATGTCAGTAGCAGAAAAAATTAATAAAGAAATAATTCAACCAAAAAAAATGGGTTTATTAGTTGAGAACCCAGTTTATAAACCTTTTAGATATCCATGGTGTTATGACGCCTGGTTAACTCAACAGAGAATTCATTGGCTTCCTGAAGAGGTTCCGCTAGGAGACGATGTAAGAGATTGGCAAAAAAACTTATCACAACCAGAAAAAAATTTATTAGCTCAAATTTTTAGATTTTTTACTCAAGCTGATGTTGAGGTTAATAATTGCTATTTAAGACACTATACAACTGTATTTAAACCTACTGAAGTTTTAATGATGATGACTGCTTTTGCATCTATGGAGACTGTTCACGTTGCAGCTTATTCACATCTTTTAGATACTATTGGAATGCCAGAGTCAGAATATTCAGCTTTCATGAAATATAAAGAGATGAAAGATAAATATGATTATATGCAGGGCTTCAATGTAAATTCAAAAGAGGATATTGCAAAAACTGTTGCAGTTTTTAGTGCATTTACTGAAGGTCTACAATTATTTGCTAGTTTTGCAATCTTACTAAATTTCCCAAGACACAATAAAATGAAAGGAATGGGCCAAATTGTTACTTGGTCAGTAAGAGATGAAACACTTCACTGTAATTCAATGATTAGAATCTTTAAGGAGTTTATTAAAGAAAATCCTGAAATATGGACTCCGAAACTTAAAAAAGAACTTTACGAGGCATGTAGAACTATAGTTGAACATGAAGACTCTTTTATTGACTTAGCTTTTGAGATGGGACCTATGGAAGGTTTAACAGCAAAAGAAGTTAAAGAATATATAAGGTTTATTGCAAATAGAAGATTAGATCAGCTAGGTTTAGAACCTATTTATGACGTTCAAAAAAATCCACTAACTTGGCTTGATACTATGTTGAATGCTGTAGAACATATGAACTTTTTTGAGGGTAGAGCCACTGAATATTCAAAAGCATCGACTAGAGGGTCATGGACAGAGGCTTTTTCTTAAAAATATCAATAATAGGTATTTTTACACTACTTACAGGCTGTAATACTGTAACGGGGACAATAGAGGGTGGCGCTCTTGGTGTTGTTAAAGACGTTAAGACTACTTACCACTATTCAACTTGCGTTTTTACAGAAACGCAATGTGGTGATCTGGACTTAGATTAAGCGGAAAAAAAATAAATAAACTGTGCGGAAGAAAGATTAATAAATGGGCACAAATAATAATTTTTATTTAAAAAGAAGATCAGTTTTGGCAAGAAAAATGTCTTCTCAGCCAATTAAAGAGAATGACCTAAACCAAATAATTCAAGCTGGAATTAGAGTGCCAGATCACGGTGCATTAAACCCTTGGAAATTAGTTATAATTCAAGGTGAAAAACTTGCAATCGTAGATAAAGAAATAATACTAAGTGAGTACATTAAAAAAAATCCAAACTCAGATAAAAATTTTCAAGAAATTGAGTCAAAAAAACTTCAAAGAGCTGGAGCAGTGATAGCAGTTTTATCAACACCTGTAGATCATCCAAGTATACCTTTATGGGAAATGCACTTATCCTCCGGGGCAGTATGCATGAATTTGTTATCTTGTGCACAATCTCTTGGATATGCTGCACAGTGGTTAACGGAGTGGTATTCTTATAATGACAAAATGTTAACCTATCTTGGGGGTAGAGTTGGAATTGATAAAATTTCTGGATTTATTTATATAGGGCATAAAATTGAGGAACCTAAAGAGCGAAAAAGACCAAATCCGGCAGATGTAGTAAATTATTTGTAATAATTATGTATTGAGTATTTAATTATATTAATAAAATAGAGTGATAAATTAAAGGAGTCGAAATATGAAAATATTAAAAGAACTAGATGATGCAAAGTTAGTTATTGTTGATTTAGAGGTTAATTTAGGGAATGAAACTAGGAGTGCACCTACATTATGTGCAAAGTATAAAGGAAAGATTATACCTCTTAACACTGCACATGATGGTAGACCAATCCTAATGAGGGAAGAAAACTCAATAGAGTAATTATCTTTGATTTAATTGAAGAACTCTTCTGTGTTTATTTCCTTTGTAACTTGCTAGAGGTCTTATTAATTTATTAGCAGCGTGTTGTTCAATTATATGTGCTGACCAACCAGTAATTCTAGAGATTACAAATATTGGAGTGAAAAAATCAGTATCAAATCCCATTAAATGATAAGTTGGACCAGTAGGGTAGTCAACATTTGGATGAATATTTTTTCTATCAATCATTACCTTTTCTACGATGTCATAAATTTTTTCGAACTTTTTATCTTTTTTTATTTTTGCAACTTTTCCAAAATATTCTCTCATTGTCGGAACTCTCGAGTCTCCACTTTTGTAAACTCTGTGACCAAAACCCATAACAACATCTTTATTATCTAATGCTTTATTTATCCATTTTAGTGCGTTCTCAGGTTTTTTAATTTTATTCATCATGTGCATAACTTCTTCATTAGCACCTCCATGAAGAGCTCCTTTTAAACTAGCTATTGCTCCGGTTATTGCTCCGTGAATATCTGATAAACTGCTAGTTATTGTTCTTGCAGTAAAAGTTGAAACATTAAAACTATGCTCTGCATACAGAATAAGAGATACATCAAAAGCTTTTACTATGTCTTTATTTGGAACTTTCCCAAAACACATGTGAAAAAAGTTCTCGGAAAATGAGAGTTTACTTTTTGGTGGTATAATTTTTTTTCCTTTTCTTGCTCTATAAAATGCAGCAAGTGCAACAGGCATTTTTGCAAAAATTCTCATAACTTTTCTCATATTGGCTTTAGGAGAGTTGTCTTTAGTCTCTTTATCCTCAAGTCCCATAATGCTCACTGCTGTTCTTGCTACATCCATGGGGTGAGCTTTTCTTGGAAACTTCTTAATATCATCTAACAACGTTTTAGATAGTTTTCTCTCTTTTCTTTCTTCTTTTTCAAATTTTTTTAGTTGTTTTTTGGTTGGTAGTTCGCCATTTAATATAAGGTAAGCGACTTCTTCAAATTTACATTTTGCACATAAATCTTGAGCAGCATATCCTCTATAAGTCAAAGAATTTATCTCTGGCATTACTTTAGAAACTTCTGTTTCGTCAACAACTATTCCAAGTAATCCTTTTTTGATTTCATCACTCATTATTCGTGTCCATCTGTATTAAAATTATAAATCTTTTCATCTAAAGCATTATATTTTTCGTATTCAACTAAATCGTATAATCTTTTCCGCGTTTGCATTTTATCAATAATATTGTTTTGATGTCCATCAGCAAAAATGGCACGTAAACCGTCTTCAACATTTTTCATTGCTAATCTTTGAGTGGAAACTGGATAAATAACAATGTTGTATCCCAAGTCTTCAAGTTGTTTATAATTAAGTAATTTTGATTTTCCAAATTCTGTCATATTGGCTAAAAGATAACAATCAAGGGATTTTCTTACTAATTCAAACTCTTTTTCATCTTTTAAAGCCTCTGGAAAAATTACTTCAGCACCCGCATCAACATATGCTTTGCATCTATCAATCATGCTATCAATTCCTTCAACACTTTTTGCATCTGATCTAGCTATGATTTTAAAATTTTTATCTTTTCTAGCGCTTACACATTCTTTTATCTTGGAAACCATCTTTTCTTTAGAAATAAGTTCTTTATTATCTAAATGACCACATCTTTTTTGTTCTATTTGATCTTCTAAATGAACAGCGGCAATTCCAAATTCTTCAAATGTTTCAATTGTTTCCTTGCAGGATTTAAATCCAGTATCTATGTCAACAATTGTTGGAAGATTTGTTACTCTTGAAATTAAATAAGATCTGGTGCTAACATCTTGAAGGGTTGTTAAACCAATATCTGGAAAGCCTAAATCGTTAGCCATTACACCACCAGACACATAGACTGCGTCATAACCAATTTCTTCTATCAATTTAGCTGTTAAAGGATTGTATGCACCAGGCACTCTTAGAATTTTATTGGATTTAAGCTTGGTATCTAAGTCAATTCTTTTTTGAGTTAAATCTTTCTCAACAAAATGCATTTAAAAAATCCCTTTTCTATTATTTTTTTTTAAATATTTTATACTCACCTCAATATTTAATTTATCAAGATTCCCTTTTTTTAGTTTCTTTAAATTTTGTACAGTTTTGATAAATCTAACACTCTCTTTTTTAGACAATATTTTATTAGTTAAAGTTAAAAATTTCTTAATATAATCTTTTCTTTGAAATGGTCTCGCTCCATATGGATGTGCATCAGCTCTTTCAAGCTCTTGAGAAATTTTTTTACCATTTTTTAAAGTAACAACAACTTTTGCTCCAAAAGATTTCTTTTTTGGATCTGGATGATGATATTTCTTTGTCCATTTTTTATCTTCATGTGTTGTTATACATTTCCATATTTTTATAGTACTTTTTCTATTAGCTCTTAATTTTGTATATGATTTCACATGATGCCAGTTTGCATCCTCTAGAGCTACTGCAAATATATACATAATCGAATGGTCTAAAGTTTCCCTAGATGCATTTGGGTCCATTTTTTGTGGATCATTTGCACCGGTACCAATTACATAATGTGTATGATGGCTTGTATAAATATCTATTTTTTTTATATTTTTTAAGTCAGAAATTTTTTTATTTAATTTTTTAGCAATATCAATTAATGCTTGAGCTTGATATTCTGCAGAATATTCTTTTGTGTAAGTTTCTAGAATAGCTTTTTTGGTTTCACCCTTTTTTGGCAATGGAATATTATATCGTGCTTTCTTTCCATCTAATATTCTAGCAATAATGCTGTCTTCTCCCTCATAAATAGGACTGGGTGCACCTTCACCTCTCATTGCTCTATCAACTGCCTCTATTGCTAATTTACCAGCATGCGCAGGTGCATATGCCTTCCAACTCGAAATTTCACCTTTTCTAGATTGACGAGTTGAAATAGAAACGTGGAGAGCTTGTTGGACAGCCTGGTAGATCGTTTCAGTATTTAGTTTTAACATTGATCCTATACCAGCAGCAACGCTTGGCCCTAAGTGAGCTATGTGATCAATTTTATGTTTATGAAGACAAATTCCTTTCACCAGATTAACTTGAACTTCATAAGCTGTAATAATTCCTCTTAAAAGATCTAATCCACTTTTTTTAAGTTTTTGTCCAACAGCTAAAATCGGAGGGATATTGTCACCAGGGTGACTATAATCAGCTGCTAAAAAAGTATCATGAAAATCTAATTCTCTAACAGCGGTTCCATTTGCCCAAGCTGCCCACTCAGCATCAAATTTTATTTTAGAATTTATACCAAATAGAGTTGAACCTGATTTCCTTAAATGAGCTTTTGCCATTTCTCTTGCAGATATAACTGGTTTTCTATTTAATGAAGCAATAGCGACTGAAGCATTGTCAATTATTCTATTAATAGACATTTCTATCGCATCATTATTTAATTTAGTATTGTCAGAGGCAATCTCAGCAATTTTCCAAGCAAGTTGTTTCTTCTTTGGAAGTTTAACTTTTGACGGGTATACTTTAACAGTGTTTAATAACAAAATAATTCCTTGCTTATGATTTTGTTTTAATATTTAAATCAAATATATCAATATTAAAGATATTCAGTTATAATTTTTTCTATACCCACGAAGTCTTTAACTAAGTGATTATGATAAATTTCATCAGATTTTTTTTCTGTATATCCATATTTAAGCAAAATTATTGGTATTTCCGCAGCCTTAGCTGCATTTGCATCTGTTTCGCTATCTCCAATCATAATTGATTTATTTATCTCACCACCTAAAATTTCTAAAGTTGTGGTTAAGTGTCTAGGGTCTGGCTTGCAATATTCAAAAGTATTGTATCCTGCAACATATTCAAAATAATTATAAATCCCAATTTTTTTCAAAAGATCAACAGCAAGATGTTCAGTCTTATTAGTACATACAGCCATAGAAATATTTTCTTTTTTACACCAATTTAAAAATTCTTTTACCCCTTTTATTAACTTGCTTTCATGCAAAATATTATCCCCATAGTAAGATAAAAATTCATTTGTCATATCATTTTGAATTTTTTCATCAAACCATTTCCATTGACCATTAGCTTTTGCCATCATTGCTTTTGCACCTCTACCAACAGCATTTTTTAATTCACCTAAAGTTTTCGTCGGATAACCAAATTTTCTCATAACATGATTGTGTGCTCTTATTAAATCTGGCGCTGTGTCAATCAAGGTACCATCTAAATCAAAAAGAATTGTTAATTTTTGTGTCATTTAAAAAGTATTATTAAGAAATAAATTGTGAATTAATTAAACTAATACTCAAATATATAAAAATATCAATGAGTCAAAAAAAAATAACAGATAAACAAACTAAGTTAAGAAACAAATTTATTGAAAAGGGTGTCAAAATGATTGCACCCGAGACAGTTTTTTTTTCTAAAGACACCAAAATAGGAAAAAATGTAACTATTGATCCCTATGTATTTATTGCTGATAAGGTTTCAATTGGTAACAATGTAAGAATTTTATCATTCTCTCATCTAGAGGGAGTAAAAATTGAAAAAAATGTAAATGTTGGACCTTACGCAAGATTGAGACCGGGAACAATTCTTAAATCAGGATCTAAGGTTGGAAACTTTGTTGAAATAAAAAAAAGTATTATTGGCAAAGAATCAAAATTAAATCATCTTTCGTACATTGGAGATACAAAATTAGGTAAAAAAGTAAACATTGGTGCTGGTACGATTACATGTAACTTTGATGGAGTAAAAAAAAGCAAAACAATAATTGAGGATGGAGTATTTATTGGATCAAACTCATCAGTTGTTGCCCCAATTAAGCTTGAAAAAAAAAGTATAATTGGAGCAGGTTCAGTTATTACAAAGAAAGTTTCAAAAAACTCATTAGCTTTAACAAGATCAGCGCAAATTGAAGTTAAAAATTACACAAGAAAAAAATAATAAATGTGTGGAATTATTGGAATTATAAGTACAAAAGAGGTTACTAGCAGAATAGTTAATTCGCTAAAAAAACTTGAGTATAGAGGTTACGACTCTGCCGGGATAGCTACACTTAATGGTGGAAATATCAATGAAGTTAAGTGTGAAGGTAGAGTAGATACTTTAGAAAAAAATATACAAAAATTTAGTCTAAGAGGTGAAATTGGAATAGGGCACGTAAGATGGGCAACACATGGAAGACCAAGTAAAGCAAATGCCCACCCTCATTCGTCTGAACAAGTTTCCGTAGTTCATAATGGTATAATCGAAAATTCTACAATTTTAAAAAAACATTTAGAAAAAAAAGGTTATTTATTTAAATCCCAAACTGATACAGAAGTTATTGCTCATTTAGTCACAGATTATTTAAAAAAAAATTCGTTAAAAGACACAATTATTAAAGTTTTAAAAAAACTTCATGGAAGTTTTGCTCTTGGAATATTATTTAAGGACAGAGAAGATTTAATTGTTGGAGCTAGAAGAGGATCACCTCTAGCTGTTGGATACGGTCCAAATGAAAATTATCTAGGATCTGACTCATACGCACTTAAATCGATGACAAACAAAATTTCATATTTAGAAGACGGAGAATTTTGCATAATCAAAAAACAAGAAATTGAATTTTATGAAAGTGAAGGAAAAAAAATCAACAAAAAAATTCTCAACTTATCTCAAGGAGCAATTAGTTATGATAAAGGTGACTATAAGTATTTTATGGAAAAAGAGATTGATGAACAGCCTTTTACTATTCAAGATTGTATAAATGAATATGTAGATAAATATAACAGGGAAATTAATATTCATAATTTTCCATGGAAAATAAGCTCATTAAAATCACTTGTATTAATTGGCTGTGGCACTGCTTTTCACTCTTGTTTAGTTGCGAAATATTGGTTTGAAAAAAATACCAATTTAGATGTAACCGTTGATATCGCATCTGAGTTTAGGTATCGCAAAGTTAATTTTAAAAAAGATTGTCTTTACTTATTTGTATCTCAATCTGGAGAAACTGCTGATACTTACGCAGCTTTAGATTTATGTAAAAAAAATAAAATGAAAACATGTGCTGTTGTGAATGTAGTTGAAAGTTCTATAGCAAGAGTTGCTGATCTAGTTTTACCAATCTACTGCGGTCAAGAAGTTGGTGTTGCATCTACAAAAGCTTTTCTTGGTCAAATGTTGGTTTTATATATATTAACAACAAAAATAGCCTATCATCAAAAATATATTACTAAAAAGGACTATCAATCAAAAATAAAAAATTTACTTTCTTTGTCAAATTCAACAAAAAAAACGCTGAGTTCAGAAAATAATCTAATAAATATTGGAAAAGTATTTGCAAATGCTAAAGGATCAATGTTCTTGGGAAGAGGATATTCATATCCAATTGCACTTGAAGGTGCTCTAAAATTAAAAGAACTTGCTTACGTTCATGCTGAGGGATATCCAGCAGGTGAAATGAAACATGGTCCTTTGGCTTTGATTGAGGAAGGTATGCCTGTTGTAGTTTTAGCTCCTAGGGATGAACACTATAAAAAAACAATATCTAACATGCAGGAAGTTATTGCTAGAGGAGCCAAAGTTTTATTAATAACTAACAAAAATAATGATGAAATAATTTCTGAAAATATTTGGGAACAGATTGCTGTAGATAAATTTGATGATGAATTAACACCTTTTTTAATTACTATACCTCTTCAAAAATTAGCATTTTATTCTGCTCTTGAAAAAGGATACGATATAGACAAACCAAGAAATTTAGCAAAATCTGTAACTGTAGAATAAATTGTATTATTACTTATCAAAAATTTTAGGTCCATTATTAAATCCAAGTAATTTTCTATTTTTAATATTAATATTTTTATTTATTTTTTTTTTAAAAAGTAAAAATCGATTTCTATTAAATCTTCTAATAATTAATATTTCATTAATAATAATTATAGCATTTTTTCCAACTGGATTACTTGGCCTTAAATATCTTGAAAAAGAATTTATAGTTAAAAAAGAACATAAAAATATTAAAAATATTGTTGTTTTGTCTGGAGAAGATAAAAGGATAATTGCTTCAATAAGATTGGCATATAAATATCCTAATTCTAATATTTATTACGTAGGAGGAAATGCTTATTTGGTTAAAAATGAATTTAATGATGATCCTACTTTAGCTAAAAAACTTTATGAAGATCTTAACTTTGATATGGATCGTTTGTATTTTATTGGTAAATCAAGAAATACAATAGAAAACTTTAAAGAAATTAAAGAATTGAATTTAAAACACAAGGAAACACTTCTTGTCACATCTGCTTATCACATGAAAAGGTCAATGATGATTGCTAAAAAACAAGGAATAAAAGTTTTACCTTATGGTGTTAACTTTATATCTATTTCTAAAACACCTTTAATTAACAGTTACCAAGTTTTTGATGTTGCTAATAATCTATATAATTTTAACACTTTTTTTAGAGAAATACTTGGTATGTTAGCTTTCAGAATAGCTAATTGATTAAATTTAGCTAGTTTAGAGAGCTATTATAAACAAAAATATTATTTATTAAATTTACAAAAAATTTATTTTTTTTTGAAAAAATCAGATATATATACACCTTGAGATTGAATTATGAAAAAATGGAAAATAAATAGTTGGAGAAATTTCCCGGTTAAACACATTCCGGAATATAAGGACGAAGCTGAACTAAATCTCGTTTTAAATAAATTAAAAAATTTTCCTCCATTAGTATTCGCTGGGGAAACAAGACATCTTAAAGATCAATTAGCAAATGTTGTTGATGGAAAAGCATTTTTGTTACAAGGTGGTGACTGTGCTGAAAGTTTTGCAGAATTCCACCCTGACAATATAAGAGATTATTTTAAATTAATGTTACAAATGTCTTTAGTTCTAACTTATTCAGCATCTTTACCAGTTGTTAAACTTGGAAGAATAGCTGGACAATTTTCAAAACCAAGAAGTGCGCCAACAGAAAAAATTGGAGACGTTGAACTTCCTAGCTATTTGGGAGACAATATTAATTCTATAGAATTTACTGAAAAAGGAAGAGCTTATGATCCAAAGAGACTATTCAGAGCTTATTCACAATCAGCATCAACTTTAAACTTATTGAGAGCATTTTCTAATGGTGGTTTTGCAGATTTAAAAAATGTTCATATGTGGAATTTGGGATATATAAAGTCTGCAGCACAAGCTAAAAAATTTAAGGAATTAGAAGATAAAATAGCCGATGCTCTAGCATTCATGGAAGCTTGCGGTATTACTTCTGACTTTAATAGAAGACTTTACACTGTTAATTTCTGGACATCACATGAGGCTTTACATTTACCATTTGAAGAAGCTATGACTAGAATAGATTCAACAACTGGCGAATATCATGATACATCAGCCCATTTTGTTTGGATAGGTGATAGAACAAGGCAAATTGATGGTGGCCATGTTGAATTTTGTAAAGGAATAGAAAATCCAATTGGAATTAAGTGCGGACCAACATCTGACCCGTCTGAGATTGCAAAGATATGCGAATTGATTAATCCAAAAAATGAAAAAGGTAAGATCACATTAATATCTCGTTTTGGACATGATAAAGTTGAAAAATTTTTACCTAAATTAATTAGAGGTATTAAAAAAGAAGGAATAAACGTTATTTGGTCATGTGATCCGATGCATGGAAATACAATTAAATCAACAACAGGATTTAAGACAAGACCATTTAATAACGTCTTGAATGAAGTAAAAAATGTGTTTGGAGTTCATCAAAGTGAGGGATCTTACGCAGGAGGACTTCATATTGAAATGACTGGACAAAATGTGACAGAATGTACTGGTGGTGCACAAAAAATATCAGATACAGATTTGTCTAGCAGGTATCATACACAGTGCGATCCAAGATTAAATGCCAACCAAGCACTTGAATTAGCTTTTTTAATTTCTGATGAGATTAAAAAGAATACCTTGTATGCAAAAAATGGCATTAGAGCGGCATCTTAATCATTTAATTTTTTAAATAAATTATTATATTTTCTATATGGAGACGGGCAAAAAAGTTATATTTATCAAAGATTGGATACTAAATTATGTAAATTCAATGCCAAAAAAAGCAAAGTCTTTGGTTATTGGAATTTCTGGAGGAATTGACTCTTCAGTTTCAAGCACATTGAGTGCTATGACAGGACTAAAAACTATAGTTTTGTCTATGCCTATAAAGCAAAAAAGCACACAACATGATTTAAGTTTAAAACATCAGGAATGGTTAAAAAAAAATTTTAAAAACGTTGAAGGTATTACAGTTGAACTTGATAATCTTTTTTCTACATTTGAAAATACATTAAAAGATTTTAATAGTTTGCATGGTATGGCAAATTCGAGAGCAAGATTAAGAATGACTACTCTCTACCAAGTAGCAGCAGCCAACCATGGCATTGTTGTTGGCACAGGAAATAAAGTTGAGGATTTTGGGGTAGGATTTTATACAAAGTATGGTGATGGTGGTGTAGACATATCGCCGATTGCAGATTGCAATAAAACTGAAGTTTGGGAATTAGGAAAAGAACTGAAAATTTTACAAGAAATAATTGATGCCCCTCCAACAGATGGGTTATGGGATGATGGAAGAACTGATGAAGGTCAGCTTGGACTAAGTTATAAAGAACTTGAAGAAGCCATGGAAAATGAAAATTCTAAAAATAGAGAAAAATATATTCAAATAAGAAACGCAAATTTGCATAAAATGGATCCAATTCCAGTATGCAAGATTCCCAATTAATCAAATAGATTCACAAATCTAAAATTTAAGTATATTCCTTGGTAAATGAATAAAGATATTTTTTTGACAAATAGCTATGGTGGAAAAAAAGAAAATTTTCAACCAATAGATCATAAAAATATTAAAATGTATGTTTGTGGCCCAACAGTTTATGACGATCCACATATAGGTAACGCCAGACCTTTGGTAGTTTTTGATATCCTTTTTAAAGTTTTAAAGTGTAAGTATGGAAAAGATAAAGTAACTTACGTTAGAAATATTACTGATATTGACGACAAAATAATTCAATCAGCTAAAGATAAAAATATTACAATCAAGGACTTAACAAATAAAATAAATAAAAATTTCCAAGAAGATTGCAAATATCTCAATTGTGAAGAGCCTAACTTTCAACCAAAGGCAACAGAAAATATAACTGAGATGATTGAGATGATAAATAATTTAATTAACAAAGGTGTTGCATATGTAAGTGAAAAACATGTTTATTTTGAAGTACACAAATTTAATGATTATGGAAAACTTTCAAACAAGAAAATTGAAGATTTAATATCTGGATCAAGAGTTGAAGTGTCAACTAATAAAAAAAATGCTGAGGATTTTGTTCTTTGGAAACCATCAAATGAAGATGAACCAAGTTGGCCATCTCCCTGGGGGGAGGGAAGACCGGGCTGGCACTTAGAGTGTTCAGTAATGTCAAAAAAATATCTTGGTGATAAGTTTGATATTCATGGCGGTGGTAGAGACTTAATATTTCCTCATCATGAAAATGAAATCGCTCAATCAAGATGCGCAAATGAAACAGAAGCTCTATCAAATTATTGGGTACATAATGGTTTTATTACTTTATCAAATGAAAAAATGTCTAAATCTCAAGGAAATATTTTAAAGATTAAAGACTTTAAAAAAAAAGTTAATGGTCAAGCTGTAAGATTAGCTTTAATGAGTACACATTATAGACAGCCTTTGGATTGGAATGAAAAACTTTTAGAAGAAAGTCAAAAGACAATTGATAAATGGTATAGTAGCTATATTAAACTAGATAAACCTAAACTCATCTCTGACGATGACCTCTATCCATTATATGATGATTTAAATACTCCAAAGTATATAGCCAACCTACATAAACTTTATGAAAAATCTCAGTCAGATAATTTTGAAGATAAAAAAGAATTTGTTTCCGCTTGTAATTTTATAGGATTACTGACTGAAACCAAGGAGGAATGGATTAACTTCAAAAAAGAAAAATCTAATATAAGTGAAGAATTCATAAAGAATAAAATAAAAGAACGTAATCTAGCGAGAGAGGACAAAAATTACAAATTGGCTGACAAAATACGTGATGAACTTTATGAAAAAGGAGTTCAAATAGAGGATAAAGATGGTAAAACCTCGTGGAAATTTAAATAATGTCGGATAAAATTTACATATTTGATACAACTTTACGAGATGGAGCTCAAACTCAGGGTGTTGATTTTTCTTTAGATGATAAAGAAAAAATTTCATTAGCATTGGATAATCTTGGAGTTGATTATGTCGAGGGTGGTTGGCCAGGTGCTAACCCTACAGATACAGAGTTTTTTAATAAAAAACATTCTTTTAATCATTCAATATTAACAGCTTTCGGAATGACAAAAAAATCAGATCACAGCGCAGAAAATGATCCAATGATTTCATCATTGATAAACTCTAAGGCTAACTCTATTTGTTTATTTGGAAAGTCTTGGGATTTTCATGTTGATGTTGCTTTAGGTATATCAAAAGATCAAAACTTAACAAATATTAGAGAGAGCGCAAAGCATATAGTAAACTCTGGTAAAGAATTCATGTTTGATGCTGAACATTTCTTTGATGGATATAAATCAAATAAGGAATATGCTCTAAGTTGTATTAAATCTGCATATGATGCGGGTGCTAGATGGATAGTTTTATGTGATACAAATGGTGGAACACTTCCTCATGAGATATCTGAAATAGTTACAGATGTATCAAAACATATTCCAGGGGGAAATTTAGGTATTCATGCACATAATGATACTGAAAATGCTGTTGCAAATTCACTTGTTGCTATTCAAGCAGGTGTAAGACAAGTGCAAGGTACAATTAATGGCTTAGGTGAAAGATGTGGTAATGCAAATTTAATGTCTTTAATTCCTACATTATATTTAAAAAGTGAATTCAATAAAAAATATAAAATAAATATTAAAGAAGAAAATATTAAACATTTAACTGAATGTTCAAGATTATTAGATGAAATTTTAAATAGAAAGCCTAATAAACATTTACCTTATGTTGGAGCTGCAGCTTTTTCACATAAAGGTGGTATGCATGTCTCAGCAGTACAAAAAGATCCTAAAACTTATGAACATATTGATCCAAAACAAGTTGGCAATGCAAGAAACATTGTTGTTTCAGATCAAGCGGGTCAGTCAAATATTCTATCAAGGTTAGGAACAATTGGAATTGATATTAAAAAAAATGATCCAAAAATTAAACAACTTCTCGAAGAGGTAAAAGGAAGAGAATTTATTGGCTATAGTTATGATGGTGCAGATGCCTCATTTGAGCTGTTAGCAAGAAGAATCGTTGGAGAGATTCCAAGATATTTGATCATTAAAGCTTACGATGTATCTGTTAAAAAAAACTCCACAGGGAGCATTATATCTTCTGCTAAAGCTGAATTGGAAGTGGATGGAGAAACAATTGTATGTGAAGGAGAGGGTAACGGACCGGTAAATGCACTAGACAATGCTATAAGGAATAATATTAAAAAAATATCAAAATACTCAAATTATCTTAAAGACTTAAGATTGGTTGATTATAAAGTTAGAATTCTGAATACAGGAACAGAAGCTGTTACAAGAGTATCAATTGAAAGTACCGACTCTAATGGTAAAAGCTGGTTTACGATTGGAGTTTCTCCAAACATTATAGATGCATCATTTAAAGCTTTAATAGATAGTCTTGACTATAAATTATTTAAAGACAATGCACCTGCAAGTGCATAATGAATTTTAACAATATTACATTTATATTACACAAAGCTCAACTATCTGAAAATATTGGATTATGCGCAAGAGGAATAAAAAATTTCGGTTTTAAAAATTTATATTTAATTGAGCCAAAAGCTTTATTTCCAAATGACAAAATTTTAGCAACTTCAGTTGGAGCTAAAGATATTATAAAAAATGCTAAAATTTTTTCAAATTTAGAAAAATCATTGAATAAAACTGATATTTTAATTGCTACTTCTGCAAGATTTAGAAACAAAAACATAAAACATATTTCATTAAATGGTTTAAAAAAAATAGATTTTAGAAAAAAGGTAAGTTTCTTATTTGGATCAGAAGCTTCAGGATTATCAAATAATGAAATAAGTTATGCTGATTACACTTTACAAATTCCAAGTAATGAAAATTTTAGATCTTTAAACTTATCTCACAGTTTAGTTATTGTCGCTCAGGTAGTTTCTAGTATAATTTCAAAAAAAAATACTAGTTTTAAAAAGTCAAAAAAAATACAAAAAGCAACCAAAAATGAAATCTCTACAATGTTAAATTTCTGTTTAGCAAACCTCGAAAAACAAAACTTTTTTAAACAAAAAGCAAAAAAACCCATAATGTTAGAAAATTTAAGAAGTATTTTTTATAAAATGGAACTTTCTCAAAAAGAAATACGCATTTTATCAAGTGTATTCGCTGGACTAACAAAAAAACCTTGATTGACAAAAATATTTTGATGTCTATAAGACCCAATATTAACATATGACAAAACGATTAAACTCAAAACACAAAGTTGATAGAAGACTTAAGGTTAATCTATGGGGAAGACCTAAAAGCCCATTTAATACAAGAGCATATCCTCCCGGGCAGCATGGTCAAACGAAATCTTCAAAGCCATCAGACTATGGAATTCAACTTCAAGCTAAGCAAAAATTAAAATGCTATTACGGTAACATGAATGAACGACAATTTAGAAACATGTATAAAAGAGCTATTATGAAAAAAGGTGATACAGCCGAAAATTTAATAGGATTACTAGAGAGAAGATTGGACGCTGTTATTTATAGATCAAAATTGTCAAATACAATATTTTCATCAAGACAATTAATTAACCATGGTCATGTTAAAGTAAACGGAAAAAAAGTTAATATATCAAGCTATCAAGTTAAAGAGGAAGATAGTATTGAAATAAGAGATAAATCTAAACAATTAGCTTTAATAGACATTGCACTTGCAAATAAAGAAAGAGAAGTTCCTGAATATTTACAATTAGATGAAAAAAATAAAAAAGTAAAATTTGTAAGAGTACCTAAATTTGAGGAAGTTCCTTATCCTGTTGTGATGGAACCAAACTTAGTAATTGAGTATTATTCAAGATAATAACTTTTGATAAAAAGAACATCAAAAATTCATATAGAAAAAATCCTTTCCGAAAATTCAAGCTGGAATGTTTTAGATATTGGTTGTGGATATGGTGCTAATAAGTATGCAACTACAGTTTGTGATATATTAGATTTAGCTGACCATTATAAAGACAAATCTTTTGTTAAGATTGATGGAAAAAAATTACCATTTAAAGATAAAGAATTTGATTTTGTTATTGCATCTCATGTTGTTGAACATGTAGAAGATGTTTCTTACTTTTTAAATGAACTATCTAGAATTGGAAAAAAAGGTTATATTGAAGTTCCCACGAGACTTGAAGATAATTTAGTATTTGAAAATAAAAAAGCACATTTATGGCATTTGGTATTTGATGATGTTGATGGTCAAATAAATATTTGCAAAAAAGTTCAATATTTTGAACCTGTTTTAACTGTAGGTACAATAAAAAAACTGAATGAGTATTTTAGAGAAAGTTTAGTAATAGAATTAATTTGGGAAGAAAGTATTAAATTTCATATAAATGAAGAAATCACAAATGTTAATGAAAAAATATCTGTTTTAAAATTAATTAAGAAATATTTTTCAAAAAAAATAAGATCATTTATAAAATAAATAGAATCTATTAGCTTTTCTTTTTAAATTCAATTCCGTTATCTTCAAATAGTTTTGCTAATTCACCACTTTCATACATCTCTTTAACTATGTCACAACCACCTATGAATTCATTTTTAACATATAGTTGTGGAATAGTCGGCCAATCACTAAATACCTTAATTCCTTCTCTTAAACTCTGATTTGCTAGAACATTTACACCTTTAAAATTTACTTCAAGTATTTTTAATATATTAGTTACAGCCATTGAAAAACCACACTGAGGAGCATCTGGAGTTCCTTTCATAAACAAACACACTTCATTATTTTTTATTTCATTGTTAATTAATTCATTTATTTGATCATTCATTTAGTTCTCCTTGGTTTTGACAGCTAATGCATGTAATTCGTTCCCCATTTTACCTTTAAGTGAATTATATACCATCTTGTGTTGCTGTATTTTACTTTTTCCTGCAAATTGCGACGAAATTACTATGGCCGAATAGTGGTTGCCATCCCCTGCCAGATCTTGAATTTCTATTTTAGCATCCGGTAATGCTTCTTTGATTAATCTTTCAATTTCTTTTAAATCCATTGCCATTAGTTAACCATATATTCCTTTAACCATTTTTTATAGTCTTGTTTGATATCGTCAATTGATATTTTTAGATCATTTCCATATGTGATTTGATCTCTTTCAACCAGACCTAGTTTGTCAAAATGAATTGAATCATTTTTTAGTAGTTTTTCAGCCTTTTCTAAATTTTCTGGTTTAATTTCAATTAAATATCTCCCCTGATCCTCACCAAAAAAATACTCAAATTTATTTACTAAACCATCCACGGGAAATATTTTTAAGCCTTTATCTCCTTTAATACACATTTTTGATACAGCAGTTAAAATTCCACCTAAGGAAATATCATGACACGTCTCTATAAGATTATTTTTTATTAAATTTAAAATACTCAGTCCATTTTGTTTTTCATTAAATAAATTTATTTCTGGAGGTGGACCTTTAAATTCTGATAATAAATTTCTTGCAAAAACTGATTGATCTAAATGACCCTCGGTTTTACCTATTACTAAAAGATAATTACCAAAGTTTTTTAATTCCATTGAAATCATTTTTTTATAATCAGTTAGTAAACCAATGCCTCCTATGGAAGGTGTTGGCTTAATTCCTTTTTCTTTAGTCTCATTATAAAAAGATACATTCCCTGAAACCACTGGATAATTTAAATATTTTGATGCCTGAGTAATTCCCTCAACACATTCTACAAATTCACCCATATTTTTTTCTTTTTCAGGGTTTCCAAAGTTAAGACAATTCGTTATTGCTATAGGTTTAGCGCCTACAGAAATCATATTTCTCCAGCTCTCACATACAATTTGTTTACCACCAGTCAAAGGGTGTGCGTAACAATAGGTAGCCGATGAGTCTACCGATGCAGCTACTGCTTTGTTTGTACCATGAACCCTTACAACTCCAGCATTGCCGCCGGGTTTTTGAATAGTATCTCCCATAACTGTGTGATCATATTGGCTCCAAATCCATTCCTTGTCTGCAACATTAGGATCAGTCAAAATTTTTTTTAAGCAATCTCCTAAGTTTAGTGGTTTAAAACGATCCTTGGAAAAATTATTTTTTTTTGGAAGATCAGCCTTGACCCATTTTCGATCACATGTGGGTGCATTTTCTGCCAAAAAGTCTATTGGTATTTCAGCTACTTTTTTATTTTCAAAAAAGAGTTCTATATTTTTTGTATTTGTAGTTTTTCCTATAACAGCAAAATCTAAGTTCCATTTATCAAAAATTTTTTTAGCCTCATTTTCTTTACCTTCCTCTAATACGATCAACATTCTTTCTTGACTTTCTGAAAGCATAATTTCATAAGGTGTCATTTTTTCTTCTCTACATGGAACTTTTGTTAGGTCTATCTCAATTCCTAAGTCACCTTTTGATGCCATTTCAATACTCGATG